>JACOSC010000303.1 GCA_016179055.1 Acidobacteriota bacterium
AAAGGGTGACTGCAGACCTTCGCGGATGAGACGGGGCTGACCATAACCGTGTGTCACTATCCGCCCGGCACGAGCCAGTGGAACAAAATCGAGCATCGCATGTTTTGCCACATCACGGAAAACTGGAGGGGGCGACCGTTGCTCAGTCTGGAGGTGATCGTGAACCTCATCGCCAACACCAAAACCAGCCAGGGTCTTAATATTCAGGCCGCTTTAGACAGCAACACCTACGAGAAGGGGATCAAAATATCCCAGGAGGAAATGACTCAACTGAAAATCACGCCGGCGGATTTTCACCGGGAATGGAATTACTCCCTCTCCCCTCGAATCAGCACGGGCTGAAAATAAAGTTGCAACAGGTTATTTGCGGTCGGGTCTTTATTTTCAGTCGTTAGTGATGCCCTATTTCATCCGCCGCTTCTTAGCCATAGATCGAGTTGGAAACACCCTTGGGGCCTAACACGCAGAGGAGAGGACGGGCCACAGTGGGCGTCGGTGGCCGGTATGGGCTTGTACAGTGTGGTCCGCCACTCACCGCCGGCGTTCGGCCCGACTATTGACTCGGCCGGCAAATCCACGTATCCTCATTGTAGACACGAGGAGGTGAACAATGAGGACCCGCGTTCAGAAGTGGGGCAATAGCCTTGCCCTGAGGATTCCCAAGTCCTTCGCCACCGAGGTCGGACTCTGCGAGAATCTCGCCGTGGATCTGTCGGTCATGAAAGGCAGACTCATAGTCCAACCGCACGCCGAACAGCCGCTTTCGCTCGCTGATTTGCTCCGCGCGGTTACCGATGAGAATCTTCCCCGTGAGTGGGACACTCGGCCGACCGTCGGGAAGGAAATCTGTTGAAGCCCAAGCGTGGCTATGTTCCGGAACGGGCCGACGTTATTTTGATTACCCTTGATCCGCAGGCCGGTCACGAGCGGCGGGGGCAGCGGCCGGTGTTGGTCTTGTCGCCGGCGGCCTACAACGGGCGGGTCGGGCTGGCGCTGCTCTGCCCGATTACCAGCCAAGTGAAGGGCTACCCCTTCGAGGTCGCGCTGCCGGGCGGGCTACCCGTAACAGGCGTAGTACTGGCGGATCAAGTGAAGAGCCTCGATTGGAAGGCTCGCCAGTGCGTACGTCTCGGCGCGATCCCAGAGCAGCTTGTTGTCCAAGTGTTGCGAAGACTCAACGCTTTACTCAGCGAAAGGGCCGAACCATAGTATGCCGTTGACCGGGAATGCGGTTAGCGGCCTTTGGTAATGGTTGCCTCATTCGCCGCTTCCCCGACAAATGCTCCTGGGCGTTCGGCCGCAGAGGGCGCTGTGGCGATCGGCAGGTTCATCATCGCGAAGGAGCACGTCCCGGCATTCGCGCCACGCTCGGAGCAGTTGCATATTTACTGACCTCCGGCGGTGTGGGATGCCCGTGCCGACGTTGGTTCGTGGTTCCTTCAGGCGCCGGTAGCGTCAGTCGCCGCACACAAATCACTTCAGGTCTTCTTAATGGAAAGGAGTACACGCAATGTTTAACCTACCCCAACCGTCGATGGCACTCAATTCCCACGACGTGCCGCCGCCGGACTACCAGATGTATAACACGTATAAGGTCAGCGCCGATACCGCACCCGAGCACATGCTCGGGTGGACCGCGAAAGTGGGGGAGAACGTCCGCGGCGGGCTCCGTTGCGTGGTGTTCAATTCGCACGGATCGCCGGGGAAGTTGCACATCGGCACCGGCATCACTCCCCCCATGGCCAACCTCTTCAAGGTCCTCAACGGGAAAGTGAACACAATCTTTATCGTGGCCTGCGAGGTTGCTCAGATCGGCGCGACCAGCTTCGACGGCAATCTCTTTTGCGGGGCTATCGCCAAGGCGAGCGGGGCGACGGTGTTCTGCTCCACGGCCTTGCAGAGCACGGGCGGATACGCGATCATCGGGCTGCCGTTCGGGCAAATCGACGAATACGAAGGGATCGTGTATCGGTACAAACGGGACGGCTCCAACAAGGCGGTGGACAACGACTACATCAGGAGTTATGTCCGCAAATTGAGGCTCGGTCTGTAGCCGCGTGGGTGTGACGTGAAGAGTCGTCGCGCGGGGGTCGTATGCGCACGCTCGGGAGGTATACGACCTCTGCAGGCAAGGGTATGGCCACGACGAGCATGGACACGCCACACCGTCTGACGAGGAGCGGGAGAGTCGATACACACCTCTGGTTCGACGAGGCCCGGGTCCACACTGCCCAGTTGTTAGCTGAGTGGGTTGCGGCGGTCGAGTAGCTCTCTGCGTGGAAGAGGCGGATCATGTCGGACTTCTCGGCTGGCCACCCCGAGTAAAGTCGGCCTAACCAAGCGCTGCACCTGACCGGGGCCGTTATGCATTTTGTCGAGACGCGTAGTCGGGCGAGGCGAAATGTCTAGTCTGTAAATCATCTGGAAAGGAGTATGGAATGCCTATTAACGAGGAAAAACTCAATCAGCTCATGGGGAAGTTCGTGGCCGACCTCGGCGCGACACTCCATGCCGGCATGGCCGTCATCGGCGATAGCCTAGGTCTATACAAGACTATGCGGGAAGCGGGCCCGCTGACTTCTTTAGAGCTCGCCGAGCGCACCGGCACTCATGAACGCTATGTCCGCGAGTGGCTTAACTCACAGGCCGCCGGAGGTTACGTCGAGTACGACGCGGCCGCCGGCCGCTACTGGCTTTCCGAGGAGCAGGCGTTCGTGCTCGCCGACGAGAAGAGTCCAGCCTATTTGCCGGGTGGTTTCTTGGTCGCGGTCTCCTCACTTCGGGCGGTGCCGCAAATCACGGAGAGGTTCCGCACCGGGAAAGGCTTGGGCTGGCACGAGCACGACCATGGGCTCTTCCGCGGCACCGAGCTCTTCTTCCGGCCCAACTACGCTGCCAACTTGATAACCTCCTGGATTCCTTCCCTCGAAGGCGTCGAAGCGAAGCTGAAAAAAGGCGCTAGGGTGGCCGACGTCGGCTGCGGCCTGGGGGCCTCGACCATACTGATGGCGCAAGCCTACCCCAACTCGACCTTCGTCGGTTACGACTACCACGAGAAGTCAGTCGAGATAGCCCGCCAGAGGGCGAATGATGCGGGCGTGTCCAACCGCGTAACGTTCGAGGTCGCCAGGGCCAAGGACTACCCCGGTATGGGTTATGACTTTGTCGCCTTCTTCGACTGCCTGCATGATATGGGGGACCCCATCGGCGCGGCGGCTCACGTGCGGCAGTCACTGGCTCCGGACGGGACGTGGATGATCGTCGATCCCTTCGCCGGGGACAAGGTCGAGGACAACCTGAATCCGATCGGACGAATTTTTTACTCAGTCTCGACGCTGGTGTGCGCCCCGGCTTCGCTCGCACAGGAAGTGGGTCTCGCCTTAGGCGCGCAGGCCGGCGAGGCGCGGATGCGGGAGGTAGCCACCAGCGGCGGCTTCAAACACTTCCGGCGCGCCGCCGAAACGCCCTTCAACCTCGTCTTCGAGGCAAAGCCTTAGAAGCGGCTTCAAACCGACGCATAACAACGTCATCCACCTAACCGCTGAAAAGTAGGCGGCGGGTGATGCCTCAGCGTTAGACCCTTGTATCAACCCATATGACGGAATAGCCACAGAGCAGAAGGATACAAAGCGAGTAGAGGCAGCAGTATTGCATCAGCATTTGTGCTAGACTTTCAGTCTGAGCATCTTTTGCATGTTCGTTTTATGAAGCCGAAAGTTTATTTAGAAACAACCATTGTAAGATACCTATCTTCACGACCTAGCCGCGATTTAGTTATCGCGGCTCATCATCAGCTCACGCAGAACTGGTGACAAAACCGCAGCACAGATTTCGATTTATTCATCTAACAACTTGTTATCCAAGAATCCAGTGAGAGATCAAAAGGCGGCACAAAACCGATGGTAGGTTGAGGCTCCGTACAGTGGGTAAACCGAAACATTTAGGGTTCCATTTCGGGATGGATTTCACGCCATTGCAGGGGGACGAAGGGGAGAAGCGACATAGCCAGCTTTTGGTAGTTCCAATCGCTGCGGTTCTCAAAATAGCCGCTTAATGAAAGCCGGGCCGTATCAAAGGCCGCTTCTTCTCCCGCCGATCGCAAGCGGGCAAGCCATAGACCGCCTTCAATTCTTGGTTGGCCGTCCATGTCAAGGGCGGCTTGCTCGCCGATCACGAGCACTAGACCGCGAAAGTGAGGGTTTCCGGTAACCTTGAGGCGCCCGGTCACGATCAAGAGACCGGCGCCAGACGGACTGCCGGTGATGGTCAGGTTGCCATCAACCCAAGTAAGCCGCGGTCGGTCAATGGTTCCACTCCACGCCGCATCTCCTGGATCTCCCCCACGATAGATTTGGTCGGCCAGCGCGGGAAGCTTTTCATAGATGAAACGACGAAGCAGAGCCGCATCAAGGACTCTTTTACAATCCACATTGGGGCGCCCTCCCCAAACTTGGCCGGCTCGCACCAGACTTGTCAAGTTTCGTATGGAAGGGACTAAACCCGCTCCCGATACCGCTTCGCTGCCTTCTGTTCGTAACAATTGCTGGGTCATCGGCTCGGCCAACGTATCCATGTAAAGTCCGGTCGTATTAATAATCGCTAGGCCCAAATGCTCATTTCCATAAACGCGAAAACGACCCGGCTCCAGTAGGCGTGTCCTTTCCGCCGCCAGGCTCGGTCCGAGAATTGTAATCGGCGCGTCGGTTTCAAAAGTCATATCTAAACGAACCCGAGTTTCGAGTAGCTTCATGGCGTTACGGGCTCCCCATAGACGGCGAGCCGGACTCATTCGCACAAGACCCATGGAACGAATAATCAGTGTGCCATCGCGGTCGTCGAAGGGCCCTCCGGGATCGTCAGGATTATTCGTGACCTTGACGAGATAGCGGCCGATGAGCGCATCATCCGGCCGGGAGGCCTGCTCACTCTCAAAGAAAGCCTCATCGTCCGCGGTGCCGAAGCGACCGTCCGGCCCTTTGCGCAAGTAATAGCCAACGCCGCGACGGCCGATTTCCGGAAGCATGCCCACATCCGTCCTGGCGGCCGCGGCGATTTGTTCAGGATCGCCGAGATCGAGACGCTGAGGCGGCAGACCGTAACCGCGCAGCGGAATCGGGTTACGAAAATCAAACGTCCGGGCCTCTTCTTCTGTTATGTCTATTCTTCCGCTCAGGCCTTTCAACGCTTGCGAGAAGCTCTTGCCGCGTAGCTCCAAGAGCGCACGGTGCAGGCCCGTCTCCGCCAGCATCAACGCCGTTGTGTCGTGGCTGTAATTTTCGCAAATCTGTGCCTCCGTGAGACTGCCGGAAATCATCGTGAGTCCGAGCAAAGACAGCGTGGTCAGTATAGCCAAAACCAAGAGCAGGGCCACTCCGGAAGCGTCATGGCAGGCCTGGCGGGGGCTTTCCATAGGAATCCTTTATAAGCGGCAGATTTGTTGTATTCTCAAGGAATCGTAACTGTTACAAAAAATCCAACATGGATCGGGCCGGCCGCAGGCCCGCGCTTACCAAATTATTTTCGGCTTCGTACATGTACATCTACGGTCATGGCAAAGCGAAGCGGCTGCGAAGTCAAGCGTGCCGCATCGCCGGCGGGCGTTACCGGGACTACCGTGACACGCACTACGTCTATAGAGCAAGGGCTGGGCGCGGGGATCAGTCGCCCGTCCGCTTGAGCCTGGTAATACTCAAAGCGTACGTCGGCCAGATCCTGTACGATCGGTTCGAATCGCCCTCGGCCGGACCGCATTTTTAGCTCTCGAGTGGCTGGAGCAAAACGGAAAGTAAGGTCTTCAAACCGCTGCTGAGTCGTACAGTCAGGATCCCCGCGGTCCCCCAGCGAACCGGTCAGATCGGCGCGCAGAGTAATTTCTCGTTCGCTCCCCAATATCGGCTCTCCCTCAAGGCATGGGTTATGCTCGGGATGGCAAGGATCGTCCGATGTTTTTCTTGGATCATTTCCAGCCTGCCGTATGGCGCTGGTGAGCGATTCAAGAGCATTGCGAGCATTTTGCAGCGCTTCGTCGGCGGCCACCGCGGCGACGTATTTCTTTTGGCCATCCATAAGAAAGGCGATTGCCGACGCCATTAGTATGGCCAACAAGCCGAGCGACAACAACATTTCAATTAAGCTAAACCCATTTCTTTGCGTCATGGATTATCGTCGAAGCGGAGCGAACTCCTTGCGGAACACCAAGACCGGATTCCACACCACACCCCTGACACTTTCCAGCCTAGACCCCTTGGGGAGTAATTTAACTTGCACCGTACGAGACCCACGTAGTCCGACTTGTACCGTCCAGATGATCTCGAAGCCGGCCAGTACTTGTCCCTCGTCACCCGTTTCATCCACTTGGCGAACGTAAATGATGTCTCTTCCATCCGCCGGCAGGCCGCCGGCCGCGTAATGGGCGCCCAGCATTTCCATTTTCTTTTGCGCCAGCGTGATAGCGAGGGCTTGCCCGCGGGATACCGTCTCCTGAAGAAACGCAAGGCCAAACAAGTGGGCTATCGATAATAGCCCAACCGTCAACAAAGCCTGAGCCACCATCACTTCAATGAATGTAAATCCATTGGAGCCACGCATCTTCAACCCATCTTCCCCCGGCGCCCTCTGGCCCAGTCCGCCATTGCAGATCTCCGTTCCCTGTCTCAGCGACATTCCTCACCCAGCCATCCTTTCCTTCGATCTTTATCCTCTAGGCCATGTCGACACTTCCATCCGACGCAATACGGATTCGCCCGGCCGGGCTAATAATCACCCGTAATCGGCCGGTCGGGCCCTCCAGCACGATGGTTCCCGCTGGAGCGGCGCTGCCGCGCGAATGGAAACGTATGTTTGTGCGGGGAAGGCTCTGAAAACGTACGCGGTGCGGTAAGAAGTGTTCGGCCGCCACCGGCCCGCTTCCCGTTTCGGCCAATTGATAAGCGCCGCTGGCCGCGTCACACCGGAGATCGATACTCAAGTTTCCAGCTACCGCCATTGTCCGCGCGTGTTGCAGCTCGGCGGCCAGCTCGTGAGCCGCTACTGAAAGGGTATAGCCATGAAAAAGTGCAAACGCGTTGGGCAATGCTATTATGGCGATCGCCGCCGCCATGGTAATAGCCATGAGCAGTTCCGGCAGCGAATACCCTAAGTCGCCTGTGCAGTCCCCTGTGCCGCGCGTCAAAAGTCGGCGTAGTGATATGGCCATATACTAATGAACCGAGGTCGCCGAATTTTTGCGAACTTTTTTTGGAAATATTTGCAACGGCGCCAAAGAGAATTGGCAAAAAAATCGCGCAAGTTTTTTTGTGACTGTTCAACCACCTACACGCCTCATGGTACCCAACCGACACAGAACCGGGAGCGGTAGCGACCGGGTCTATGGGCCGTACGGCGCTTACCCGGTCGCTACCGCTCCCGGTTCGGTATCAGTGCCGACCTCCTGAGCGGTTACGGTTTTTGGATCTTCTGGAATTGTTAAGGCGTTGTTATATTGATAGGTCAATGATAGACTCCTACTCGTGGTGTAATAGTATGCCGTCATGACAAAGATAAGGAGGTTGCGCTTGAGGAAGCTACCATCAGCATTTGAGAATTTCCGGAAAACTTACCCTGAAATGTTTAGAGCCTATGAGCAACTCGGAAAAGCCTGCCAAGATCAAGGACCACTGGATACCAAAACACGAGCGCTGACCAAATTAGCGATTTCCATCGGTGCTCGGCTGGAAGGAGCCACGCATTCGCACACGCGCCGCGCGCTTGAAGCCGGCGCCACACCGAACGAGATCAGGCATGTAATATTTCTCGCTCTCACCACCATTGGATTTCCCTCAATGATGGCAGCCCTTACATGGGTCGATGAAGTGCTCAATAAACCGGGTGGAAACGCAAGGGCAGTGGCTACAACGAGCAAAGGTCCCATAAAAAGAAAGTAACTGTTCTGACCACCCACACCGTAGGACACACAGCCGATACAGAACCGAGAGCGGTAGCGACCGGGTAAACGTCGCATAGCCCATAGACCCGGTCGCTACCGCCGCAGGCGCTACGTCTGCATTTGAGGGGCGTATGAGTCATAATTCAATTATCAAAGACATCTCACTGGCGCCGGAAGGCGAGCAAAAGATTGCGTGGGTGGCGCAGCACGCGCCGGTGCTCAATCGGCTCCAAGGAAAGTATCTGAAGGATGGAACGTTCAAAGGATTAAAGGTTGCCGTCGTCATACATCTTGAGGCCAAGACCGCGTATTTAGCGCTTTTGCTGCAAGAGGCCGGCGCCCAAGTTACCGTTTCAGGCAGCAACCCGATGAGCACGCAGGATGCCGTAGCCGCGGCGCTGGTGATGCGCGGAGTGCGCGTGCATGCCGTGCACGGATGTGATCAAGCCGCTTTTCATGAGCATTTGCTGCGGACGCTGGACACCATCCCCGACCTTATATTGGATGATGGCGCTGAGTTGGTGAGTCGCCTTTATCAACACCGGCCGGACTTGGTCAGTCATGTGAAAGGCGCCTCGGAAGAAACGACCTCCGGCATTCTCAAATTGAAAGCCATGGAAGCGGAAGGCCTCCTGGCCTTTCCGGTGATCGCCGCCAACAATGCTCGTTGCAAACATCTTTTTGATAATCGCTATGGGACGGGACAATCGGTCCTCGGCGCGGTGATGTCGGTAACGAATCTCTTAATAGCGGGCAAGGCCGTGGTGGTGGCCGGCTACGGCTGGGTGGGTCGCGGTGTGGCCCGTTATTTGGCGGGCGCCGGCGCCCATGTAATTGTGTGCGAAACGGATGCGGTCAAAGCCCTGGAGGCCGTGGTCGACGGTTATACGGTCTTGCCCATGGCCGCCGCCGCCCGCCGCGGCGATCTGTTTGTTACGACTACGGGCAGCATTCACGTGCTGCGCAGCGAGCACTTCGCTGTTATGAAGGATGGCGCGCTCCTGGCCAATGCCGGGCATTATGCTCATGAGATCGATGTTGCGGCGCTCACCGCCATGGCCAAGCGGGTGAGGGAAGCCCGATGGAAGATTACGGAATACGAGCTGGGGGATGGCCGGCGAATCCACCTGATCGCCGGCGGCGAACTGGCCAACATTGCCGCCGCCGATGGTCACCCGGTGGAGATCATGGATCTGTCCTTCTCAGTGCAGGCGCTGGCGGCCTACCATTTGGCGAAATATCAGGGCCGGCTGCCCATCGGCGTGCAGCCGCTCCCCAACCATATCGATGATGAAATTGCGCAAGCCAAGCTGGAGTCCGCAGGTATTGGCTTTGACACCATGACCCCGGAACAGGAACAGTATCTTAAAAGTTGGAAGTGAGAATTGTTGTGGCGTCGCCTTAAACCGGTATAAATTTTCTTAGTTCAAAACGTGCAGGGATGAACGAGGCCGCGTAATCCGCAGGTACCTTGTTGTCGGTTGACCGTCATCGGTTGTCAACCGGAACCACATGGTCATTCGTTGTCTGATTGGCCTGCACACCTGGCATAAATTCGGAAAGCGGGGACACGTGAACGATTCCAGAGCGTCTATTATTAATTAAAGGACCGGCGCTGGTCTCGGCAGGAAAAAAGATTGACCGAGTAACCCAACTTGCGCCGTTGCTGCTTCGGGTTACTCCCAGGTTTCGGCTTGGTCGTCGCTGAACCATATGCCGGCGCCGCCGGTCCCCGCATACAGCCGCCCGGTGTCCTTGCCGATCGCCAGGGTCATGACCTCGGCAATAGTAACCAGGGTACC
>JACOSC010000304.1 GCA_016179055.1 Acidobacteriota bacterium
CCTTCGGAGCTAGGGGAACAAGCTGCGGGCTATGGCGGGGCACCCGCTCGAAGTGGTGGGAACGAATAGATCGTGCGGGGCTGCGGCCAATGTCCAAACTCCAGAGCTCCCGTGCGGGGCCGGCACTGCTGCCGTCTGATTGGCTTATGATCAAACTTCAGTTATTGTTATAGATACAAAGCGTCTGCCTCTGCGTTCCCACGCAAATTGTGAGACCGAGATTGAAAATAACAATGAATTAGGAGAACTGATCTCATGTCTCGAACCGTCACAGTATTCATTAGCAGCACCTATCTCGATTTGACCGTCGAACGTCAGGCCGTGGAAAAGGCGATAACAAGACTTAATGAAACCATTCCCATAGCGATGGAGGTTTTCAGCAGCAGCCCGGACACACCGTACGAAACCTGCATGAAAAAGGTGGCCGAATCGGATATTTATGTAGGTATCTTCGCCCATCGGTACGGCAGCATCCCCTCTGGCCACGAACAGTCGATGACGGCTCTGGAGTATCGCAAAGCCATCGAGTTGCACAAGCCTGTGCTTATCTACTTTACTTTTACGTCTGAGGGTGACACACCGAAAAAATATACCGAAAAAGATCCGTCACCTAAGCGCGATAAATTGATCACGCTAAAAGACGAATTGAAGAATAAGCATACACTTTCCTATTATGATAATCCCGATGAACTGGCGACGCTGGTGATTGCCGATATTCATAATCAGGTCTTGATCGAGGCGCCCAAAGAAGTGGTCGAGTCGCCGTATGGACTGTTGCGGATGTACCTGGAAGCCGTGCGCGACGAGTATCGCTGGTTAAGGATTCTGGCGCAAAACCGGAAGGTGGAGTTGAACACACTGTATCTGCGGCTGCAGCTCTCGCAGCGGTTTCGCAGCCGTGAGATAGAGTCGGCGCTGGTTGCACCGTTGTCACGGAAGCGAGCCGCGTCGGGTAGGGATGACGAGGTGATTGAATGCCACGATTTGGATATTCATGACGCGGTGAAACGGTTCACCCGCGTGATGATCATCGGCGATCCCGGTTGTGGTAAAACCACCTCGTTGCGGAGTCTGGCCTATGTTCATGCCTGCCAAAATTTGCAGCGGTTGCCGCAGAATCAGGAACCCGAGCAGTTGCCGATTTACATACCGCTCGGCGTGTACGGCAGCGCCGACAAATCGCTGCGCGATTACCTGTGGGAGGTGGCGCGCGCTTACGCCTTGCCGCTATCCGTGGCCGAGAGTCTGGAGACGCATGTCCTGGCTGGCCGGGCGCTGCTGTTGATCGATGGACTGGATGAAGTGCCGGCCGACTCGCGACGACAGGTCGCCCGCATGTTCGAGGGGTTGATGAACCGCTTTCCCTCACACCCGGTCGTGGTGACCTCCCGCGTGATCGGATTCGAGCATGCGTTGCCCGGCGCCGTGCTGGAAGTGTTGCCGCTGTCTCCCACGCTCATCGAGCATTTTATCCGCGGCTGGTTTTCAGCCATCAGCCGGGAGCCGGAGGGCGAGGAATTGTGCCGACAAGTCGCCGCGCAGCCCCGGCTGCTGGAATTGGCGTACAATCCGTTCTTGCTCTCGCTCATCGCACTGATTTTTGAACAAGGCAAGCAACTGCCGGAACGCCGGGTCAATTTGTACAGACTGTGCGTCCTGACTTTGTTGGAGCTCTGGGATAAGGAGCGTGGCCTGCGCGATCGCAACCGCTTTGACCGCACCATGAAGGAAGATTTGCTCATGGAATTAGCCCTGCATTTTTTTGAAAAAGAACAAACCGCGCTCTTGCCGATTCGGGAGGTGTTCAAACAGGTCGGGGCGATTGTCAACCGTTTGCAGTTCGCTTGTGACGCTAAAGCCATTTTGGACGAAATCGAACAGAACAGCGGGCTGCTGCGGAAATTTTCTTACCAGCACTATGCATTCGCCCATCGCACCCTGTTTGAATATTTTGTCGCACGGGCGCTGGTCGCCGAGATCGAGGGGAAACCCCGCCTGGTGGCGTATTTTGAGAAGTATGGCAACGACTCCCAATGGAACGAGATATTCCGCCTGGCCACCGGCGAGTTGGAACAACCCACGGATTTTTTAAAGATCGTGTTCGACGCCGATGCCACCCTGGCCGCTCGCTGTTATTTGGACGCCAACCCCGACCACGTGGATCATGGAGTGATTCGACAGCGCTGGGCGAACATTGCCCCCAAGCAGCGGATTCAAATTATCGGGAGTGTTCGCGGCCGGTGGCAAGAAGCTCAGGACAAACAAAAAGAAACGCAGAACGCTCTGGATTTTGTCACCTTCGTCTTTCGAACCGGCGAGACGGACACCGAGGTTTTATATAACTGCGATGAGCTTTTACTGGCGATCGGTACACCTGAAGCCAAAAAACGAAGAGAACACATGTTCGACCATTGGCCAGAGAATCGACAATACAAAACGCACGAACGGGCGTTTATACAGGACAAATACTGGCAGCCCGCAGATATCAAAGGCGGGGAATTTAATATGGGAAGCAACGAAACGGCTTACGAAAAACCAATTCATCCGGTCAAGATCTCGCCGTTCCGCTTGGGGTGTTACGCGGTGACGGTGGATCAGTACCAGTGCTTTGATCCTGATCATAAAAAACGCAGCATAAAAGAGTCTGGAGAATTCCTCAAAGATGGCAACCAGCCAGTGATCCAGGTGAGCTGGTACGACGCTTACATATTCTGCAAGTGGGCAGGCGGCCGCCTGCCCACGGAAGCCGAGTGGGAATACGCCTGCCGCGCCGGCGCCACCACGCCGTATCACACCGGCGACAATCTGACCACCGCTCAGGCCAATTATAACGGAAATTATCCCTACAAGAACAACCCGAAAGGCAAATTCTTGCGGAAGACAACACCGGTTGGCAGTTACCCGCCCAATAAGTGGGGGCTTTACGATATGCACGGCAATGTTTATGAGTGGTGTCTGGATTGGTATGACGAAAAATATTACGAGGAATGTAAAAGGAAGGGAATTGTAGAAAATCCAGCGGGCCCGGAAATCGGTTCGCGCCGTGTGTTGCGCGGCGGTAGCTGGGGCAACTATGCGCGGCATTGCCGTTCCGCGTATCACTCCAACGTCGATCCTGACGACCGCGACCACTTCATTGGCTTCCGCCTGGTGTTCGTCCCGTAGTCAGTTGGCAGTTCGTTCCGGCTTTACCCCGTGAGATAATAAGCAAGAATGTTTCAAAAAGTGAGATTGTTTGTTATCTCACGGGGTGAACCTATGAGCAAAACGAGTTGTTTGAACGGAATGAGCGCGGCGCGAGGGACGAGCGCCAAGCGAATGGAGTGAAAACAACGAGTGATGGGATTTTGGCGGCCAGACGGACCAGCGGCTCATCCACCAGCTTTACATGGACGAAGCCGCGCGGCCGATGCTGGTCTTCGGCGGTCAATAGGGAGGATTTGGGTTCAGGGCTCTTGTCCTTTGCCATACTACTTCCCCAGGGGCGATCCCGCAATAGCGGGACTCTGCCCATGGCTATTATATGACGCTCCTTAGAATCTTCCCCAGTTTCATCGTTATTCTGCGTGTCGTTTTACGACAAGCTGGGGGACTCCTTAGAAACTTCCCTGTTTCTTCTTTATTCTGCGCGTCGTTAAAGCTCGCCAACAATCGTGATTGGCCGGTAATACTTGCTCTTTGAAATGTCCAATCTCCAGAGCGCCCCAGAGGGGCGCCGGGACATTAGCCTGGGGCAAGCGGAGCGCCGCCCCAGGTCGCGAGTTCCCTAGAACACCGGCGCCCCGGCAGGGGTGCCGAGAGGTCGTAGACTCATTTGATGCTGCATTATCATCTCATCTTCAGCGCTAGGGCCTTAGGGCAAGCACCTCTCAGCGCCCCTGCCGGGGCGCTCGTGGCGGAGGAGGCCATGAGTCCTGGGGCAGCGCTGCGCTTGCCCCAGGCTAATCTCCTTGCGCCCCTGCTGGGGCGCTTGCGACTTTATGGTTTGCCTGCTTCGCAGGATTGGCGCCGGCCCGCTCCAAAATGTCCAAACTCCAGGCTCCTTAGATACTTCCCCAGTTTCCTCTTTATTCTGCGTGTCGTTAGGACAAGCTGGGGGACTCCTTTAGAGTTACGAGTTGGTGCGCACGGCTTTAGCGCTAGGCTGGTGAACACCTTCGGGCCCCGACAGAGTCGGGGCTATACTGAACCAGTGAAGCCAGTCACAGGCTAATGTAGCGCGACTGCAGTCCTACGCTTGTAACATCGACGAAATTTCCTATTTGGCGCTACTGAGCGGAGTGGCCAGCGCCTGTTTCCGGCTTTGCCAGACCCGTCTAACAAGTGGATCTATGAGTGAAGCCGCGAAACCTTCAACGACTACTACATCGGGCCCTATACGTTCTAGGACGACCTGCCGGTTCCGGTTAGGAATTTTCAAGCTCAACCTTTCATCAAAAGCTTTTGGATTAAGCGCGGCGGTGTCGCCGCTCAAAATCCGCTCAGGGGCCGACACCGCTCCCGTATATTTCTTGGTAAGAATCTCGTAATACCCGGAAAAGAATTTCTTCGCGTCTTCAACGGAATCCCAGGTGGTATACCAAACCAGCGCCGTCTCCTTGGTTTTCTTATGTTCAAAAATCTGAAAGGAGTCGCCCCCCCAACCAACGGCAAACGTCCGTGCGCGCGCGACCGGCAGGTATTTCCGGCCTAATATCGAGAGGTTAAATTCGCCTAAGGAATTCTCTTCTAATAAGACCCAATCATGGCCTAATACGGTTTGCGCATTTGCCACGGTGACCATGATAGGCTGCTCGCGCGTGGGCCAGTACTTTTCCGGGTGGAGAATTTGCTCGGTGGATTCCGGAGGATTTCGCATGGCCTGGTTCAGCAGATCCCAACCGCCGGCTTTGCGCAAGGCCCAAGCCAGCTTGGCGCCTTGCATATAGGAAAACATTAAATTCTCCCGGAAGTAAGCCGGCGCTTGATCCAGCTTCGGCAAGCTGGGAAGCGCCGCCGCCGAAAGGCCTTCCATGAGATCTCCGAATTGCGGAAAAACCGAGGCGTCCACACCCAGACCTTTGAAGATGTATTCAATCATCGCCAGTGTGGACTCACCTTCAATCAGCGCCGTTACGGCCTTGGACCGATCCTCATTGGCCTCCCGCTGTCTTCGCAGCTTGGTCAAATCAAAATGCTGATCGGTCAACGCGTGATCCAGCTCGTGCGCCACCAACATCGCGGTTAGCTCAAAGCCGCGGGACTTTAGGAGTTCCATGGCCGCGGCTTCCTCCTTGGATTGAGCGGCCCCGCCCAGCGCGTCCGAAAGATCTCTGTCAATTAAATAAAGCTTCTTGCGCTCCGGATCATAATAGCCAATGACTTGCTCTTGTAACAGGTCGTACATTAATTTCTTGATGTCGACCTGATCTTCCATAAAGCCAAATTTAACCAGCCACTTTTTCCAGGCGTACAGTTTTTTCTCCGTATATTCGCGCTCGATGTCCTTCATCAAGAAGGTACGAAATTCCTGGGCCGATTGCAGCCCTCTCTTGATATCGCTCTTAAACTTCAACCCGCGAATCGTCTCGACCGTGGCCTTTAATTGATCAATTTGATTTAGTAGACCGGCCGCTGTGGATGCCGGCGGGGTTTTTTCCTGAGCGAAAGCCGCCGGCCTTTCCGTGACAAGGTCAAGGGATTCAAATTCGACGCTTGCTGAGTTCGTGCGGATGACCATCACGAAAAGGCCTATGAGCAGCCATAACATCAACCGGTAAGCGCGGAATTGTCGCATGAAGCAATTCTCCCCGTCAAAAAGGTTACGACTTCGCCACTTCATATGCCGAAGGACTTCTTGCAGGTTATACGCGCAAAACCGCCATAAGTCAACTCGTTCCATGTAGACAAGGCCATGATGCACGGTCCCGATTTTGGGCCGAGCCTACCGGCCAGGCTGCGGTGAAGATTTAGCAAATATTTTTTGTAACTGTTTAGGGGGGGTCCGAAGATGAGCCTATCCACAAAAGGTGGCCCAACGGCGCCCGGTCCCTGAAGGGGACGCGGTTAATAGCCTGGGGTGGCGTTTCGCCACCCCAGGACCGTAACCCCCGCGCGGGCCGACCCTGAAAGGGTCGCAGTCGTCCACTTACACCGGTCCCTACGTGGACCCTTTCAGGGTCCGTCCGGGGGTGATGGCATTCCGTGGGTGGCGCGAGGCGCCACCCACGGCTATTTACAAGGTCCCCTTCGGGGACCGGCCGGAGACCGCCCAGAACAGTTACAAATCTTTTTTTATCCTCGCAAAATTTGCAACCGGCGAGTTATATATATAGAAGTTTCTATTCAGACGCGCTGGGCTGTCTGAATTGGAGACCGTGGAACGTTATTTCATAGTGGAGGTGTCCTTATGCCGTTAAGAGAAATAAAACAAGCTCTGTGGCTGGGATTTCTATGCGCGGCCTTGTCTGTAGCGGCTCCCGGCTCTGTACTCAAGGTTCCCGACGAATACTCAACTATTCAGCAGGCCATCGATAGCGCCGAAGCCGGTGATGAAATTCTCGTGGCGCCCGGCCTGTATCAAGAAACCTTAACCATCGCAACGGACGACTTGCGCCTTTCGGGCAGCGGCGCCGGAAAAACTATCGTTGACGGCATGGGCCGACAAGTGGCGTTGCGGCTGTACGACGCGGCGCGAGTGCGCATCGCAGGATTTGCATTCCGCAACGCGTCCGTGTTGGTGTACGGCTACCACACGTCGGACATCATACTGGCTCACAATGAATTTCAGGGGGCCATATTAAATGGAGTATGGTTCGATCAGAGCCGACGCAGGCCTGCCCATCAATTAATATCGAATCGCTTCTTGAACAACCAGTGGGGCGTCTATTCGCTGGCGGATTGGGGTGGCGGTGAAGTATTCTATGCTATCACCGGCAACGAGTTTGTCAGCAATCGCTATGGGATTTGGCTGGACTCGACCGCCAAGTTCCGCGTAGACGGTAACCTGATCCTGTCGAGCGAGGGCATAGGATTACTGATTAATTGGAACAACCTGGGAAGCGCCGTTCTCAGAAATGTGATCGTGAACTGCGGAGTAGGCTTGTACATCGTGGAACAGGATGATGAGTTCCCCGACGCGCAGACGGCGCCGCGGCGCCATTCCGTGGCGAGGCCGACCAAAATCTATCATAATACTTTAGACCAAAACGGCATTGCCTTGTCGCTAAAGCTGCCCGAAGGCTTTCCCTATGACATCGCTAATAATATTGTAACCGTTCACGGGGTATTGGGCAGCAAAGAGGGGGCGGCTTGACCCTTACGCGCCGCTTGGCATGCTTGCGTCAGATACTCCAGCACATTGCGCTTTTGTAACCGCAGCGTCATAATCACCGTCAGCATGCGCGCC
>JACOSC010000305.1 GCA_016179055.1 Acidobacteriota bacterium
ACTGTTCACGGGGATCGGGGGTCGGGGATCAGGGGCTGAGGGCTTCTGAGGTGCCGATGAATGTAAGGAATTATCGTGATTTAGAGATTGGGTAGTGGGGCGGATGCTTAACGGATTGCGGACGGTTTGGAAAAGAAATCCAACCAATATCGCCCGACCCCCGACCCCTGACCCCCGTGAACGGTTACGAAATCCACAATATCGCCCGACCCCCGACCCCTGACCCCCGTGAACAGTTGCGGATTACTTATCGGCGCCTGACGTCGCGATTGCCGTGCCCATGCCAATATCCGCGACCGTAAGAACACCGCTTGCCGCCGGTCGGCCAATGGAGAAGCACTGTATTAATGGCTAATACTATTTACATTACAACAGCTATCGCCTACGTTAATGCTCCGCCGCACATCGGGCATGCTTTGGAATTCATTCAAGCAGACGCAATCGCCCGCTATCAACGCTTGCTGGGAAGGAAGGTTTATTTTCAAACCGGCACGGACGAGAATAGCTTGAATACAGTGCGCGCCGCCGAACGAGCCGGGGTTCCGATTGAGCGGTTTGTTGAAGAAAATGCCGAGCGCTTTAAGGCCTTGAAGGAGTTGCAGGGTCTCTCTTACGATGGCTTCATACGTACCACCGAATCTCGACATGTGGAAGGCGCGCAAAAATTGTGGAGAGCGTGCCGGTCGGGGGACCTCTACCAAAAGGTCTATAAGGGGCTATACTGTGTCGGCTGTGAGAATTTTCTTACGGATAAGGATCTGGTCGACGGGCGCTGCTCAAGCCATCAGACGATTCCCGAACCGGTTGAAGAGCAGAATTACTTTTTTCGTCTCTCGGCGTACCGAGACCGGCTTCACGACCTCATCGCCTCGGACCGGCTGCGGATTGTGCCGGTCACGCGCAAAAATGAGCTGATGAGTTTTATCGCCTCCGGCTTGGAAGACTTCAGCGTCTCTCGCTCCTGCGAGCGCGCCCGGCGCTGGGGCGTGCCGGTCCCTGGCGATGGCTCTCAGATCATGTATGTATGGTTTGATGCGTTGTCGAATTATATTACCGGTCTTGGTTACGCCGGCCATGACGCTCTCTTTGACTTCTGGTGGGTGAAGAATTCCAATATTCTTCATGTCATCGGGAAGGATATTATTCGATTCCATGCGCTATACTGGCCCGCCATGCTGCTGTCGGCCGGGTTAAATCTGCCACGGGAGATCTTTGTCCACGGCTTTGTCACCTCCGGCGGCACAAAAATGTCCAAGACCCTCGGCAATGTCATCGATCCGGAAACCACGATACGAAAGTATGGCATTGATCCGGTGCGTTATTTTCTCTTGCGTGAAATTCCGGCTACGGAAGACGGCGATTTCAGCTACGAACGCCTGGAGAAACGTTATAACGCGGAGCTGGCCAACAGTCTCGGGAATCTCCTGAATCGCTCCGTATCCATGGTAGAGCGTTATCAGTATGGAATATTGCGCCGGGCCTTACCGGGCGCCGAGCCGAGCCTGCAACCGGCTGCGACCGCCGTGGTTCGTGATTATCAATCGGCCATGGATGCCTATGAGCTGCATTCCGCAACGGCTATTGTGTGGCAATTGATCAATTCGGCTAATCTTTTCATCCAAGAGAATAAGCCCTGGGAGCTTAGTAAAAATCCTAACCGGCAACAGGAGCTTGAGCATGTCTTGTATGAGGTTTGCGAAGCGCTGCGATTGGTGAGCGTGCTTCTCTGGCCGATCATACCGGGCACGGCCGAAAAAATTTGGAGACAAGTTGGCATGTCCGAGCCGCTGGAGGAACAACAACTGGCGGTTGCTGCCACGTGGGGACTCTTGCCCGACGGGACTAAGGTTCAAAAAAGTGAAATCATTTTCCCTCGGCTGGAAGTTTCCAAGTCTTAAGTGGGATTCGAGTGCGCCTTTGTTTCAGGGCACGGCCGCGACGGGAGTATTGACTTGCCGAGCCCTGGAAATAAGCGCGGGCTACGGTCCGGGTGCGCCTTTCAAGTGAAATGTCTCTTGGGAAGCTACGTATATTTCATTGTACAAAGGGTATGAGCTTTGGTTGTATCAAATGACGAAGATCGGAATATGATTAAACAGAGCCAAGCGGGTGATGAGGTGGCTTTTGAATCCTTGGTGCGGAAATACCAGCAGGTCGTGCTTAATCTGGTCTACCATTTCACGGGCGGCCGCGCCGATATGACGGAAGATGTGGCGCAGAAAGTGTTTATCAAGCTCTACCTGTCGCTCCCCAAGTTCAAAGTCAATCGACCGTTCTTTCCATGGCTCTATAGAATAACGGCCAATCAATGCTACGACGAGTTACGCAAGATCAAGCGGAATCGCGTTCTCACGTTTACCGAGCTGAGAGCCGATGACCACGCGGCGCAGGACCGCCTTATGAATATGCACCGTCTCCCGCCGGAAAACGGCGAGCACGAGCGGTTAGCCCAGTTACTTGCTAAACTCATGGATACGTTGCCAAAACAGTACCGGACCGCACTGGTCCTGCGAGATATCGAAGAATTACCCTATGAAGAGATCGGGGCGGTATTTCGTTGCTCGGTGCAGGCGGCACGATTGAAGGTGTTTCGGGCGCGGCTGCAAATGCGACGCGCCTTAAGAAAGTTACTCAAGCCGGTTGATGCGGACCAGATGGCGGAATGCGGTACGGAAGGCGCCGGAGAAAAGATTTATGCTTTGTATAGAGGTTAGGCGAAGGTTATCCTGCCATTTGGATGGTGAGCTGAGCTCGGCCGCCCAACAAGAAATCTTTGCCCATATGACCTTTTGTACGGCCTGTCGGGAAGATTGGGAGCTGCTGAGGTTCGGAAAGCAACTCTGCCAATCTTCTCGCCAGACCATTAATCCGCCCGCCCGATTTGCCGTTAGCGTTCTTCAGGCCATACGGACCCAGAAGAATCAACGTCTCATGCTATGGTCTCATTTGGGCGCCATGGCAGAGCGCTTGCTCCCGGCGTTCGCTATGTTGATTATCCTTTGCTTGGGATTTCTCTTTTTGACGGGAGATCCCGCCGAGGTTCACCGGGCGGGCCAAGATAACCGGGATTTGTTTATCCCTCCCGAGGAGGAGGTTTTATTGATCGCCCGACAAATAGATATTACTACCGACCACGTTATTAAAACCGTCTTGGAAGGTCGGTAACTATTCCGCCGAACACCGACCTCGCCGTTATAGAAATAAAGTAACTACTCAGGCAATGCGTCTCAGCCCCGTAGGGGCGGCCTGTTTGTAGTAGAGATTCCTGTGGTAGGTCCTAAAGCTCCGTAGGAGCGACCTGTCCGGACGCGTTCGTCGACGAAATCAACCTTACACAGGCCGCCCCGGAGCTAAAGGCACTGGCTGAGTAGTTACGAAATAAAAGGAATGCTATAAGCAATATGATTTCATCCAAACGTTTAGCGATTTTTCTTTTGGTCATGGTTTTTGCTCTGGGTTTTGCTGCAGGCGGCCTGGTGACGCCCCTGTTGGTAAAGAACCCATACAGAAGCGTATCCGCCAGTAAGTCTACTTCCCCCGGCCTCAAGAAGGGCCGCGTGGATGCCATGGCTGAGGAGTTGGGGCTGGATCCGGAAAAGAAAGAGCAGTTGCGCCAAATTGTAAGTAAGAGTCGGGATTGTTATCGAGAGCTTAACAAAGAGTATTCGCCGCGCTGCGACTGGATCCGTAACCAGACGCGGGCGGAGATCATACAAATATTGGATGATGAACAGAAGCGACGTTTTCAAAGGCACATCGAACGGAAAGATCGCGAGCGCCAGGAAGACCTCGACAGATCCACACAAGGCAAAGACTAACTTTCACTCCTAACCCGGACGAGCCGAAACCAAACAGGCTAGCATTTCAAAAGTTGTGGGGGTACAAAACCGTCGAACGCCCACACGAATAAAGGGCGAAAATTGATTCATGGGATATCGACCTCCTCACCTTTAATATGCGCGTGATCTTAAGCACCATCTTGGGTCGGGAGCGACTCAAACGATTCACTTTTGTGGAAATAGAACCGGAGCCCGACGGGAGGATGAGCCCGGACGCCAAGATTTTCTCCGAGACTGTTCCTTGCGCGCCGATATTACCGAGCAATGGTTCATGCCCCTTGGGGCACCACGACGAAAAACAGAACCGCCGGCGGTAGGGATGCAGCCGACAAGCTGCGAATCTAATGGGGTGAAAGTCCCCTGTCGTCAGTTGCCCGATTCAGACGACTAGTATATCCGACGTGTGAGGAGGTAACGATTCATACGGTGCTCGGAA
>JACOSC010000261.1 GCA_016179055.1 Acidobacteriota bacterium
AGCCAAGTATCCCATCACCGCCCGCGTGAAAGGAAAAGTGGTCAACTTGGTGCCTTACGGCGCGTTCGTCGAGTTGGAGCCAGGCGTCGAAGGACTCGTGCACGTCACGGAATTGTCCTGGACCAAACGCATCTCCAAGCCTTCGGACATGCTCAAAGTGGACCAGGATATAGAAGCCGTTGTCCTCGGGATCAATCGTGAGGAACAAAAAATCTCCCTCGGCATTCGCCAGCTCGAGACCAATCCCTGGGACAGAGCCCTGGAGAAATATCTTCCTGGAAGCCGCGTAAAGGGCAAGATTCACAATCTGACCAGCTCCTTCGCGTTCGTGGAATTGGAGGATGGCTTGGACGGGATTATTCACGTCTCGGATATTTCCTGGACACGCAAGATCAACCATCCGTCTGAAGTTTTGAAGAAAGGCGAGGAAGTCGAGGCTGCGGTTCTGGAAATCGACAAGGCCAACCAGCGCATTTCGCTTGGGCTCAAACAGCTCTCCGAAGACCCGTGGAACAACATCGACAAGTACTGCAAGATGGGCGATCTGGTCACGGGCAAAGTCACCAAGCTCGCGAGCTTCGGCGCGCGTGTTGGGCTGCAGCATGACATCGACGGCTTGGTCCACATTTCGCAAGTGAGCGAGGAGCGCGTCGATAAGATCAAGAGCGTGCTTAAGGTGGACCAGGAAGTCACCGCGCGGGTGATTAAGATCGACAAGGGCGAACGCCGGATCGGTCTTTCGATCAAGGCTGCGAATTACTCGCAAGAGCAATTGAAAGCGGAGCAAGCGATGCTGGACTCACTCAAACAGGGTGAAGACGAAGACCTCGTGGCTTTGCAACACGCCTTCGACGCAGCGGACGAAGCCCAGAGCGCTGCCCAACTTGCCAGGGACTCGAACCAGTCGACCATCGAGACAAGTGCAGTGCATGATCCCGCTTTGCCGGAATCTGGAAGCGAGCACACACAAGCGCGAGATCCAACGCCGCGTGATCCCTCAGCGCAGGCGGGTTATGTGTACGTGATGGTTAACGCCTCCATGCAGGGGCTCGTCAAAATCGGCAGGACGATTGACCTCCCTGAGGACCGTGCAAAAGAACTTTCTGCCGCGACAGGCGTTCCAACACCCTTCCAAGTTGTCTTCGAAGAATACTTCGAGGACTCTGTTCAAGCGGAAGCTTTTGTCCATGCTCGCTTGGAGTCGCAGCACTATCGCGTGTCAGCGAATCGCGAATTCTTCTCGGCCCCGATCAAGGCCGCTGTAAGCGCATTAATGGAGGCAAAAGCGAGCTTATCGACCAATCGAGCAAGGTTCACCGACGACCCGAGTGGCTCCACTGAGGAGGGTCGGAATGCGGACTCGGAGGAGACTACTGCACGCCCCGCGTGGGAGCCATTGCTGGAACTCGCCGATGCGGCGCAGTACGGTCTGGGCGAAACCATTCAAGATCCGAAGGAAGCACTCCGGCTTTACAGGCAAGCCGCAAGAATGGGGTCCGGGAAGGCTTGTTTGGAGGCCGGAAAAATCTTGGGAAGGCAAGATCACTGCGAAGAAGCGCTCGAATTCTTCAAAACTGGGGCGTCAAGAGGAGTCGGCGAGTGTTGGGCAGAGATGGCTTGCATTTACGCAGAAATGAAACATCAGGAGAACATGGCCAAGTGCTGGGCCAAATACTTCCAAAGTGATAGCTTCTCGCACAGTGTCGGATACAAGAGAGGCCACTACGGAAGCATGTACGTTGGGCACGTGAAGTATCATGGCTGTCCATTCGATCACAAAACCGAGATCCTCCGAATCAGAGACGAAGTGCGGGACTGGGCAGAGGAAATCGTTGAGCACGCAAAGAAAAACGGCGCTTCACCGAGCCTCTGCCGCGCTAAGGGGGACCTTCTCTTCGTTCTCCGTATGCTTTACCCAGAACTCCGAGGTCAGGCGCGAAGCGGCAGAATTTCAAGCTTTACTTCCGATGGCAGGGCCGGAGTGATTATCGAAAACAATTCACGGAGGCTTATCTCTTTTCTCATAGAAGACCTTATCGAATACGCCAATGAGCCGTCTATTGGAAGGGATGTCGAGTTCGATCTGGTGGAGGCAGGAGAGAATCAAAGAGCCGTTAATGTTCGAGTTCTTCCCCGCAAAACAAGTGACGAGCTGAAAGTGCGTATTCCGGGCCAAATCGGACAGCGATTCCAATTTAATTCGGACACTGATTCCAATTCATTTCGGACAGGGATTCCGATCCAAATCGGACAGGGATTCCGATTTGAATTCGGACACCTTTCCGGGATCCCGGAATCGTGTCCGAAGGGGATGGGATTATTCACAGGGAGAACTGGAGCGACGCTGGATAAGTCGGCACCATCGGCCCTTTTTCATAACGAAAAAGGCAACCAATCAGCATAAGCTGTCTATCCGGGAGATCGCCCGAAGCTGTGCTGTGCCCACCAGCACGGTGGGAGACTATCTCAAACGGGCTGAGCTGGCCGGGCTGACTTGGCCACTTCCGGAGGAATGGACCGAGGATCAGCTTTGGGAACGATTGATGGGTGTTCCCGATCCGTCTCCTGAAGTTCCGCAAGCTTTGCCGGATTGGGCCCACATCCATGAGGAACTGCGGCGCCAGAGCGTGACCCTGCGATTGCTCTGGCAGGAGTATCGCCAAAATCATCCCGACGGTTACGGTTACAGCCGCTTCTGCGAACTCTATGACCGTTGGGCTGGAGCACTGGACCCAGTCCTGCGCCAGGTGCATCGTCCCGGCGAAAAGATGTTTGTCGATTGGGCCGGGCAGACGATCCCGATTTACAACTCAGCCGATGGAACGGTGGCTCCGGTTTTTCTGTTTGTGGCCGTTCTGGGAGCCAGCAATAAAACCTATGCCGAAGCCTTCCTGAATCAAAAGCTGGCCTCCTGGATTGCCGCCCATGCTCACGCCTACGCGTTTTTCGGTGGGGTCAGCAAAGTCACGGTTCCCGACAATCCGAAAACGGCTGTGATCAAAGCCTGCCGCTATGAACCGCTCCTGCACGCTTCCTACCAGGAGATGGCCCAGCATTACGGGACCGTGATCATTCCCGCACGACCCCGCCGCCCAAAAGATAAAGCCAAGGCCGAGGCCGGTGTTTTGATTGCCGAACGGCAGATCCTGGCGGCCTTGCGCGATCAAAAGTTTTTTGGAGTGGGCGCGTTGAACAGCGCTCTCTGGGCCAAGTTAAGTGAACTCAATGCGCAGCCGTTTCAAAAACTGGAAGGTTCGCGCGACCGTTGGTTTGAAGCGCATGAAAAATCGGCGCTCTTGCCCTTGCCCGCCCAACCGTATGTCCTGGCCCTATGGGAGAAGGCCAAGGTCAATATCGATTACCATGTCGTCGTCGCTAAACATTACTACAGCGCTCCCCATGCCCTGATTCATCAGGAGTTGGATGTCCGCTTGACCGAATCGACCGTGGAACTTTTTCACAAGGCCAAACGGGTCGCCGCCCACCTCCGCAGTTTTCAGCCCGGCCAGTTTACCACCCTCGAAGAGCACCGTCCCAAATCGCATCAAAAATATCTGCAATGGACTCCCAGCCGGATGATTCATTGGGCCGGCAAAGTGGGTCCCTCTTGCGCAAAATTGGTCGAGCAGATCCTGCAAAACCGCCCCCCTCCCGAGATGGGCTTTCGCTCTGTCCTGGGGATTATGCGGCTGGGCAAAGGCGTCGGGGACGCCCGGCTGGAAGCGGCCTGCCGCCGGGCCCTTCACTTTGGCGCCTGTTCTTATCGGAGCATCCAATCGATCCTGGACCATCAACTGGATCAGCAACCCTTGGAGCAGGAACTGCCCTTCAATAGTCCCAACCACGACAATGTTCGAGGCCAGGATTACTACAACCCTCAACCCAAAGAAAAATAAATGCTCTACTCACAAACCTTGGAAAAACTGCGCGCTCTGCGCTTGGAAGGCATGGCCGACGCCCTGGAAGAACAGCGCAAACAATCGGACATCACCCAGTTGGAGTTTGAAGATCGGCTGGCTCTTTTGGTCGAGCGCCAATGGCTTTGGAAGGAAAACCGAGCCTTGGCCGCTCGTCTGAAACGGGCTCAGTTGAAAATCCCCTCCGCCTGCCTGGAGGATATTGATTATGGCAACGCGCGCGGACTCAAGCGGGCGCAGATCGACCAACTGCGCGCCGGGGCCTGGCTCAAGCATCATCGCAACTGCCTCATCACCGGCCCCACCGGAGTAGGTAAAACCTACCTGGGCTGCGCCTTGGGCCAGCAAGCCTGCCGGGAGGGCGTCCGAACCATTTATTATTATGCGCCCAAACTCTTCCGCGGTTTGCAACAAGCCCAGGCCGACGGCAGCTTAACCAAGCTCCTCAAAACCATTCAGAAGGCCAGCTTGTTGATCATCGATGACTTGGGCATCGCCGCCGTCGGCCCCAAACAATACCGGGACTTTCTGGAGATTTTGGATGACCGCAACGGCACCGGATCCACCCTCATCACCAGCCAGTTCCCCGTCGCTCAGTGGCACGAAATGATCGCCGATGGCACCGTGGCCGACGCCATCCTGGACCGTTTAGTGCATAACGCCTATCGGATGGAACTTAAGGGCGAATCCCTTCGGAAAACCAAAATGGCTCCTTCGGATAAGGACCTATGAAATCGAACATCACCGGCGCGCCTATTCGTGCGGGCCAGGCGAGTCCGTTACGCGTCGCGACCGGCGGCGACGCGAGCTGGTGCTCGAAAGCCCTCGCCGCCGCTCGCCTGCCCGCCCGAATCTACGGCGCGAGCACGGTGAATAAGTACGTCGCCCAAGGGCTCAGATTGACGCCAAGCACAGCGTATAATCTTGACTCATTTCGGACACTTTTTTATGTCTAACACCAGAGCGTCGCTTCGCTCCGAAAACTGTCCGATTTGGATCGGAATCCCTGTCCGATTATTTTCGGAATCAGTGTCCGCTTTCGTCGGAATCCGCACCAAGCCGGCAAAATTTTTGAATGGCCACAAAGAGGCACAAGAAGCCACTAAAAGGCTAATTCTTTTTGTGCCTCTTCGTGCCTTTTTGTGGCTCGATCCATTTCCTTTCCAATTCGGTTGCGGCTGCGCCGCGCTGTGTCCATCCGTGGTTTCTCGGTCTTCAACTGCCGAATTTAAGATCAACCGTTCCGTCCTCACCCTGGCGCTTCTTAAGTCCACCTACACTCGTTTACCCGCCCTTCAGATGGTTTTGCTGGCTGCTGCGATCACTTTTGCTGCTCTCACAGGCGTCAACGCCCAGCCGACCGTGACAACATCCGGCACCGAAGACTCTCAGAAATTGGATCGACCAAACTATCGTGCATATGCATCAAAGTTTGGCAAGTGAGGTTTCGCTCGTTGACGGTCGGCGATGCGTTCTTGTTGCCTCGCTTTCGTCAACGCCGTTCTTGAAATTGCCACCGCGACCCTTCACGATGGTGCCTCAGCAAAAAGCAATCCTTTATGACAAAAACAACTTGTTCCTGTTGGCGCTTAACTCTGATTGTTCTGTCACTCGGCTTGCTCGGAAGGCTGATTCCGGCGGGAGTCGGAGTAAGCGTCTGTTTCGCTGCCGAAGCGGCCAAAACTGCCGAGCGGAAGCTCCTTTACGTGGCTGAACCCGGCATCCGCGATTACCTCGAGTACGGAGGCCATGGCTTGCTGGTCTTCGACATCGATCACGGCCACCGCTTCATAAAGCGGATTCCCACGGCCGGACTGGACGACAACAAAAAGCCGCTCAACGTCAAAGGCGTCTGCGCGAACGCCGCCACGAAGCGAATTTACATTACCACGACTAAAACGCTCACGGCGCTCGATCTCGTCACAGAAAAAATCCTTTGGGAAAAATCCTACGAAGGGGGTTGTGATCGCCTGGCGTTGTCTCCGGATGGGAAAGTGATCTATTTGCCCTCGCTGGAGAAAGAACATTGGCATGTGGTGGACGCGCTCAGCGGCGAAGTGGTCAAGAAAATCGTGACCAAGTCCGGGGCGCACAACACCATTTATGGCCTCGATGGTCAGCACGTGTATTTGGCCGGGTTGAAGTCTCCTCTGCTCCGTGTCACTGACACTCAGACGCACAGCGTGCTCCGCGAAGTCGGTCCGTTCAGCAATGTGATCCGTCCTTTCACAGTCAACGGACGCGGGACGCTGTGCTACGTGAACGTGAATGAACTGCTCGGCTTTGAAGTTGGCAACTTAACGACCGGCAAAATGCTTCATCGCATCGAAGTCCAAGGCTACAACAAAGGCCCGACGAAACGTCACGGCTGTCCGAGTCACGGCGTGGGTTTGACGCCGGATGAAAAGGAAATCTGGCTCACGGATGCTCACAACAGCCGGATTCATATCTTTGACAACACCGCCATGCCGCCGAAACAAGTCGCGAGCCTCGAGCTGCGGGATCAGCCAGGCTGGATCACCTTCAGCATCGACGGACGCTATGCTTATCCATCCACGGGAGACGTGGTTGACGTTGCGAGCCGCAAGATTATCGCTGGGCTGAAAGATGAACAAGGCCGGGATGTGCAAAGCGAAAAAATGTTGGAGATCGATTTTAAGGGAGATAATACGGTGCGAACGGGAGATCAGTTTGGCTTGGGGCGGGTGACGCATTAGCTCAAACCACGATATAGCAGCCGATGTGAGTCAGCTCACACCCACAACCAGGTGTTACATCATGCTTAGTGAGTTTGAAACCCACCAAATAATCTCCCTCACCCTGCCCTCTCCCCAAGGAGAGGGTTTTCATATTCGCCGTCGAGTGGCGTATCGTAGTTCTGGTATGATCCCATCGCTGGACCGCTGTCTCCCTCTCCCAGCGGGAGAGGGCCGGGGTGCACTGCTGTTGAATTAAGCGATTTCATGGGTAGGGCGAGTCCGTCCCGGCGAGC
>JACOSC010000262.1 GCA_016179055.1 Acidobacteriota bacterium
CAAGGAGGAGTTGCTGCTGTCGCGGGAGGAGTTGGCCCGGGTGTGGGTGTTGCGTAAGGTGCTCAACCCGCTGTCGGTGACCGAGAGCATGGAGTTGCTGCTCGACAAGCTGTCCAAGACGAAGAGCAACGCCGATTTTCTCTCCGCCTTGAGCGGTGGCGTCGGCTAACTTACACAATTCGTACAATCCGAAATGGCGCGATGCCTCTACCTAGATCGTTCTACAGCGGCCATACCTTGAGGGTGGCCGAAAAATTACTTGGGCAGCTTCTTGTGCATAACAGCGCTGAGGGAGAAATCGCCGGAAGAATTGTCGAAGCGGAAGCTTATATCGGCGAGGACGACCCAGCTTGCCATGCCGCTAAAGGATATACCCCGCGTACCGCGATCATGTACGGCGAGCCCGGGCATGCCTACGTATACTTTACCTATGGTATGCATTACATGTTTAACGTCGTGACTGAGCGGAAGGGCTTTCCTGGGGCTGTGCTGATCCGTGCGGTTGAGCCCATTAAGGGAATTGAGATCATGGCACGCCATCGCCGGCGAGTTACTGATCCCAAGAATCTTGCCAATGGCCCCGCCAAATTATGCCAAGCCTTCCGTATTGATCGCCATTTGAACGGCGTCGACCTTTGTCGATCGGTACTCTACGTAGAACGCCTATCTCAAAAAGGTCATACGTCGAAGATCCTATGGACTCCAAGAATCGGCATCAGCGATGGGCTGGATCGGCATTGGCGTTGTTGCCTAGCTGAAAACCCATACGTCTCCCATTACCGCCCTTAAGGATAATCAGGAGAGAATGCGGGAAACTCCACACGCTTTAGCGGAAAAATCCCCAGGCAAGGCTGGTTACGCAGCGCGCTTCGCTGGGACGCGGCACTGTGATTAGAAGCGAATGAAAATCCTGCCTATGGGTTCAGTGAGAATCTCGCCAATGACGGCGGCCGCGGGCACTCCGGCTCCGCGCAAGCGCTCGATCAGAAGCGTGCTGTCTTCGGCGGCAACGGCCATCAGCAGGCCGCCGGACGTTTGAGCATCATTCAGGATCAGTCGCATGGTGTCGCTCAAACTGGTATCGTAGGCGACGGCGCTTTGCGAGGCTCGCAGATTGGCCCGTGTGCCGCCCGGAACCAAACCCGCTCTCGCCAGTTCTTCCGTCGCCGGCAAGAGAGGTACGTAAGAGGCGGTTATCGTGGCGCCCACGCCGCTGCCCTCGACCATTTCCCGCAAATGCCCCAGCAGCCCGAAGCCGCTGACATCGGTTACCGCCGAGACGCGGGCCGACCGCAAGGTTTCGGCCGCCGACTTATTCAGAGCGCACATCGAAGCCACCGCGGCCGCTTCTGCCTCCTTTGGGCACTTGCCTTGTTTAATTCCCGTACTTATGATGCCTGTGCCGATGGGTTTAGTGAGAATCAGGTGGTCGCCCGGCCGCGCTCGATCATTGGTCATGATCTGTAGCGGATGCACCGTGCCAATGACCGCCATGCCATACTTGGGCTCTTTGTCCTTGATCGTATGGCCACCGAGGATCGACACGCCGGCTTCACGGGCCTTATCGGCGCCGCCTCGCAAAATCTCGGTGAGCATGGAGAGCGGTACGTCTTTCTCCGGAAATCCCACCAGATTTAGCGCCAACAGCGGACGCGCGCCCATGGCATAAATGTCGCTAAGCGCATTGGCGGCGGCGATGGCTCCAAAATAATAAGGATCATCGACAATCGGCGTAAAGAAATCGACGGTGGCGACAATGGCCAGCTCTTCGCTCAGCTTATACACGGCGGCGTCATCGCAATGCTCGATCCCGACCAACACATTGGGATCGGTCGGCTTTGCCAAGCCTTTCAAAATCTCGCGCAGGTCCTCCGGACCAAATTTAGACGCTCAGCCGGCGCAACTGGAGAGCGAAGTCAGTCTAATTTCTTCTTCCATAAAACCCATACACCCAAAGTGATGATGCTAGTAAACCTGTACGCCAACGTAAGGCCCCTGACGCCGGTGAATTTATCATTGGCAGCGGAAGAACTATATCAGATCCGTCCGCTCTATTCAACGCCGTCCCCACTCGGGAAGGGCAAAGGATCGGGATAGATGTGCGCCATTCAAATCAAGGTGACGTGCAGAATTCTACGTTAACGCCTGGTCCGAATGGTTTGGATTATGAATTGCGAGGCGTTCACATTAAGCAGAAAGTGAAACCCGGAGTATGTTACGATCTTTAGCGGCCGAGAGGAGAGACAAATATTGATTGGGCTCGCCGTTGGAGGTTGTTGCGGGCCATCTCTCTAGAGAAGTTCACAAATTCTTGGCGCCATTGCTCCGACAGAACATGTATCCGCTCACCCGATTTATAGGCGGATCGCCCAAAGTTGGGGAGTACGACGCCTTTCTACTAAAGGTTGCTCTTATCAGAATGGTAAGTACTCAGCCAGTGCCTTTAGCTCCGTAGGAGCGGCCTGTTTATAGCAAGAATCCCTGCGTGAGTTCGAGCAAGCCCCGTAGGGGCGGCCTGTGTAAGGTTGATTTCGTCGACGAACGCGTCCGGACAGGTCGCTCCTACGGAGCTTTAGGGCCTACCCTAGGAATCGCTACTATAAACAGGCTACCCCTACGGGGCTGAGACGCATTGCCTGAGTAGTTACTCTGAATGATCATCGTCCGATGACCTAACCTGGCCGAGCCGGAACGAAATAGGGCCTACGCATGAAGTCGACCGGAACATACGCGCAGGAACGTTCCATGTGAGAGGTCATTCACTAGCAGCTTTTTCACGATATTCCCTGGATTAATGTTACAATGATGGAGAAAGAAAAATGCCGATGGGGCTGGTTGGTGTGATTTCCGCACGTTGCTTTCGTGATGGTCGTCAGTTATGGTCAAACCGACGTACCGATTTGACCGTGACGGGAAATGACGTTAGGACATTTGCCGCAGGCTACGAGCAACCCCGTCCTAGTCCGAAGCTTGTTCTCCCAGCTCCGCTCCTACGGAGCTTTGGGTAGTAAGCGGTACTCCACTCCATACCAAATTCTAAGCGCCAGAGCCCCCGGCGGGGTCGGCTCCGCTACCGTCTGATAGGCTTATGATTGAATCTCGGAAGAAGTCATGCCTTAACTTTCCAACGTTCGCGCGGAAGGTGATCCAGTTTGCTTTCGGCTCCAGGATGGATCGCCCCTTTTGCGTAAAAATATTAATCAGCATAGCCAACAACTTCGGAGGAGAAAACATGAGTCATAAGATTTGCCAAATCCCACTTCTATTAATTCTCCTGACTTTGACAGCAGCTTTGGCCATCGGTGGGTTTGTTTCGCCGGTGGCGGCACAAAAACCAACCAGCGTGCTCGGCGAAGAATGCGCACGCGTGTACGAGAATGGAATCGACAAACAGGCGAACATTCGTGCGGCCCTGATACGCAGTGGATGTGGCTTGGAGGAGGCCGTTCCCGCGGCGGCCTTAACCGACATGGGTCCCACAAATCCCACACGCATGGCCGGAGGCCCCAATGACGCGCCGCTCAACGTCAACACCATCACCGGTACCGAGACCTATCCAAAGGTCACTCAGAGCGAGAGCATGGTCTGGGGCAACGGTAGTGTCATCGTGGTTAGCTACAATGACTCCAGCTCTGCGCCGGGCAATTATTCCGGCGTCTCGGTCTCGACCGATGGGGGGAGCACCTTCACTCGACTGCTCCCATCACCATTTGCCAACGGGCATGGAACTAACTATGGGGATCCGATCGTAGTTTATAATGGCCGCCTGAATACCTGGTTTGCCGGTGATATGGCCACTAGCTGCGGCCGCCAAGGCGTTGGACTATGGACCTCTATCAATGGCGTCACATGGACCCCGGGAGCTTGCGCGCATAACGGCAACTTCGACGACCGGGAATCGCTGTGGGTGGATAACAATCCGGCTAGCCCTTATTTCGGCCGCATGTACATTTCGTGGAACGATTATGCCGCCGGACAACGCATATACGTCACCTATTCGGATAACGGCAACACGTGGTCGGCGCCGGTCCAACTAAGTACCACCTTCATCCGTAACGTTCAGCTCACGGGCAGTACCGGAACCGATGGCACTGTTTTCGTAGTGGGCATGGATGAAGGTGGAAGTGCGATGAGCAACCGTACTAATATCATGTACCGATCCACCAATGGCGGCGCCGCCTGGACTCAGGTCGTCATGGGATCTCCGTTTGCGCCACCCGGCCAAGCCGGATGCGGATACTTTGCGCGGATTGCACCAATTTGGAGACACATGGGATGGGGGCAGCCCGGTGTGGGCCCCAGTGGCGTGGTCCACTATGCCTATGCCGGCAGAGGCGTCAACCCCGGCGATCTGGGAGACATATACTATACACGGTCCATCGATAACGGGAGCACTTGGTCCACCCCCATTGTGCTGAACACCGACCAAGCTATGGGCGGAACACGCGAGCAGTGGATGCCTTCGCTGTCCGTGACGGCCGAGGGCCAGGTTCAGGTTGCGTGGTACGATCGTCGCAACACAACGGACGGACAAAATTATGAGTACTGGGGCATCCAATCGCCGGACAACGGCGAAAGTTGGCTGCAGGATGCGCCGATCAGCAATGTCCTGATTGCTCAGCCGGAGCAGCCGGATTCAAGCGTGCAGAGTTGTTACGCCGGTGACTATAATTATCACTCGGCCTATGAGGGCACCAGCTACATGACTTGGACCGATGGTCGCAACGCCATATCCGGGCACTCCCAGCAGGACGTCTACTTTGCCCAAGTGCAGCAGAGCGGACCTACCGGAGGTATATTGCAAGGTCGAGTGACCGATGCCTCCAGTGGTAGTCCGCTGGTCGGCGCTCGTGTACGCGCAATCGGTGCTATCGAGCGGTCGGCACTTTCCGGCAGCGACGGAGGATACTTGCTGCGGCTTCCCGCCGATTCCTATACGGTAACGGCGAGCGCCTTTGGCCGCCTACCGCTGACCATGGAGAGCGTGTTAATAACCGAGGAGGGCACTACCATTCAGAACTTCCTATTAGTTATGGCGCCGTCGCACAGGATTTCAGGGATGGTCGTTTCAAGTCTCACTGGCGAGCCTATCGCCAACGCGGAGGTAAGAATCCTTGACACGCCGTTGCCCTCAGCTCGTACGACCGCCGATGGCGTCTACGCGTTCCCAACGGTGCCGGACGGAACCTATAATATACAGGCTAGTCCTCCGTCGTCGGCCCGGTGCATTGGCGCACAGACCCAAGAGGTATATTTTGATGCCGACGTGGTGGTGGACTTCTGGCTGGATTCAAGGGTAGATGCGTTCGGATATTCTTGCGACGATGCCATCGACTTCAATTGGATCCCCGGCGACACTCTCTTGCCACTTATCGGTGACGACGCCTCATTGCCGCAGGCTCTGCCATTTCCATTCACCTTCTACGGTTCCGTTTATAGTACGATTCATGTCTCGACCAATGGAAATGGAAACTTCTTGGCCCCCAATACCGCTTACGTGAATCAGTGCCTTCCCAGCGCCGGTGCGCTACGTGGGATGGTTGCACCGTTGTGGGATGACCTGTTCGTAGGAAGTGGAAGGATATGGACCAAAGTAGATGGCGAAGCCCCTAATCGCCTGTTCATTATCGAGTGGCGCGACGTGACTTTCTACAGTGCGCAAGGCGTTGCCACTTTCGAGATTATCTTGGAAGAGGGAACCGCGGCCATTACCTTCCAATACAACCGAACGGATATCAGCGGCGACGGAAGAGGCGCCACCGTTGGCATCCAAGACCAAGCGGGTGCGGTCGGCCTGCAATATTCCTGCAACGAACCCGTCCTTATAGTCGGCCGAGCCATAAAGTTTTTCCTGGCTCGATAACCGAAAGTGTGTTGATGTAGGTTAACGGCATCAAGGCGGGCTTGAAAGTGGACCATTCGTTGGAAAAGCAGCGAAGTGATGTTAGAGGTCCGAACTTCAGTCATCGAAGAACGGACCTCTGACCGTACTGCAACGAGCGCGATTTTCGCTGCTCCGAAAATAACTCCAGCACAACAGAACCGGGAGCGGTAGCGACCGGGTAAGACCCGCCCCAGCTTGCCAGTCTGGATACCGCAGGCGGTTCTGATTTCATTCGTCGTAGTGCCCCCCAAAGAAGGGTAGTCAAGAGAAGAACCATGTCCAGTGTGCAGTCCCCACACTAACCTGCCGGGACCCTCTGTTGACCTCTCAGGCAGGATCGGACCGACCAGCGGTTCGATCCCGTTCAGGATTAGCGCTTGCCGGGTACGAATAGTTGTAACTGCTCCGGGGCGTCTATCGGCCATACGGCGCTTACCCGGTCGCTACCGCTCCCGGTTCTGTTTCAGTGCAGACCAATGAACCGTTACGAATAGTTTTGGCAGCTTTCTTGACATAGGGGGGTCTCGTTTGTATAGTAGAAAATCTGGACAGTTGAAAGGCAATGACGCATCACGAAAGTATGGATAACCCCTCTTCCAGCACCAACGGCATCACTGGAGCCGACGAAACCGGGCTGTCTCCGGAACCGATCGCGCCGCCATCTTCATTTCGCCTGGTTTCCCAATTTTTTTTCTTTCCACTGATCATCGTCATCGCCGGCGTTTCAATTTTCGTCATATTCGGCCTAATTGGCAGTGATACAAAGACCGCCAAGGATTACATTCTTGAACTCCGTATGAGCAACGGAAGGTTTCAAGGCAACCGCCGCTGGCAGGCCGCCTGCGAGCTTTCAACCATTCTTGCCAAGAACAAAGATCCCCGGTTGGCACATGACCTCGCGCCGGAATTAATACGGATATTCTCGACGGTACCGCAAGATGATCCCAAAGTACGTCGGTACCTGGCGCTGGCGTTAGGCAGGCTCGGTGACCCACAAGCCATTCCCGTACTGGTCCAAGCCATTAGGGACGAGGACGCAGAAACCCGCGTTTATTCCATTTATGCCTTGGGAGAACTGCGTGCCAAAGAAGCTGTTCCTGATATGATATCGTTATATAAAACAGACGATGTGGGTTTGCGAAAGATGATCGTATATGTGCTTGGCGTTTTGGGAGATTTACGCGCAGTGCCTACCCTCAGGACGGCGCTCAGTGATCGGCAAGAGGACGTCCAGTGGAATGCCGCCACGGCGCTGGCCCGCCTGAAAGACCCCTACGGCGTGCCCACCTTGCAACACATGCTCGACCGAGTGTATCTCAATACTATTAAGGACATGAGAGATGACCAGAAAGAGGACGTCATGATCAGCGCCATACAGGCGTTGACGTTGCTTAAGGATCGCACCGCGGAATCGCAATTGAGAGCCATTAGCGGCCATGATCCCAGTCTCAAAGTTCGCAACGCGGCCTACGAAGCCTTGCGGAGCTTGACGTCATAACATTTCTTCTCATGCCTTAAATCCTTTGGTTGAAATATCACACAAAACCGGTCCCTCAGGGGTTGACTTATAAGAGGTGTGTTGTAAAATAGGATGCTATTTTCGGGAGGTCTGTCATGGCTGATGATGCCACTGCCAAGAATGTCATACCAACGGGTTCTGCCGGCGCCGGCGGGAAATCCCCAGAAGCGGTCAAAGCCGCGGCGCCGGCCGCGACTCGCCGATCTTTCTTGGCGTCGATGAGTTGGCTGGGTTTGGGCTGGGTAGCCTTTACGGCCGGGACGGGCGCCGCCCTCACCGCGCTCGGGCGATTCATGTTTCCCAACGTACTTTTCGAGCCGCCGCAATCGTTCAAAGCCGGCCTGCCCAACGAGTACTCGCTGGGGGTCGACGAACGTTGGAAAGAGAAGTATCGGGTCTGGATCATCCGAACCGAAGAAGGTTTTTTTGCGCTCTCCGGCGAATGTACGCATCTCGGCTGTACACCGAATTATTTTACGTCGGAAGCTAAATTCAAATGCCCATGCCACGGAAGTGGTTTTTACGCGGCCGGCGGAAAAGAAAAGATCGGAATCAATTTTGAAGGTCCGGCGCCGCGCCCGCTCGAACGTTTCCGTATTGCACTGACAGATGACGGTCAGATTGTGGTGGATAAGAGCCAAAAATTTCAGCAGGAAAAAGGCGAATGGATCGACCCCGAGTCGTTCCTGAAAATTTGATACGACAAGATCTCTTCTGCGGTAGGGAGCAGGTGACCAATCCATGAGCAAGATTAAAGATTTCCAAGAATACGTTTCGAAATCCCAAGTTTGGCGATCGATTTTCCGAGTCGGCGTGCCCACTACCGACCGCAAACGAGCTCTGGCTGTCCTGGGCAATGTGTTTCTGCACTTGCATCCGGTCAAGGTGCGTACTTCCGGAATCCGTCTGAAGTACACGTGGTGCATGGGCGGCATCTCCTTTTTCCTATTTTTGGTGCTATCGCTCACGGGTCTCCTCTTGATGTTTTACTACCGCCCCACCGGCGAATATGCTTACCCGGATATCGTTGATTTGGGTGAGCAGGTCTCTTTGGGTTTGATGCGGGAGCTGCACCGCTGGGCAGCCCATCTCATGGTTATCACCGTTTGGCTCCATATGTTTCGTGTCTTTATGACCGGTAGCTACAAGCCGCCGCGGGAATTTAATTGGGGCGTCGGAGTTCTTCTCCTTATTTTTACGCTGCTGCTCAGCTTCACCGGTTATTTATTGCCCTGGGATCAATTGGCGATCTGGGCGATTACCGTGGGCGGCAACATGGCGCGCGCCACGCCATTTGCGGGTTACGAGGGCCCGGGGGCATCGTTGCTTTCCATTGGGGATATACGGCTGGTCCATGCCGGCGACGATGCGCGCTTTGCTTTGCTGGGCGGACGATTCGTCGGAACCAACGCGCTCTTGCGATTTTATGTTCTTCACTGCGTCGGCATTCCGATTGTCGCCGGCGCTTTGATGGCTGTCCATTTTTGGCGTGTGCGTAAAGACGGCGGGATCTCCGGTCCGCTATGAAACGATCCATCAATTTCTCTTCTCGTGTAAGGTCTAAAAGTATCCGGCGACGGTTGGTCGCTCTTCAACCATGGTTGTCTTCACAATAGAGGTGAGTCGTCATGGAAGCCGTAAAAGGTTTTATTAACTGGATCTCTGATCCGCGCTGGCTCTTCCTCCTTTCCGTGATCCTTTTCTTTTTCATGTTCCGCCTACGAGTCCTGTGGACGGTCAAGTTCGGTATTGTTGCGCTGATCGCCAGCCTGGCCTTCTTCGGACTGAGCATGCTGGATAAGAACTTTCGGATCATATCAACGACGCCGGACAATGTTCCGATTGTTGGGCTGATTTTTCTTATGGCGTTCTTTACTTGGCTGAGTCTCAAGCAGGCGTTTGATAACGATGATCGCCTGCGCATTGGGCAGCCGCCCAAGGAGCGGACCGAGCGGTTTGAGAAAGTGATGGTCTGGCCGGATCTTGTCTACACGGAATTTATCGCAACGGTGCTGCTCGGCGCGGTACTGGTGATTTGGTCGATTGTGCTTAAAGCGCCACTCGAGCAGCCCTCCAATCCGACTTTCTCTCCGCCGGTGATGAAGGCTCCGTGGTACTTCCTGGGGCTGCAAGAAATGCTAGTTTACTACGACCCCTGGCTGGCCGGTGTCGTGCTCCCCGGTTTAATTATTGTCGGGCTTATGGCGATTCCCTACATCGACCGTAATCCGCGCGGCAGCGGGTATTATACGTTCGCCGAGCGCAAGTATGAAATCATGGTGTTCATGTTTGGCTTCATGATCCTTTGGCTTTTATTAATTGTAATAGGAACTTTCCTGCGCGGGCCGAACTGGAATTTCTTTGGGCCCTACGAGACGTGGGACGTGGCCAAGGTCACGCCCATGGTGAACGTAAATCTTTCCGAATACATTTGGGTCAAAATATTGGGCGTGGGACTGCCCAACCAGTGGTTTGGCGCCAAGTATATGGGAATTCTTTTGCGGGAACTTTTCGGATTTATTCTGGTTATCGGCTACTTTACGGCGTTGCCGCCAGTCCTGGCTAATCGTTCGCGCTTGTTCAATGGCTTTTATAAGACATTGGGCGGCGCCCGTTACCACGTCATGATGTTTTTGCTATTAGCGATGATGACGCTCCCGATAAAAATGATTTTGCGCTGGACCATTGACCTGAAGTACATCGTTTCAATACCCGAATGGTTCTTCAACATTTAGGTGGGCTGCAAGGAGGTTCTCGGCTATGCCGGATGCAGAGCGGGCACGCAATATCAACACTTTGAACAAGCTGTTTGCCTTGGGCAGTATTGTCATGGCCCTAGTGGTGGTCTGGATGGTCATCAATGACAGTTCCAGAGAGTGGAAGTATTTTCAAAAACGCTTCTATCAACTGGAATACGGCAAGACGCGGGCGGCGCTCAGCGGTATACGCGCGGCCGCGGATTATAAACGAGATAAATCCGCGCTGGATATGGAGCTGAAATCCGCGGAGGCTGAACTAAAGCAGCATAAAAAGGATTATGAAGCGGCGACCAAAAAGGCGCAGTCGGTCGAGACTGACCGCTATAAGGCCAACCAAGAATACCAGTTCGCCAAGTCCCGCTACCTGGCCGCACGCTATGAATTTGAGGCGGCTGCCGCGGTAAACAATGGCGCGCCTGGCGGTAAGGCGGCGCCGAGTCAGCTTACCCCCAAGGCCATGGCCTACCAAAAGGAGCTCGACGCTAAGAAGTCGGAAATGGATAAAGCGGAACTTCGGTACATGGAGGCCGAAGCTCGCTACACGGCGGCGCAACAAGACGTTGAAAAGTATTTAGCCAAGAATGAAGCGGCCAACAAGAAGAAAGACAAGCTGAATGAGCAGGTGGACCGCCTGGAAAAAAAATTGAAACATGTTGATCTCAGCAGTCCGTCAAGATGGTTGTTGGACGCGCCGCTGATGGATTTCATGGCGCCCTCTCTCAAGATTCAGCAAATAGTGGTTGACGGTGTGACGAATGATTTAAACTTCATGCGCATACCTCGTGTCGACCGCTGCATAACGTGCCACATGGCTTACGAAACCAAGGGGTACGAGACGCCGGGAATCCGGCAGCCCTATCGCACTCATCCTAATCTGGATATCTTTGTGGGCGCCAAGTCTAAACATCCCGCCGATCGCTTCGGCTGCACGTCTTGTCATCAGGGCCGCGACCGCGGAACCACGTTCACGACAGCCGTACATTGGCCGGTTGATGAGAAACAAGCCCATGAGTGGAATCGTAAGTGGGACTGGAAAGAATACGAGCATTGGGACACGCCCATGATGCCGGGCTCCTACGTCGAGAGCCAATGTTACAAGTGTCACAAGAGTCAAACCTTCATTGCCGAAGCGCCGCAGCTCAATCGTGGACGAATTCTTTTCGAGCGCGCCGGCTGCTATGGCTGTCATAAGGTTCAGGGATTTGAAGGCTTGAGAAAAGCCGGGCCGGACCTGACCCACCTGGTGGATAAGGTAACTCCGGAGTGGACCTTCAAATGGATTAAAGATCCTAAATCCTTTCGGCCCACCACACGCATGCCGAAGTTTTTTGATTTGACTAATACCAAGACACCGGATGATCTGGAGCGCAATAATGTCGAAGCGCACGCCCTCGTCAGTTACCTCTTTAGTCTTTCTGAAAAGCTGGAGTACCGGATGACCTCGCTCGTCGGCGATCCCGGTCGAGGAAAAGAGTTGGTCACTACACTCGGGTGCACGGGTTGCCATTATGTGGAGACGCCCAAAGAGAAAGTTCCTGTAGATGATCGCCGCATGTCTGGGCCGACGCTTGACAAATTGGGAAGTAAGACGAACGCACAATGGGTTTTTAATTGGCTCAAGAATCCCAAACAGTACTTCCCCGAGACCAATATGCCCAATTTGCGGCTCTCCGACCAGGAAGCGATTGACGTGTCGAGCTATCTCATGTCGCTCCGCGATACGGAATTTGAACGGAAAAATGTGCCCGCGATAAACACCTCCGTTCTGGATAGTCTAGCGGAAGAGTATTTGAAAGTTTCCATTTCGGCCACGGCGGCGCGGGCGAAACTTGCCTCATGGTCCCAACCAGAGAAAGAGGCCTATTTGGGTGAGCGGTTGGTCAATCGCTACGGTTGCTTTGGCTGCCACACGATCAAAGGTTTTGAGAAAGCGCAAAATATTGGAACGGAGCTTACCGAAGAAGGCAGCAAGAACATCCATCAGCTTGACTTTGGATTTGTGAACATCCCCCACACGCGGCATGACTGGTTTCAGCAGAAACTGCGTGACCCTCGAATATTTGATATGATGCCCAATATGCAAACCACCAAAGTTAAGCGCCCGGATGAGAAGTCAAAGATGCCGAACTTCCAGTTCTCGGAAGAGGAGATTCGTGCGCTGGTTACTTTTGTGTTGGGACTGACCAAAGAGAAAATCTTGCCGGATCTTTCTCGAAATCTTTCGACCCAGGAATCGGCCATTGAAGAAGGACGCCGGTTAGTCAAGAAATTCAATTGTCAAGGCTGTCATATTCTGGAAAACCAGGGCGGTGATATTCGTAAGACCATAACGGATCCCGGATTTTATCCTCCGATTCTCGAAGGCGAAGGTGAGATGGTGAAAGCCGACTGGTTGTACAATTTTTTGAGAAATCCCCAGCCCATACGGCCATGGATTAAGGTCCGTATGCCCACGTTTAATTTCTCCGATGTGGATTTGAATGTCCTTACGCGGTACTTTGCGTATCTATCGAAGACTAATTATCCGTATGAGCATTATGACTACGTTGCCGATGCCGCCAACGTCGCGGCGGGCAAAGGGCTTATGGACAGGGGCCAATGCTTCAAATGTCATATATTGAATGGCGTAGCCCCGCCCAACGATGCCGCCAACTTGGCTCCAGACCTAGGATTGGCGAGGAATCGTCTCCGTCCGCAGTGGATAGTGGAATGGCTCAAGGATCCACAAAAGATAAAGCCCAACACCCGCATGCCGACTTTTTTTGTAGAAGGCAACGCGCTGGATCCCGCCGTACTCGGCGGGAAACCGGAGCCGCAAATGGAGGCGATACGCGACTATGTTTTATCCATTGGAAGCAAGGACGACATCGCGGCTGCTGCCCGTACAAAGGCAGTAGTTAAGCGGAGACCTAAATAGACCTGCTTGCGGTAGAATTTTATTTATGAATCCGCCCGCTCTCCGGCGTAGCGTTCTGCCAAGCGATATTTAATCAGAGGTAACTACTCAGGCAATGCGTCTCAGCCCCGTAGGGGCGGCCTGTTTATAGTAGCTCCTATCGTAGGTCTAAAGCTCCGTAGGAGCGACCTGTCCGGGCGCCTTCGTCGACGAAATCAACTTTACACAGGCCGCCCCTACGGGGCTTGTTCGAACTCACGCATGGATTCTTGCTATAAACAGGCCGCTCCTACGGAGCTAATGGGACTGGCTGAGTATTTACAATCAGAGAATGACGTAAGAACACTGTCCCGTCAAGAAAGGGAAACGCTGCATTCTGATCGTTGAACTCAGGGAATCTCGGAGGGGGGGCGAGTAATTATCCAGAGCGGAACCGTCGCATTATCCGGCACAGCAGCATGAAAAGAAGGATCGCGGATAGAAAAATAAAGCCGATTCGCCCAACGTAGTTTATGGTAGTAGCAACGAAGCTGGTCCTTGCCCAGTCGCCGATGCCTAGGAGCCACGTCAATAGCGTTGCGATCATAGCAAGTACGAGAAACTTTGCTATGTAGCGCGACCATCGTATCTGTGCTTCGCGGCCGAGGTTTCTTAATCCTCCTGCGCCGGAGAGACGATACATAGGCCCGAATCGGCCGGCGCGAATCTCCGGGACAAGGTTTTGAATATTGGCGGTAGCGAGATACAACTGTTCGTCGGCGTGTAACAAGTAATACTCCGCGATCACGCGGTCCGTGGGGGGTATCTCAGGATCAAGCATCATCAAGCAAAGGCGAGCTTGCTTTTTTCCATTCAAATACAGACTGGTCCGGAAATCGCCTTCACCGCCATAGATACGATAGGTTCGACCTTTGTGGAGTTGGCTGGGGACCTCGATATACCCGAATTTATCGTAGGTCTCCGCTTGTAATGGGATGGCCTCTCGCAGCCATAATCTTGCTCGTTGTTCTGCCGCGCGCCGCTGCTCCTCTTCCTTTTGCAGTTCGTTGGAAAGCTCCAAGGTTATCCTCCCATAACAGGAGCAATAACTACTACATCTTCCTTAATGCTGGGGTCAATCTTCTCGATCTTGAGACCGCTCTCTTTCAGAAATGCCGAATAACCCTGGTCCATCAGTTTCTTGAGCTCCGAGTCCAGCCGATCAAGTTCGGCGGGGCTAGTTTTTTCATCGACTTCGGAAAGGAGCTCATGCCCTTTGTGCGACATTACTTCAATCTTCATTTTGCGTCTCCTTAGAAACCGGTTATGGTGGCCCTCCTACGAAGGCCAGCGGGTCATACAGTTGATAGTGAAAACTGGGCGGCAAATAGCCACAGCGTCATAACCATTTTAGAACGCAATAACCACAAGACGTCCATGATCTGATTATAAAGGAACTGTGAAGAGATTTCAAAGGACATTATTGGGGCCGCTCTCACCGCCGGCGGCAAGATTCCGGCGCTGTTTCGGTATCCCACTGGGCGCCAATCATGCCAATAAAATACTCTAACCACGACGAGCCGGAACCAAACAAGTTAAAAGTTGTAGGCGCTCAATAAATCGGGGTAAACCATCTGGGACAGGCCCGCAGGGCCGCCACATAATAGCTTCGCTCGTCCGCGCTTGTTCTTACTCAGATTATGCCGGCGACCCGAAGGCTGTATGAACCGACCTCGTAACGGCCGGCTTCTGGAGTTTGGAAATTTAGGATGGTCTTGCGTATCGCTTGTGCCCGTAGCTCCGAAGGAGCGCCTATATTTCAAAACCGCCGCCCTTGTGGTAAAATGCGTTATTCTATGAGTCGCTACCCGTTCCGGCATGAACACCGTGTTGTGGTCGGCGGCCATTCCAAGGCCACTCAAGGAAAACGTGCGCGATCCTTGCCCCTGAACGGGCGAGTTGCGCAACTCACTTTGAGTTATGGGCCACGCTGGATGAAATTAGCCGGCAAAGGTATTAACTCCGCAGTCCGCATTTATAGGAGACTTACTCATGCGCCCTGTGGGCGCACCACGACGAATGAAAATAGCAACGACACCCCTTGGTATCGCCCCGACTACCGTCGGGGCAAGGGTGGACTCGGTCCGCGACGGGACTCGCCGGTAGGGATGTCGGCGCTATCAGGTATTTTCAGGAGAGGGGCTTATGAAACCATATAAAATTCTGGGTCTAATCCTTACATTCTGGCTGCTAACCTGTGCCCATGGATTGGCACAGCGCACCTTGTACTTTCCTCACGTCGTTTTCGGCGTGAATGAGGATGGCACTTTATACCGAAGCACGATTATTGTTTTTAACCTATCCGACCAGACCGCTACGGCGACGCTTGATTTTTTCGACGACAACGGGCGGCCCGCTATTACGGCGCTCTTCGACCATGAGGGCACTCGGCTGGGACCGGACAGTTCCTTTAACCTGGCCATCGCCCCGCAAGGGGTTCGGCGTTACATCACCGACAGCCCGGCAATACGGGTGGGCGGCTGGGGTCGTTTGAGAGCCTCACAAAACCTCAGCGGCAGCCTAATCTTCCAGCAACAAGATCGTAGCGGCACGATCCTCGCCGAAGCCGGCGTTTTCGCCTCTCCCGTCTTGAAGGCGTTTACCATTTTTCATGACAGTTCTCGTCCTGAAACCGGAACAGGGTTGGCCCTGGTTAACCCTTCTCCCGCCGACTCGATAACGGTGAGCCTGCGAATGTATAGCCTCAGCGGCAGCCAGATTGGCGTGACAAGAAACATCACGTTAGCGCCGTTGAATCATCTGGCCAGGTTTCTCACCGACGCGGCTTTCTTTCCGGAAGCGGTCCGTACGGAAGGGTACGTCACGGTCTCGAGCTCCGGTGATATTGTCCCGCTTACTTTGAGAATTGATGGAATTCAGCTCACCACCATACCGGTAATTCCCGGCGGGCGCGATATTCCGGTATTAGGGGCGATAACTCCCTCACAGGGCCCGCCCGGAACCACCGTGACTATTGACGGCCAGAATTTTTCCACGACGGCGGCTAATAACCTTGTTCGCTTCGGCGCGACTACGGCGGTCGTAGCTACCTCGACAGCCTCGCGTCTGGTTACTTCCGTTCCCAACGGAGCAACCAGCGGGCCGGTCACCGTCACAGTGGACGGATATACTAGTAATGGCTTGCCGTTCACCGTTACCTCGGGTTCTCTAACTCCGGCCATTGTCTCAATATTACCAAATAGTGTGAGAGCCGGAGGCGATGAATTCGACCTCACGGTCATCGGCAATAACTTCTTGCCGGATTCGCGAATTCGCTTTGGCGGGGGCAACGTGTCAACCACTTTTATCAATACGATTACCCTTAAAGGGCGCGTTTCTCGCGAACTTATCGCCTCACCGGGGCAGGTGACTGTCGTCGTGGTCAACGCCATAGGTCCTTTTGGCGGCGCCGAGTCCAATCCCGTCAACCTTCAGATCACCTCTGAAGGGTCAGTGGGGACTCCTGAAATCACGGTTCTTGACCCCAACACAGGTTTTGCCAACTCTCGAGTTTATATTCGAGGCAACAACTTTGAACCGGTGATCGCCAACAACCTGGTGAAGTTTAGTGGCGTTACCGCGCTGGTCCGCTCGGCGACGCCAAATCTACTCGAAGTCGTGGTGCCGAATGGTGTCAGTACTGGACCCGTCACCGTCACCGCGCGCAACCGGACCAGCAACCGAGCCTCATTTACGGTCAATGCCATACCTAGATTGGCTGTCATACCGGTCGGGCGGTACCCTCAAACAGTGGCTTACAATCCTGTCAACCAAACCGCCGTGGTCGCGTCTCTGATGGATAGTAGCTTATACATTATCGATCTGGCCTCCAATTCGGTGCTGACATCCTTCGCCTCGGGCGGTGGAACCCCAAGTGGACTGGCCATTGAGCCTAATTTAAACGTGGCCTTGATCGCTCATCGCGCCTCGGCCGGCAGGGTCATGGGATACGCCGATCTCACTAACAACACGTTGGGACGGTTTATCAGCTTGCGAAATCTGGTTGCCAATCCTAACGACGTCGCCATTAATCCCAACACGAGTATGGCGATTATTACGGATCGAACCTCCGCCGTTACCTTCTATGATCTAAATACGAATCAAGAGTTGGATGGGGCGGGGCTGACGAACCCGGACCGTGTGGTTGTCCACCCATTGACGAACCAGGCGTTTATCACGGATTTCGTCAATAATTTACTATTCATCTTTGACATGGCAACCAAGACTATTCGGAGCCGCATTCCGGTTGGGAATCTGCCGCTCGGGTTGGCGGTCAGTCCCAGTACAAATACCGTCGTTGTGGTTAATAACTTGGATAATTCCGTTTCGCTAATTGATTTGATAACGGAACGCGTGCGATTGACGATCCCCGTCGGTGTGCGACCAAACTCGGTGGCCATTAATCCAAACACCAATGTAGCTGTGGTAACCAACAACTTCGATAGCACTGTTTCGATAATTGACCTCAACGCCGAACGCGTTATCGAGACCCGTCGCACGGGCGGTAACGGCCCGCAGGGAGTGGCGATCAATCCCGTCAACAATACGGCCATTGTTTCGAACAGCGACAGCAATGATGTCTCGATAATTCGATTGCCCTATTGAGGGAGGTCAAGGCGTATTCAGGTTCGTTTAAAAGCGAGGGCGGCGCCGCGGGGGCCAAAGCCCGTGAGTCATGACTATTTTACGGCTTGCGGGCTTGGCGCAAGAGCACGTAAAGCGCACCGCCGCCGCCATCGCAGCGGCGAGCCGTGGCATAGGCCACCACGTGACGGCTCCATCGTCGAGTGCCCAGCCAGTGCTGCACGTGCGCTTTGAGCACCGCGTTGCCGTTCAGCGAATGGTGTCCACGCCCATGCACAATTCTCACGCAACTGAAACCATTGCGAATACATTCACGAATGAAGCGCTCCAACGTCAGCCGGGCTTCGGCCACAGTGAAGCCATGGAGATCGAGGTAGGCTTGTACGGCAAATCGTCCACAGTGCAAATCCCTTAACACCCATGGCCCGATCGGTTGCACCGCCTTCTCCACGTATTCGTGCGTCAGGCTCAAATCGGACGAATCGTCTGATTGCATGCAGGCTTCGAGAAGCCGCAAGGCGTCATCTTCCGTCTGGCTGGGATTGTCCACCTGTACGGAGGGCGTAGGGTCATCGGGCGCGCCGCTCCATCCTAGCGGGACCACGTCCTTCATAGCCACATGGAAAATTTCTTCATCGGAGGCTTCGAGAGGTAAATCTAGGTCCATGGGATTGCACTTGTTTTCTTCTTCCCGCGTCGGCAGGGCGCTGTTTAGGGATGGCTTTTTGTCGACGACCAGGCTCTTCAAAACTTGGAAGGGTTTGTAATACGACTGGCTCATGGCTATACTCCCAGTTTCATTAAGAGTTAGGGTTGAAGAATACCTAGTAGTGATGGTTGAAGGATTTTTTTATGATCACCTCACTTCTCATGAAATGGGATTCATAAATTCAGTGTATCGAAGCTTTCTCGGAAAGTAAACAGATTTCGTAACTGTTCACCGGGATCGGGGGTCAGGGATCAGAGGCTGAGGGCCTGAGGGTGCCGATGACTGTTAGGAATTATCATGATTTAGAGATTGGGCAGTGGGGCGGATGCTTAACGGATTGCGGACGGTTTGGAAAAGAAATTCAACCAATATCGCCCGGCCCCTGACCCCCGTGAACGGTTACCAGATTTCTACGGGACACCATTTTATGCGTGAAAATGGAGAATGCGGCCGCGCGACGACCCCCTTACACTACAGCAGAATAATGGACTGCAGTGAAGGAATTTCGATCCGTTTGCGGCAACGAGGATTCTTGCACGCCACCATGTCATCCACGCGCACCAAGTAATCGCGCATCTTGGCAAAACGAGCGCGATCATCCCGGCTGGCCTGTGGCGGCAAGGATTTCTTCCGTGTGCGCCGCAACCAGCGAATGGGATACTCATCGGATTGCCTGCAAGAGGGACAGGTAATCCGTAAGGGTTTTTGCTCCGGGCTCTCCGAATAAAAATCACGCTCTTCCATAGATGAGACCTCGCTTTGGCTGACCAAATACTGCCACGACAAACCTAATACTTTGCCATCATACGACTTTGTCGCCCTTCTGGCAACTCCTTCTGAAAATACCTGGGAGCGCCGGCATCCCTGCCGGCGAGTCCCGTAGCGGATCGAGTCCACCCTTGCCCCGACGGTAGTCGGGGCGCTCCCAGGAATGCCGTTGCTATTTTCATACGTCGTGGTACGCCCCATCCCAGTCATCCGCCTCGGCTTACCCGCCCGCTAACGCAGGCAGTTCTGTGTTGTGCCGCCAAAGGGGCATGAGCAACTCCCTTTCGGATGAGCGCGCCCGCAACCAGTATGGATAGGATTTCAGACATAAACGATGTGATTCTACACGCGGCATCCCATCGGCCAATTGCGAAACCTAAATATTGATGCTAAACTAAATCGTTTCTGGAGGTAGCTATGGGTGAACAATACAAGCCGGAAGGATTCACCATCAGGGATCGTCGAAGCCGCAGCGACGCATCGTCTTCACCTGAAACTTCGTCGCCGGACACTCAAGAAACATTAACGCCGGAGGAGAAGCGGGAAATCGGGGACGCGCCCCGCAGTGCGGCCGCCGCTACCGGCGCGGCTGAACAACACTTGCACGAAGTCACTTTTGCCACTTTCATACTTTCTCTCTCCACCTCGGCGGTTGTAAGCCTGGGCGAGATCCCGGATCCGAGCATGGGCAAGCTTGCGATCAATTTGGAGCATGCTAAACAAATCATTGATATTCTGGGAATCATAAAGAACAAGACACTGGGTAACTTGCAGAAGGAAGAAGAGGCGCTGTTGAACGGGTTGTTGTATGATCTCCGCATGAAGTACTTGCAGAAGATTAATCCAGTTAAGCTGTGATCCCGCGGCAACGGGCGCGTTCCCAAGATATGGAAGTAATCAGGCAACTGGAGCATTTGACGCCCAAGTGGATCTATCCTGTTCTCACTATTGGCAACTTTGATGGCTTGCACAAAGGCCACCAGCAGGTCATTGCCAAAGTCGTGGAGCGGGCGCGCGCCCAGGGCGGCGTCAGCGCGGTGCTGACGTTCGATCCGCACCCGGCGCGCATATTGTCGCCGAATCGGGCGCCCAAACAGATCCAATCTACAGAACAGAAGCTAGCCACGTTGCGAGAGCTCGGGCTGGATGTCGTAATTGTCCTCCCCTTTACGTATGAGTTCTCGCGCTGGTCGGCGCATGATTTCGCTGTAAAGATTCTTGGCGAGCGGATTGGCGTTAAAGATCTTTACGTGGGCGCCAATTTTTCATTCGGAAGAGGTCGGGCTGGCCACGTGGACCTCCTCGAAGCCATCGGCCGCCAAAGCGGTTTCTCGGTAGGCACAATTTCGGAAGTATATTTCCGAAATTTACGGATCAGCAGCACCGGGATTCGCCGGTATTTGCTGAATGGCCAGGTTAGTTTAGCCCGGCGTGTACTCGGGCGTCCTTATTCCATGCGCGGGGTAGTGACGGATGGACAAAAGATAGGCTCAAAAATCGGTTTCCCCACGGCCAACATCATCTCGGAAAACGAGATCACACCTAAGTTCGGCGTGTATATTACTCAAATACATACGAAGGGCCGGCGTCGCCCTAGTCTGACCAATATCGGCGTGCGCCCGACCTTTACCGCAGGTTCGTCTCAGCCCTCTGCGACGATTGAAACTTTTGTATTTGACCTCGATGAGAAGTTGTATCAACAATCGGTTGAACTGGATTTCTGCTGCCGCTTGCGGGATGAGGTACGGTTTCCCAGCAAGGAAGCGCTGGTCGCCCAAATACGGAAAGACGTACAACTAGCCCAGGCTTATTTCACTCGTGTCGGAAAGGATTCATCAATGGGCCCATCGGCCATCGCCAAGCTGGAAACGCCGTTCCCTAAGACGTAAACATAGGTTTACAGAATGGCCATGAGTATCCGTTCGGCGCCGAGCGCTATCGATAGAAGATGAAAGAAGCCGGGCTCGGCGCCCACGATAGGTCGCAATATATGTACCTGGAGTTTGGATATTTGGTTAGGTGGAAGCGGCTTCCAGCCGCTTCCAGGAAGAAAAGAGTGGAGTGCTGCTTACCACCCAAAGCTCCGCAGGAGCGGGATATAATAGCCAGGGGCAAGCGCAGCGCAGCCCCTGGAAAGCTAGCGTCACTAGCTCGCAAGCCCTGAAAGGGCGTACTAATGGAGATCAATTCCTACACCATCGCCGTTCGTTTCAGGATAAGCTGCGCGTCTTGTGCCGGAAAAACAGGGTCGAGCTGGATGAGCGATAGATCTGGTTTTGCGGTCGGTAGTTTCCCCGAAGGGTATTGCGCCCTTTCAGGGCTTATAACTTCTATAGTCTTACATACCAGGGGCGGCGCTGCGCTTGCCCCTGGCTATTATATCCCGCTCCTGCGGAGCTAGTAGAACAAGATTCGGACTATGACGGGGTAGCGTGTGGCCTGCGGCTAATGTCCAAACTTCAGATAAATAAACGACGGTGGCACGGAGGTTTATGAAGGTCAATAAAGAGGATGTGTTGAAAATCGCCCAGTTGGCTAAGCTTAGTTTTGGAGAGAATGAGGTCGATACGTTTACTGAGCAGTTCCAACGCATGCTGACTTACGTGGAAACGCTGAACAAGGTAGATACGACGGGAGTGCCGCCCACCGCCCATGTCGTGCCGGCGGCCGATGAAGGCGCGTTTCGTCTTGATGCGTCTACGACCTCTCTAGCGCACGAAGACGCCGTTGCTATGGCGCCGGATCAGTGTGGCGGCCACTTTGGTGTTCCGAAAATAATTGATTAATCCGACGCGGCGGCGCCTATGGCCAGCCGTGGCTCAGGCTCACAACCTGAGGGCCGCCGGCAGGATCGCTCAAAAGGGCCTGGTTCAGCAGACGCAGGGTTAGCGGATAATCGCTTTTTTAGGAGATTGGGATATTGGAAATATACGAACTGTCCATCGCCGAATTGCATGAACAGATACAGAGCCGCCGGATCTCGGCTCGCCAAGCTTGTGAATCTGCGCTCGGACGCATTGCCTCGGTCGAGAATAAGGTGGATGCTTTCCTGACCGTCGCGCGCGAGGTCGCTCTAAGAGAGGCGGATGCCGTAGACGCGGCGCTGGCGGCCGGCAAGCCGGTTGAGTATTTGACCGGCATACCGCTCGGTATCAAAGATGTTCTTTGCACCAAGGGGCTGCCGACCACTTGCGGCTCCCGCATACTTGAAGGGTACTATCCGCCCTACGATGCTCATGTGATTGAGCGACTGCGCCACGCCGGCGCCGTGATAATCGGTAAAACCAATTGTGACGAATTCGCCATGGGATCCTCCACGGAAAATTCCGCCTACAAGCCCACGCGTAATCCGTGGAATCTTGGCTGTGTGCCCGGCGGTTCCAGCGGCGGCTCGGCGGCAGCCGTAGCCGCTTACGAGTGTCCCGGCGCCCTGGGCTCCGATACCGGCGGCTCGGTTCGTTTGCCGGCCGCTTTTTGCGGTGTTGTCGGCATGAAGCCGACTTACGGCCGCGTTTCCCGCTACGGTCTGGTGGCCTATGCCTCGTCACTCGATCAGATTGGCCCGATCGCCCGCACTGTGCGCGATACGGCCATGATTTTACAAGCCATCGCCGGACATGATCGCCGCGACTCCACCTCGGTCAAGGTTCCTGTTGCGGATTATCTCGCCGGTTTGGATCGTCCGCTCAAGGGGCTACGCTTGGGCCTTCCCAAGGAATTTTTTGGCCCCGGATTGGACACGGAAACCAAGACCATCGTCGAAAGCGCGACGAAAGTGTTGCAAGGCCTAGGCTGCGAATTGCTCACTGTACATCTGCCTCATTCCGAATACGCCATTGCCGCCTACTATCTGATTGCCACGGCCGAGGCCAGCTCTAACCTGGCCCGCTACGATGCCGTTAAGTACGGCTTGCGCGACGAAAATGTCCAAACGCTCAACGGCATGTATATGGCCAGTCGCAGCAAAGGCTTTGGCGCCGAAGTCAAGCGTCGCATCATGCTCGGGACCTATGCGCTCAGCGCCGGATATTACGAGGCCTATTATCGAAAGGCGCAGCAAGTGCGCACCTTGATTAAGCGCGACTACGAAGAAGCATTTAAGCATGTCGACGTCATCCTTGGTCCCACCAGCCCTGTGCCACCATTCGCCTTGGGCGAAAAAATATCGGATCCTTTGGCCATGTATCTGATTGACATTTATACGGTCACTTTGAATTTAGCCGGTCTGCCCGGCATAGCCGTGCCCTGCGGGTTCACGCAAGCGGGCCTGCCGGTCGGTCTGCAAATCATTGGAAATTATTTCGCAGAGGCTATGATACTGCGCGTGGCCTATGCCTTTGAACAAGCCGCCAAGTTCGACAAGCCGCTTATGCGCCTAAATGGAAATCGTTGAGCTTGTCGCCGGAGATTCTGCGTTCCTAAGCCGGTAATTTTATTTGTATCCGTTCACGGGTGGTGGATACCCCCGGCGGAAGCCGGGGGAGCTTCAAGATCCAGCCTAGATCAAGCCCCTCACCCCCTTGGCCCCCTCTCCCCGCCCGGCGGGGAGAGGGGGTGGGGGG
>JACOSC010000263.1 GCA_016179055.1 Acidobacteriota bacterium
CGTAGGGTGCGGTGTGAGTGGACGACCGCGACCCTTTCAGGGTCGGCCCGCGCGGGGGTTACGGTCCGGGGGTGGCGAAACGCCACCCCCGGCTATTAACAGTGTCCCCTTCGGGGACCGGACACCATAAGGCCACGTTTTTGTCGATAGGCTCATCAGCGGACCCCCCGTAAGCCGTTACTTTTTTTCTATGGGCACCGCCGTGTTGTCCTTTGATATACACTGTGGTTTAATGGCTATACGAGGTACGGTGAATAATTACGGAGAGTCTTATTATGGCTGAAAAAATTTATGACGCCATCGTGGTGGGGTCCGGCGCGACCGGAGGATGGGCCGCGAAAGAGCTTACTGAGAAAGGCATGGAGGTGCTGCTTCTGGAAGCTGGTCGCCGACTGGATCCGGCGAAAGACTTTGCCGATCACAAGCGTCCCTACGAATTGGAATTTCGCGGTAAGGGCAAGTTCTTTCAGAAAACGCGTCCAGTGCAGAGCAAGTGTTATGCTTGTACGGAATATAACTACAGCTTTTTTGTGGATGACTTGCAAAATCCGTATGTCACCCTAAATGACCAGCCGTTTGACTGGATACGTATGCGCGTCGTTGGCGGACGCACACTGTCCTGGGGCCGGCAATCCTATCGGCTGAGCGATTTGGATTTTAAGGCGGCCGGCCGCGACGGCTATGGCGACAATTGGCCGATCAGCTATGCCGACCTGGAACCCTATTACGACAAGGTCGAACTGTTCATAGGGATCAGCGGCCAGACGGAGAACCTGCCACACTTGCCCGATAGCAAGTTCTTGCCTCCGATGCCGCTGACGTGCGGCGAGCAACTCTTGCGCAAAGCGGCCAAAGCGAAATTTGGCCGCACCGTGACCATCGGCCGTGCCGCCGTCTTAACCAAACATCACAACGGCCGATTCGCTTGCCATTACTGCGGCCCGTGCGAGCATGGCTGCATCACCAATTCTTACTTTAGCAGCCCTCTCACAACCGTGGCCGCGGCGCAGAAGACCGGTCGACTAACCTTGCAACCCAACTCCGTAGTTAGCCATATCGTCGTCGATAACCGTGGGAAGGCCAAAGGCGTGGCTTACGTAGATCAGACCTCACGCGCGGCGCACGCCGCCTCGGGCAAGGTCGTGTTGCTTTGCGCGTCTACGCTGGAATCTACGCGTATACTGCTTAATTCTTCTTCTTCCAAGTATCCGAACGGGCTCGGTAATTCCAGCGGCGTCCTTGGCCATTATCTCATGGATCACATCATGTGGGGCGGCGCCAGAGGGCGTCTGCCGGTCTTGGGCAAAGCATCGCCGCACTGGGGGCCGCCGCGACGACCAAACGGCCTATACATTCCGCGCTTCCGCAACGTTTCGGATAAATTTCCCAAGTTCCTGCGCGGTTACGGATTTCAAGGCGGCAGCGGGCAGAACTTCAACTTTGGCGCCACCGGCTTTGGCGCAGACTACAAGCGGAAAGTGAAGGAGGAGGCCTACTGGAGCATCAGTCTGGGCGGCTTCGGCGAGTGTCTGGCGCGTTGGGATAATTTCGTCGAGTTGGATAAGGATCGCAAAGACGCTTGGGGCATTCCAGTTTTGAAAATCCATTGCGCGTACGGCAAGAACGAAAAGGCTATGGTACTGGATATGGCCGATACCGCGGCGGAAATGATTGAAGCGGCCGGTGGGACGGAAATCGCCCGTCGAACGGCCCATAACACGCCGGGGTTGGCTATTCATGAAGTCGGCACGGCGCGCATGGGCAATGATCCCAAGACTTCCGTGCTGAACAGGTTCAACCAGGTGCACGACGTTAAGAACGTTTTTGTGACCGACGGCAGTTGTTACGTGTCATCGCCTTGTCAAAATCCCACGCTGACCATGATGGCCATCACCGTTCGGGCTTGCGATTACTTAGTGGAAGAGGCCAGAGCCGGGCGGCTTTAAGCGGCCGCGCCAACGCCTGCCTTGTGCCCATTTGAAAATGTGACCAAGTTCCCGAGGTAGTTCACGGAGCGCGTGCGGAAATGCGGCGAGCGTCATACCGGCGCCTGGAGTATGTGTGGCCGGAGAGCCGTCAATTTATTTACGCGCCGGATTGTGGCGCATTCTACCCGAAATTCTTACGGATCGATCCCAAGATCCCGATACGAGTTTATATCCATCCGGCGACCAACTGAGGGATCGTACTTGGTCCGTATGCCCAAGCAATAAAGGTCTTGCTTCTCCCGCCTCGACGTCCCAAATATAGATAACCGGATCCACACTAGTGCTAGCCATGTGAAAGCCATTCGGTGACCATGGTATAGAGATCGAGCCACCGCCTAGATCTTGCATCAAAGTACCAGCCTCAGCATCCCAAATTTTGATCTCCAATCCAGAACTTCCAGCGATTTGAGTGCTGTTTGGTCTCCAGGCTACAGAGTATACGCTGGCCCTATAGCCACTTATCGTTTGTACCAAGGTTCCGGTTTTAGCATCCCAGATTTTAATCGTTTGGTCTTCAGAACCGCTGGCCAGTTGTGAGCCGTCCGGCGACCACGCCACGGAGTATACCCTACCTATGTGTCCCATCAAGGTGTGTAATAGAGTCCCACTCTTGACATCCCAGATTCTAGCCTTTCCATCCCATGTACCGCTGACCAATTGTGAACCATCAGGCGACCACGCGACCGACTGAATCGGATCGGTTTGTCTCGCCAGTGTTTGTAATAGCGTGGCGCTTTGCGCATCCCAAATTCGGATCGTTTGATCCATAGGTCCGCTGCCGCTGGCAATATATAAACCGTCAGGAGACCAAGCCACCGACAATACCCAATCCGTATGCCCATACAAGGTATGAATCAGGTCTCCGCTTTCCGCATCCCAAATTTTGATGGTCCTATCATAAGATCCGCAGATCCGCTGGCAATATATAAACCATCGGGAGACCATGTCACGGACTCTACTCTGTTCGTGTGCCCGTTTAGCGTTAATAGCAGTTCCCAATCTTCGATAGCCGCTGCAGTAGCAGCGCCCTGCGAATAGGCCACGTACGGGGCCAAGATTAGACAACTAATCGCTAAAATTCTTTGCCATCTTAAGACTGATCTTTTCATACGCTTAAGGCGTACCCCAGATCACCATGGTGGTTGAGACCAAGTAACAGCCATCGGGAGACCACGCCACGGAGGGTCCGCTGGCAGGGATTCTTCGAATGAGTGTTCCGATTTCAACATTCCAGATATGCGCGGTTCCGGCAAGCCAACTAGCAATCTTCGAGCCATTGGGCGACCAAGCTACGGCCCAGACAGAATACCTATCTTCTTGCAACGTTTGCAGTAACGTTGCGGTTGTAATATCCCATATTTTAACCGTCTGGTCCTCAGAGCCACTCACAATTTGTGTACCCTCGGGTGACCAGGCTACCGAGTACACAGTCCCGGTGTGTCCGGTCAAGGTTTGTATGAGCTCCCCAGTTGCGGCATCCCAGATCTTTACTGTAGTATGCCCGCCGGTCGCAATCATAGCGCCGTCCGGCGACCATGCTACAGATTGTACAGTATCCCCGTACGCAAAGAGCGATCTTAACAAATCGCCGGTTTTGTAATCCCAAAATCTAAGGGTGGTATCCTCAGATCCGCTAACAATCTGTGCGCCATCTGGCGACCAAGCCACAGACATTACCCAATTGGTGTGCCCCGTCAAGGTTTGTACGGCTGTTCCTGTTTCGATCTCCCATATTTTGATGGTACGATCCGCAGATCCGCTAACAATCTGGGTGGAATCGGGAGACCAGGCCACGGACATTACTGAATCGGTGTGTCCAGCCAAGGTTTGTACGGCTGTTCCATTTTTAACTTCCCATATTTTGATAGTCTGGTCCGTACTACCGCTCGCAATATGGCATCCATCCGGAGACCAAGCCACAGAGCGTACCAGACCCGTGTGCTCGTATAGTGTTCTTAATGGTTCCCACTGTATCACATCATCGCAAGCCGCTGCTGCGCCGGCGGCTGACAGAGACATCATTAGCCTGACTACAATCAGGCAACCCATAATCAATGACTTGATCTTTCGTACGACTGAGTTTTTCACGGGACAACCTCCATATTTGGATAATGTAATGTTGACTTATGTTAAGACCACCGATTTTATTGTGCCACTATCATTAAAGTAAAGTGAAAGATTAGACCCCACTTTTCCAAAGACCATATAACCGTCGAGTAGATCCGTGGTTGATGGCACGCGGTCAAGTTTAAGCAATCTAATCTTACTGTCCATTCTAATTCCATAACCCGGTGTGAGCTCAGTCATAGCATTGGATTCAAAAGTCGCATTATAGACTTGTACTTTGCTCGTATCAGCGCCGGTGGTCCAGCGCATTCGCTCACTCAACTGTTGTTGCGGGCCTGGAGCCGTCAGTGTTTGAACTGATATGAATCCTTGTTGACCATTAATTTGTAGGGCTTGACCTCCGCCCGCAATCTCATTGATGAGGACATTATTATTCCAATACTGAAGGGAAGATCCATTACGAATCACTATACTAGATCCATTGAAGGTGTTGCCCGAGCCGGGTAGGCTGAGGTCTAGAAAATAGATGTTACTACAGGTAGTTGTTGTTTGCACCGCGTTGGCGGCACGACCACCAAAGAATACGCCGTTCGTTACGCGGTCCAAGTATACGGACCCTCCAGAACCGCCGGAAAAATTGCAACCCTTAACCGTTAAAAAATGCATGAAGTTGGCAGGGCCTGGTGCAACATAGAGGTCAGCGACCGAATTGGCCTCGAAATCGATGTCGGTCAAGTGGAGATTATTCATCTGACCCGCTTGGATTCCATATTGACTCGATTGATACGAGCCGCCTATAACGGCAACGCCATCTGTCGTTGTCTCCACGTGTAAGGCGGCGCCTGTGCATGCAGCACATGTGTATGCAGGACCTCCGTGGCATTCACTGTGGTATGTAAATAAATTCCATCGGCTAAAGCTCCGGCGCCCAAACCAAGATTTTCAACATGACAATGAACTATTCTGTTGTAAAAGCCGGTGATCCCTTCGATTCCATGACTGCCGAGATTGGACACGTACACGCCTTCAATCGTAGACCGATAGACCGTGTTGACTTTAATTCCCTGTTGATTTCCTGTCTGATTAGGGCCATCGATGCTGAAGTTTCGCAGAGTGATATTATAAATTCCACCGGAGGTGCCTGTGCCGTCTACAGAGATAGCAACGATGGGTGTGCTGCCTGAAGGTAAAGTCAAAATCGTCCGCTCACGACCTTGGCCTTCGAGGGTGATGGATCCTTTGGTGATTAAGAGGGTGCTGTTTAACAGATACGTTCCCTCTTTTATGAAAATAAAGCCGCCTTGTGTGAGAGCCGAGATAGCGCTTTGGATGACCGTTGCGGCGTCGGCGCCGGTAAAGTCGATGCTACCATTTACACCATTTTGAGCATTGATCGTGGCGCCGTCCTTAAATATCAGATAGGAAAAGCTGCTTTGTGGCATGTTGTTCTCCCTCTCATGGGTCGAGTACCATGATTATTAACCTTTGGCTGTGTGAAGGGGAACATCAGTAAAAAATCCTGGCCGCGTTAGCTTAGCACGGCTCGTTTCATAAGGCAATTCTGCGGGTCAGGAATTCCTGCGGTGGGACTGTCCGAATCGATACAGTCTTGGTCGTGTGGACGGAGGTGGCTGCTGCAGATCAACGCAGTGCTGCTCGGCCGGTGGCTCCCAATGGATGGCGGAAATAGGTCCACACTGTGCCGCCTATAGTTACAAATTCGGGGCCATCGTAGCCGAATCCAGAAGAGGTTTGCGGTATGAGGGGATTGCCGCTGAATTTTTCCCAATTGAAGAGGTCCGGCGAGCGTGCCACACCGGAGCTCCAGCGGGCTCGATCGTAAGGCGGTCGAGTACTGCCTTCAAAGATCATATAGTACACGCCGTCCTGTTGCAGCAGGCTTCTTTTCCCAACAGTCCCTTCATCCCAGTTGCCGAAGGGGCCGGCCGGAACGATGGGATTGCCCGGATATTTGTTGAGCGCGGCTAAATCAACGCCGGTCGCCACGCCAATCTGCACGCGGCGTCCATCAAAGCCGTGATAAAACAAATACCACGTGTCGCCCTCCTTCCACAGCGAGGGTGTTCCAATGTTGGCCGATTCCCAGCCACCCTCATGTCTCAGTATGGGGTTGTTGGGATGCTTGGCGAAATGAAGCCCATCGGTTGATGTGGCGAGCCCAATGTCACCAGGCCACTGTCGATCTTCGCCGGCGCCCTCGTAGACTAAATAAAAAGTGTCACCGTCCTTCCAGATTCCGGGAAAGCTGGCCAGCCGATTATCAAAAAACGGCTCCACTCCCTGGCTGAGCGCCACTTGGCTCTCACGAATGTAGGCAACGCCGTACCACCAGGTCCGAAATTCTAAGGCATGTCCCGCCGGACTGCGAAAGCTCACATTGAATATTTGATAATGGAACGGGGCCGAAAACTCCCGACGGCGAACCTGCCGCGTCGCCAGAATGGCGCCGCTGGCGGCATCATAAACGTCCAGATTAACCACGGGAAGATCATCGGCGCTGTTGTTATCAATCATGAGTTGGAAGGAGACTGTGTTGGGACCTTCCGGTATATCCGGGGTGTATGGTCCGTAACATAAATGGCCTTGCGAGTCGAGGCCGGTGCTGGCCGACCAACCGTCGGCGTCGGCGCGGCCAACTTGATGGAAAAGATCGCGCGCCGCGTCGTACACCCATTGCCAGGCTCCGCTGATATCCATCACCAGACCCTGGTCCGTGAAGTTAATTCCGTCGCCGGAGATAGCCAACCCGACGGCGCTTTTCCAGCGGGACTCTACCTGGTAATTTTTAATGTAGTAAGCCCACAGTTGATCATCGATCCATAGGGTCGATAAAAAGTGCATCCCAAAGGATCCGCCGATGAGACCGCTGTCAGTATCTTCGACAAAACGCGCGGTCCCGTCAAATAGGTTCTGTAGAGTAGAAGGTGGTTGGGCGTGCAATGTCAGTGCGCCAACCAACACCATGATAAGTAAGGGCGTCCAAATATGGGATGGCGCCGCTGATCGAGTTATTCCTGGATTCATAGAGTTACCCTCACGAGCCCTCATTGTAGCACAAGCTCCGTGATTCAGCGTTAAAAAATGGATCGGCCATCTTGGCAAGGACAGTCCCTCGCCCGTGCACGGCCCAAATTCCAGCCCCGCCGGATTCCCCGCTATTACTGATTATTGCTGACGTTCGATCATGAGTCAATCAGACGGTAGTAGTGCAGGCCCCGCACGGGGGCTCTGGAGTTTGGACATTGGCCACAGCCCCGCGCGATCCTTTCGTCCCCACCACTGCGAGCGGGCGCCCCGCCATAGCCCAGGCTTGTTCGCGTAGCTCTGAAAGAGCGGGCTATAATAGCCAGGGGCAAGCGCAGCGCAGCCCCTGGTACGTAAAATTTACAAGTTATAAGCCCTGAAAGGGCGGGATACCCTCCAGATCGATGAATACCTATGGAAGAAAACGACGGCGGCCCAGGAATTGATCTCTATTAGTACGCCCCTTCAGGGCTGGCGTGCTGGGGACGCTTGCTTTCCAGGGGCTGCGCGGCGCTTGCCCCTGGCTATTATAGAGCGCACCTTCGGAGCTTTGGATTGTAAGCGATACCCCACTCCCTACAAATGTCGAAACTCCGGGACCCCGCGGGACTGGATTTTGGCATCGGCGCGTTTCTAATGATCGAATCTCAGAGATTATTCCAATAAGGTTGTCATATAGGAGAAGGATTTGTGACACTAATTAGATGCACGAACAACTTCATGTGGATTTATGATGAGCGAGCCAGATATACGGGATCAATTGGAGAACCACCATCGAGCGAGTTTCGGTTGGGCGTTATGTTGTTGCGGGCGAGATCCGCTCGAGGCCGAAAACGTACTGCAGATCGTCTATATCAAGATATTGGAGGGGAAGGCTCGTTATGACGGCCAGTCCACCTTTAAGACGTGGCTCTTCTCGGTCATTCGCCGAACGGCCGCCGAAGAGCGGCGGCGACGGATCCTCTACGAGCTTCGTCTGCTAAAGTACGAAAGTGCCGGAGGCCGGGTCTCGCCTACCGAGGGGCCCGATCAGACGTTGTATCGAACGGAAATTCAAACGATGTTTCAGCAAGCGCTGGCCTCGCTGTCCGCTCGTCAGCAATCGGTGCTGCAGTTGGTGTTCTATCATGACCTCAGCGTGCGCCAGGCGGCTGAAGTAATGGGCCTATCGGTAGGATCGGCCCGGATCCATTATGAACGAGGAAAAAAAAGATTACGGGAATGGTGGGAAGGAGTAAGGGTATCTCATGAATCATGATCAAGAAGAAAAGGAACTGAAGGAGTTGTTCCAACAACAGCGGTGGGAGGATGAGCGCGCCGCGCCCCGCTTCGCCAAAGTTTGGGCAGCGGCGGTGTCTCGCCACAAGCGCCGCCAACGCCCGCGGCGCCTTTTGCCTATCGCCGCGGCCGCCTTGATTGTGCTGACGATAAGCGGCGCGGTCGCCATTTTCTTCAAGCCTAGCGCCAACCGCTTGGACCCGCCGGCGCTGTCCTCGGCGGCGGCTTCGATAACCACTTGGCAATCGCCAACCGACTTTCTATTGCACTCACCCGGCGAGCCACTGCTGATCACGGTTCCGCGCCTCGGTGAGTCTCTGTTAGAAATCCCAGGCCATGACTCCCGCGGAATCTATGCAAATTCCGCACAATAGTAAAAAATTAAAAACGTTTAAGTGAGGTAATCAATATGAAGAAACTCAAAATATTAATTCTTTGTGGGCTTTGGCTATTAATGATAGGCGGGCTGACAGCACAGCCGTCGCACCGCGACCTGATGGCCGAGGCGCTGTTTGCACCGGAGCTGGTAATGCACAATCAGCAAGCCATTGGACTCAGTGAAGAACAAAAGGCTTACATCAAGGCCGAAATACAGAAAGCGGCCACGCGCTTCACCGACTTGAACTGGCAGATACAGAGCGAGATGGAAACTATGGCCGCGCTAGTCAAGTCAGAGCGGGTGGATGAAACTCGGGCGATGACGCAATTGGATAAGCTTCTCGGCATCGAACGCGAGATCAAGCGGACACAGTTGGGGCTGCTGTTTCGCATTAAGAACAAATTGACAGCCGAACAACAGGCCCAATTACAATCGCTAAAGCTCAAACCGGGGAAGAACGATTAAGGCTTTCCGTCCCTTAAAGGCTTATCGCGCGGACCAGCCGGCGTCCGTCACCGTTCACCGCGGGACCGGCTGGTCTCACGCGACTCTTTTCGACGCATGTTCAACCCTCCTTACGACGACTTCCGCAGCCCGCCAATTTTTTGTCTCACCCTTAAAATAACAAGGGAATGTATCAGAGAATTGGAGAATCCAAGAATCGGGTTCTTCGGGGTAGAGGTGTTTGCCATTTTTAGCGGAAGTCTTTGGCAGAGAAATCCAAGCACTATCGCCCGACCCCAGATCCCAGACCCCCGTGAACCGTTACAAAACTTTTGCTTGTGTTTTTAGCGGGTGTGGCTCATAATGGAGGCATACTATTAAGGCACAAGTCGATGACATCGATATATTGGTTCTGCAGGCTATATTGTAATTTCTCTTGGCGGATCAAGAAACCTAATTGAAAACGTAAGCTTGGGGAGTGGAGAATCTGAAAATTCTAGTGGCCTAGTGCTTGGCTGGGGAGCTTTCCTTCCTTGTAACGAGTGTCAACCCCCGAACACGAAGGAGAATAAAGTATGGTACGCAAGAAAATGCCATTGCTAGTGTTGTTCTGTTTTTGCTTTTCAGTGGTTAGCTTATTTGCGCAGATCGATCTAACTGTGGACCGGGTCGAGATTACCCAAGTGATTCAAGATCGCAATTTGGCGGCCGATCAAGACAACATCATTCGGTTGGTTGGCTTTAAGAATACCGTGGCACGTGTTTATGTCGGCTTCACCGGAAGCGCCGATCCGGTTCCTAATGTTACGGCCCTTATACACGTTTATCAGGACGACGTTGAAGTGGATGGTTCGCCGGTCCTCCCGGACGGGCCAATCACGGCTCCAGTTCCGCCCGCATCACGCACCCGCGTTGACCCCCGCTCCTCCAGTGAAAACCAGACGATTAATTTTACGCTGCCGCCACTCATGGGCGGCAATGTGAGGATCGACGCTACCGTTAATCCGGATCGAACCATTGTCGAAACCGACTATGACAATAACTCGTTGACCGTTGATGGCCTGGTTTTCGAGTGCCGTCGAATTCCCGATTTAGTCTATCAGCCGATTAACTATCGGCCGACCGCGGATTATCCAAATCCCAACCTTCCGGATGTCGATATGATTGCGCCCGGTGTCGGCGATGCATTTGTACGCGGGATCTATCCGATTTATGACCTTAATTATCGGCTGGCCCCGGGAACTCCACTGGAGTGGAACCAGGACATTAACCGGTCGTCGGGAAGCTTCCAAACACAGATGGCCATACGGCGTCGCATGATGGACCCAATGCCGGATTTCATGTACTCTTGGTTTCCCGGAAATCCTTTTGGAGGAAATGGCCAGGCCAGTCCCAGTGGCATGGTTGCCTTTGGCAATACCGATGCCGCCCGTTGGCAGCGCACCTTTGCTCACGAGATTGGCCACTTGTTTGGTCGAGGCCACAACAGCCGGCGTCTTGATCAGGTTGGGTTTTATACGGAAGATCAGCTTGGTCTCGGACGGGTCAAGGGCACGAACCTTTATGACATCATGGCCGCCGGCCGCCTGACCAATCAAGCCTGGATCGATATACAGACCTATAATGCTTTTCTGGATCGCCCCATACTCTTTTGCCCAAGCGGGGGCGGACCCAATAAAACGGCCGTCACGGACATGGGAAACTACTTGTTCATGACCGGAACCCTATACCCCGATGGAACGGCACGGCTAAATCCGGCCTATACGCTGAATGGGCGTACGGATTACACCATGCCGAGCGAGGATCCGACGCACTGGCTGATTATACAGGATGGCGCGGGCGCCGAACTTTATCGCCTACCCTTTGATGCGCGTCCGGCCGAATATGATGGCGACATCGAGAATCCTTCGACCGTCGAATCTTCGTTTTCTCTGGCGGTGCCCGCGTTTGATAATATTGGTCGCCTCATTATTGAGAAGGACGGCGAAGTTTTGGATGTGATGGAACGTCGCGCAGACGCTCCCACGATTGCGTGGGATTCCCCGGCCAATTTCATAATGGGTAAAGACAAAATCGTGTGGAGCGCCGATGCCGCGCCCGGAATGCTAACTTATTCGGTTCAATACAGCCCGGATAATGGATTCACATGGTACCCGCTGGCTATCGACCTGAAAGAGTCCATTCTTGCCATTGATGGCGCCGAGCTGGGAAAAACCGATCGTGGTATTATTCGCGTGCTCGCGACGGATGGCCTCAATACAACCGTTCTTGAACGCAACGGCCTAAATATCTTTTGAAAACCGTTGTAACAGGCCAACCGTTATTCAGCCCGCAATCGGGCTGAGCCGTTCCAAATCGTTTTTGATTGGATTCCAGAAGCGGGGCGCCGTGCGGCGCCCCTTTTTTTATTGTGTGCGGTTTTGCGAGACTCGGGACAATAACGGCCGATGCCGCGGGTTAATTTAATTTTCACGAAAATGTTTGGAAGTAAGGAAGGAATTTCTGCTATGGGAAGGATACGGACTTTGGATACCGCCGAAGTGGATGGGACCGTTAAGGCCATCTATGAAGAATTTTTGCGCGTGCGCGGCAACATTCCTAATATGTTTAAGACGCTGGCGCACAAGCCGGCGATCCTGCAAACGGCCGTCGCCCATTATAAGGCGGTCATGTCGTCCGGCGAGGTGGAGGCACTGTTGAAAGAATTGCTCTCGGTGCGAGTTTCGCAGATCAATCAGTGTGATTACTGACTGGCGTCGCATACCGCTTTGGCAAAGCGTATGGGAGCTACACCCGAGCAAATCTTGTCGCTGGACGACCCCACCAGCCCACTTCTCTCCGATCGCATGAAAGTCGCCTTGCGTTACGCCGAACAAATGACCGAAGACTCGCGACAGGTCTCCGACGCTCTGTTCATCGAGTTAAGCCATCATTTCTCGGAGGGCGCTATATTGGAATTGACGGCGGTCGTGGGCTTGTTTAATTACTTCAACCGCTTCAACAACGCGCTGGCCATGGATATTACAAAGTAAGGGAGCGCGGTTTTCAACGCGCCGCGAGATCGCCATGCAAGACGGTTCGGGCGCGCTGGTCGGCGCCGGCCGGTGGTTATGGACGCTGTTCTCGCCGCTATTTTTAATTGCATTGTCCCTGGCGACTCGCTACAATGAAGCTGGCCGTAGAGCCGTAGTTATTTGGTAAATCCGGGTAACCATCAATCAACGAGGGCGCCTCAGCATTAGAGGCATGCTACCAACGAGTGGTGCGAGAGGAGACACACTCATGAGACCGAAATTTACCATCGGCATTGAAGAGGAATTCCAGACTGTCGATCCGCGGACCCGCGAACTGCGTTCCCATGTCTCCGAAATCATCGAGGAAGGGCGTATACTGCTCGGTGAGCAGATCAAACCGGAAATGCATAGGTCCGTGGTGGAAGTGGGGACGGCCATTTGCCGGAACATTCAGGAAGCTCGGCAAGAAGTGTGTCGTTTGCGCTCGATTGTCAGCGCCTTGGCCGTCAAGAACGATTTGCGTATCGCCGCCTCCGGCACGCATCCTTTCTCCGATTGGCGCAACGAACCGATCACGCCTAACGAGCGCTACTTTGAGATTGTCGAAGAACTTCAAGACGTTGCCCGTTCGAACTTGATTTTTGGTCTCCACGTGCATATTGGAATTGAAGACCGCGAAACAGTAATCGCCATCCTCAATGCCGCGCGCTATTTCGTCCCACATATTTTGGCCCTTTCGGCGAACTCGCCGTTCTGGCTGGGGCGTAACACCGGCTTGAAATCCGTACGTTCTTCGATTTTCAAGAAATTTCCCCGCACCGGCGTGCCGGACTATTTTGCTAGTTGGAGTGAGTTTGATAATTTCGTCAAGCTCTTGATCAAGACCGGCTGCATCGACAACGGAAAGAAGATATGGTGGGACATACGGCCGCACACTTTTTACCCTACCTTGGAATTCCGCATGTGCGACATCACCATGCGCGCCGATGAGACCATCGCCATGGCCGCCCTGATTCAGGCGATTGTCGTGAAGCTATATAGTCTCTATGAAAAAAACCTCGGGTTTCGCATTTACCGGCGCTCGTTAATTGAAGAGAACAAGTGGCGAGCCGCGCGTTACGGCATCAGCGGAAAATTGATCGACTTCGGCAAGCGAGAAGAAGTGCCGACGCGGGACCTCATACGTGAGCTGCTGGCGTTTGTGGATGACGTGGTTGATGAGCTGGGCAGCCGCCAAGAGCTAAATTATATTTACCAAATTCTTGAGGAGGGCTCCGGCGCCGACCGTCAACTGGAAGTCTATCGAAAAACCGGCGATCTGCGAATTGTGGTTGACTATATTGCCGACGAAACTATGCGAGGCATTCCCCAACAGTTCTCCGCCACTTCCCCTGGCTAGGAGCCTGGCGTAGCCAAAGCGCACTGCGATCCTGCCCGGAAACAAGCCACCCCCCCGACCCTCACAACGCGCCCACGGTGAGCGCAACCGCGCGGCTCAAGAGCATCATCGACCGCGCGGACTTCAACGCGGCCCTCCACATCGCCGACACCTTATGTAATGCTTATAGGAAAGGCAAGGTGAATTGGGTGTAACTTCGCTACGATGTACCCCGAGAGCGGGCAGTGCGCTACCCGATAAGTCAAGCGAGTGCTTAGCCTTTGGGCGTTGAACGCAAGAGAGGTGGAAAAGGCCAGGGGCTATGTAATAGAATAGACGCTCGATTGACCAAATCGGACCGTTTCTTGGCCCCAAGAAAACGGGAGGGTCTATTCGGATGGATATTAGCATAAGGTCGGATGGGAAAGCAAAACGTTTAACGATTGAAATCCGCGACATCGATTGGGAAGGTTATCAAGGCGGGGATTTCTACCAG
>JACOSC010000264.1 GCA_016179055.1 Acidobacteriota bacterium
CCTCCAATATGGCGCTGTCGCCCCGACAAGGTCGGGGCTGGGGGTCATTTCACGTTCTCACACCCTGGGGTTCCGCTGCGCTCCACCCCAGGCTTTATGCTGCCGCCTGCTTCGCAGGCTCGGCACTTCGAGCCTCCAAAATGTCCAAACTCCAGAGGCCGCTACGCGACCGGTGGTCAAGGTACACTGGTAAAGACGTGTGCAATAAACTTGACTCATGGATAACACGTCCGGCTAGACCAGGCTTTTAGGCGGTCAATGATTGCGTAAATGTTCTCTCGGCCTCGGCGAGCGCGGCCACAACCCGGCTCATCTCCGCTTCTGATATGGAGGTGAAAAAGGGCAACGTAATCACTCGCCGCGCATAATCTTCGGTGGTGGGCAGAGTACGCGTGGCAAAGCGCATAAAATAGCTTTGCCGGTGAACTGGTGGATCGAAATAAGCCCGCGTCTCCACGCCCATATTGCTTAGGAAGCGTATGATGGCATCCCGCTTCTTCCTCATGCTGGGCGGCACTAAAACCGTGAAGTCTTTGAAGGTGTGGGTGGACTCCGGCGGCACAGGAATCGTACGGAAACAGGTACTGTCTTCAATGTACCGCGTATAGTGAGCGGCTTTCTCCGTGCGCACGGCCAAGTTCTCTCTTACCTTGCGCAGATTCTGTAGGCCGATGATGGCGTGCAATTCGCTCATCTTCCCATTCAGGCCCGGCCACTGCGCGTCATAGTTCTGCTCAATACCGTAGTTGCGCATGCGGCGTATGACGCGGATCAAATCCGGATCGCGACTAGACACCAGGCCGCCTTCCACGCTCACTAAGAGTTTCGTTACCGATAATGAGAAAACTTCCGCGGCTCCGAAGCTGCCCACGCGCTGACCGCCGAGCTCCGCGCCAAAGGCGTGCGCGGCATCATATAGGATCGCTATCGACCGGCCGAGCCGCTGGGCCGCCTCATTCACAACTTGACTAATCTTCCCCACCTGGCATGGCAAACCATACATGTGAACGGGCAGAACCACCGCCACGTCTTCATGTCGGTTGAGCAAGGTTTCCAAATCCGTGGGCGAGAGGGTCATATCCTCCCCAATGTCTGCGAAGACCGGCACACCGCCGGCATAGAGCACGGCCTGCGCCGTGGCCATAAAAGTGAAGCTCGGCAGGATGACTTTTTGCCCGCGCTCGAGCCCCAGGGCCTGTAGGGTCAATATCAATCCCAGCGTCCCCGAAGAAACTGTAGCCACCTGAGTTCCCAAGAAAGCGCCGGCGTCCGCCTCGAACTGGGTGACAAACTGGCCAAAATTGGTAATCTTGCCCGACTCCAGGACCTCACGGAAAGGCCCTTCGATCTCATGGAAAGCCGGGAGGTCCGGCTTGATCAACGGTACTTTCATCATAACGGCATACCTCATGTCTGTGAAAAAAGGATTATCAATTAGCTACCCGAATGGTAACTGTTCACAGGGATCGGGGGTCGGGGGTCGGGGATCGGGCGAGATTGGTTGAATTTCTTTTCCAACTCGTCCGCAATCCGTTAAGCATCCGCACCACTACCCGATCTCCAAACCACGATAATTCCTAACAGTTATCGGCACCCCCGGGCCCTCAGCCTCTGATCCCTGCTCCCCGACCCCTGACCCCCGTGAACAGTTACCCAGAATGGCAAGCCTCACGACTTGGGCCCCAAACGATTGTCGGGGAGGTCCACGTGGAATCCTTCGACGATCTTTCACGTTACCATCCGATATTGGCAACCCAGCGTCGTAGGCTATCGGGTAGACCATGGCGATAGAGACGGGCCCATTGCTCCGTTCGCTCGGGCCCAAAGGATCTGGAGAGTAGCCGGTAAGCCCGCCGCTGCCGGCCGAACGCCGGTGGACCGAGCGCGGCGGCCAGTTCAAACGCCGCTCTTGCCTCTTGGCGAGCGTCGAGTCTAAACAGCATCGAGCCGGCCTTTGCGGCCGCCTCCGCCAAATCGGGGTGATACGGCGCGGGAAGTTCCTGCGCTAGTCTTTTAATGGCTTGACAAGCCGACGACCAGACTTCTTGCTGCTGCCCGCTACGCCCGCACGCGCGCATCCGTCGTACGAGGGGATCCAGAATTAGCGCGTAGCGAATTCCCTGCGCCGCCAAACGCACATGGAAGTCGAAGTCTTCCGATTGCCACAGATCTTCGCGGTAGCCGCCGATCGCTAAAACGGAGCTTTTTCGACAGGTGGCGGCGCCGGGAAGGATGGCGCCGTGTATACAGAAGCGAAGCAGGTCGCCGGCCGCGGCCAACTCGGCGAGGCCCATTACGCGCTCACACAGCAACTGCCGGCCGTCATAAGCAGAAACTTCCGTAAATACGGCGTCGACGCCGCCGCTCGTCAATGGCCCGCGGACCCTTTCACACCAACTCGGCTCGAACAGATCATCCGCATCGTGAAAATGAATATAGTCGCACCGGCTGGCGTTCAACAGTACGTTGCGCCCGAAGGAAGGACCATGATTTATGGGGCCGCGTAGGATACGCAGCGGAAATCCCTCGGGAACATAATCTGCGGCAGGCGCTGCGGAAGCATCGTCATACACAAGGATTTCATCGACCGCGCAGCTTTGTTCTTGCAATGAATACAGGCACTGACGAAATAGCTCACGCTCATTGTAATAGGTAATAAGCACGCCGAGAGTGGGTTGATTCATCGTTCCCCCTGCTCATCGACTTCCGCTTTCGATCCGACGCGGATGGCCAAATAATTTTCTCTTACATCCACGATGCCGGAAGGTCGTCGAATTCGCTGCACCCTATAACCAACGTCCTTCAGATAATCTATTAGGCGGCGGTCCAATATCTCGCCGTGTGGATCGCTGCGACTTTCAAAGACGATCGCTTTGGGGGGAGAAGCGCGCAAAACCCGTTTGGCGCCGATTAACACGGCATACTCCCAATCCTCCACGTCAATCTTCATGAGAGTCGGGGGAGTGATGCCGTCACGAAACACAAGCTCATCGGCCGTTCGACAGTTCACCGTAAACTCTTCGCGATCCGCTTCCGGCGGCGCCACCAGCGAGGACAAGCCGGTATTGGCGAGAGGCCCGCGATACAGCTTCATCGCCCCGCAACGACTGCCTAAGGCCAAGCGGTGAATCGTGTACAGGCCCTGATTCAACGCCAAATTAATTGCCAATATCTCCGAGTGACGCGGATCCGGTTCAAAGGCGTGCACCTCTTTCACTCGCGCATCCATGAGCGCTCGTATGGCAACGCTCCCGATGTGTGCGCCCACGTCCCACACCACTTCACACGAAGTCGCCCGCGCAGCCAGAGTCTCCCAAACTTCCATCTCGTAGGTGCCCGTGGCCAGGATCTGCCGTTGCAGCAGGTCGCGCTCATCGACGGATATCCAACCGTTTTTACCGTAGGAAACCGTAAGGCGTGAATACTTGAGACCCTTTCGCAGCCAATCCCATAGCCGCAGCTTCATGGGAAAATCGGGGCCTCGATAGTAAGAGCCCAACAGTTGGGAGACGAGTTTATTATTGATGGAAGTCATGATAAAGCGATCGCACGCAAGGCGGCTTGCCAGTGGTGTGATTTCGGTACGAAGTAAGCTCCGTAGGAGCGACATGTTTATAGCAGGGACTGCCAGCTTTAAGACCCAAGCCCCGTAGGGGCGACATGTGAACCATCACGACCGACCACATATCGCTCCTTAGAAACTTCCCCAGTTTCATCGTTATTCTGCGTGTCGTTAAAGCTCGCCAACAATCGTGATTGGCCGGAAATACTTGCTCTTTGAAATGTCCAATCTCCAGAGCGCCCCAGAGGGGCGCCGGGACATTAGCCTGGGGCAAGCGGAGCGCCGCCCCAGGTCGCGAGTTCCCTAGAACAAAAGAGCCCCGGCAGGGGTGCCGAGAGGTCATCTACACATTTGATGCTGCATTATCATCTCATCTTCAGCGCTAGGGCCTCTGGTAGGCCAAGCACCTCTCAGCGCCCCTGCCGGGGCGCTCGTGGTGGATGAGGCCATGAGTCCTGGGGCAGCGCTGCGCTTGCCCCAGGCTAATCTCCTTGCGCCCCTGCCGGGGCGCGTGCGACTTTATAGTTCGCCTGCTTCGCAGGATTGGCACCGGCCCGCTCCAAAATGTCCAAACTCCAGGCTCCTTAGAAACTTCCCCAGTTTCTTCCTTATTCTGCATGTCGTTAAGACAAGCTGGGGGACTCCTTTGGAGCTTCGGATAGCAAGCGGCACCCCACTCCCTACCAAATGTCAAAACTCAAGGACCCCGCGAGGCTGGAGTTTGGCATTCGCGCGTTTCTTCTGATCGAACTTCAGGGCGGCCCCTACCCAAGGTATTGGTTTTATGGTTTAATATGGGCGTTATGGCAAAAATCAGGGTCCTGCCGGATACGTTGGCCAATAAAATTGCGGCTGGAGAAATCATCGAACGTCCGGCCTCGGTCGTCAAAGAGCTCTTGGAAAATGCGCTGGACGCGCGCAGCCGGACGCTTACCGTTGAAGTGGCGGGTGGCGGCAAGCAGTTGATACGTGTGCAGGATGATGGCGAGGGGATGAGCCGCGATGACGCCATATTGGCTTTCGAGCACCATGCCACCAGCAAGATCGCCTCGGCGGAGGACTTAATGTCCATTACGACGCTCGGCTTCCGCGGCGAGGCGTTGCCCTCGATGGCATCCGTCGCCCGGCTTACGCTGCGCACGAGCGTGATGGCCGCGGCGATGGAGAGTTCGTCAGGCCCTGGCGTGGGAACCGAAATTGAAATCCATGGGGGCGTTATCAAGTCCGTTAAAGACGCGGCCTGGAACCAGGGAACCGAGGTTACCCTGCGCGATCTTTTTTTTAACATGCCGGCCCGGCGCAAATTCCTCAAGGCCAATATCACCGAGCTCACCCATATCACTCGGCTGGTGACGCAGTACGCGCTAGCGCATCCGGACAAGGCTTTTTCGCTGATTCATCAGTCCAAATCCATGCTCAACTGTACTCCCGTGCTTTCGCTGTCCGATCGCATTTATCAGATTTTTGGGGAAGCGTTTCTGAAAAGCCTGATTGCGGTCGAGGGGCAGGCGGAATCGGTGCGAGTCTACGGGTACACGTCATTGCCGCACGAACAGCGCTCTAATACTTACTCGCAGTACTTCTTTGTGAACAAACGCATGGTACGCGATCGCCTGATTTCACACGCGCTCAATCAAGCCTATCGGCCGGTAAATCCGTCGGGCTTGTATCCGGTCGTTGTGCTATTTATAGATATCCCGCCCAGTGAAATCGATGTCAATGTTCATCCCGCCAAGACCGAGATTCGCTTTCGTCAATCCGATCACGTTCATCAAATGGTGGTACGGGCGATTGAATCCGCGCTGACCCAGCACAAAGTGTTTCCGGCCTTCAGTCGTAAAACGCCCAGCGCGTATCCGGCGGTTAACGCTTCCGCCGCTTCCTCCGAGGCCAGCTATACTTCGGCTAAATCGTATCTATCTTCGCCGCTGACGCCCGCGCCGGCGGCGCATACGCCTTTGTGGCCGGTCGGGCGCGGCGCCGAGCCGCCCAATCCTGCCGTGGATCCGCTGGTCGTGAGGGAGACCTCGCCGTCCAGCGCGCCGCCGGCTTCTGCAGGGCTGGAAGTATCCCCGTGTTCCCCGACAAAAGGCGGCCCCAACGAGCCAGGGCCTGTGGAGAGTCTCTCGAGCTACGAAATCCCTTTGACCCTCTCAGACGGCGGGGCGCGCCCACTGGCCCAGTTGCACGAGAGTTTCATATTGGCGAGCGATCGCGGCGGAATGCTTATTGTCGATCAGCACGTGGCGCATGAACGAGTGCTTTACGAGAAAACGCTGGCCCAAATGGAGAGCGCCGCCGTGGCTGTGCAGCCGCTGCTGACGCCGCTGACCTTTGATCTCACCCCCTCGCAAAAGCTTACACTCGTACGCCTACGGCCTGAGTTGTCGGACCAGGGATTTGATGTGGAAGATTTTGGCGGCGCTACCGTGGCCATAAAAGCCGTTCCACTGGTGGCCGCCGACACGGACGTGAAACGTCTCTTGCTGGAGATCATGGACACCGCCGAAAATGAAGCCCCGACGGCCGGCCTGCGGCCGATCCGGGAACGTATCGCCGCCGGCGTGGCCTGTCGCGCTGCCATTAAGGTAAACATGCCGCTCACGCTGGAAAAGATGCAGTGGTTGCTTGATGCACTTTGGCAGACCCGCGTGCCCACACACTGTCCGCACGGCCGGCCCATCATTCTCCGTCTCAGCATGCGCGACATCGAAAAAAACTTTCATAGAATCTGACCAGACGCCTCCTCATGAGGCGCATTTCTTAGGATCGATTAAAATAATCTTAAAAAAGGTAAAAAAAAGATTGACTTCGCGCTCCGTCCAGATTAGTATTAATCAACCCCAATAATTCGCGCTGAACGTGTATCATCCTAAGGCCACGCATCTATAGTACGCGGCTTGCAACGAAGGTGATGGCGAAAGGCATGACTATGTCCGATAGTCCTATACAATTTAAGGGCGTCAACGGTGACCTAATGCTTAGTCTGGATTGGGGAGAGCCGTTCGAGCAATTAATCGACCACCTTGAAGCTCAGCTCAAAAGTTCCGATGGTTTCTTCCGTGGCAGCAAGGTAATCCTCGAGATCGGCCCGCGACTACTCACCCTGGCCGACTTGGACGCACTTCGAGACATTCTCGCTCGCTTCGGGATGACGTTCCATGCCCTGTGCGGGATGGGGCCAGATGAAAAGATCAAGCCGGCATCGCTAGCGACTCTCCTCGCTCCCCGCATTCCCGACTCTTCCCGCGATTCCGAGTCCGATCAAATCTCCCACGCTGAAAAGGTCTTAGATGCGACCACGGCGGAAGTCTTTCCCACAGCTTCCCGCGGCCGCGCCGGAGCCCGTCTGCCTCGTACGAGCGTCAAGATCCAGCCCGGCGATGCGCACGCGCCGGCTAAGACGCTGCTGGTCAAACGTACGCTACGTTCCGGACAAGTGATCAATTATGCGGGGAACATTATTCTCATTGGCGATATTAATCCCGGCGCCGAAGTCGTGGCCGGTCACGACATATTGATCTGGGGGTCGCTGCGCGGGACGGCCAGTGCCGGAGCGGCGGGGGATCCTCTGGCCAGTATTTTTGCTCTGCATATGGCCCCGAGCCAGCTTCGCATCGGCGATCATATTACGCGCTCGCCGCGTGAAAATCTGCTGGCCGCGGAAGGGCACGATGCGCTGCCGGAGGTTGCCAAAATTGAAAATGGCACCATCGTTGTAGAAGCGTGGCCAACCAATAAGAAAAGTATTCCACTCAAAATGAATCTTCGAAGTTCCTCTGCGGAGGCCGCAGACAAGCCGTCAAGGGAATAGATCTACCAACGCCCGCAACGCTGCGAGCGTTCATACGCCGCTGCCGGAAGAGCCGGCGGGGCAAAGGAGTAGCACATGGGCAGGATCATTACCATCACCTCCGGCAAGGGTGGCGTCGGAAAAACCACAACGAGCGCCAATCTCAGCGCCTCGCTGGCGCTGGCCGGTAAACGCACCATTGCCGTCGATACCGATATCGGCCTGCGCAATCTGGATGTCGTCATGGGACTGGAGAACCGCGTCGTTTACGATATTGTCAACGTCGCGGAAGGCGCGGTTAGCCTTGAACAAGCCTGGATCAAGCATAAGCGCGTTCAGGGACTCTACATGTTGCCTGCCTCGCAGTCGCGTAACAAGAATGCAGTCAGCGTCAATGACATGAAGCGCATCGGCCAAGAGCTTAAGCAGAAGTTTGACTACGTGATCATCGATTGTCCGGCGGGCATCGAGCAAGGGTTTCAAAACGCCATCGCCGCCGCCGATGAGATTATCGTGGTGACCACGCCGGAAGTGTCCGCCGTGCGCGACGCCGACCGTGTTATTGGTCTTCTGGAAAACGCCAGTAAAGAAAAATTACAACTGATCATTAACCGTTTGAAGCCAGCCATGGTTAAACGTGGCGAGATGATGAGTACCGGTGATGTGACGGAAATTCTGGCCATCAGCCTGCTCGGCGTGGTTCCGGATGACGAGAAGATTATTGTCTCGACCAATTGCGGAGAGCTGGCTATCTTTAATCCAGCTTCCGTGGCCGGCAAAGCTTTCAAAACGATTGCGCGTCGCCTCCTGGGTGAGGAAGTGGTTGCGCCAAGGCCCGTTGAAGCATCCGTAAACGGGGCGGGCGTGATGAACAAGTTGAAGCACTTTTTCTTTGGCGCCAACGACACGCATCCGGCCTAGGTGGGTCAAACCCGACGGCGTTCCCGCGGCCGCAGTCGATGGCCGCGGGTGGTTCCTCAGACGAATGCTCCGCGCGCCGCCGGGTCGTGAACCTGCCAGTGCTATGTTTGTCGCGTGGTTTCTTCTCGTTGTTGTCGGTTTCTCCTTTGGCGTACCACCTCGGGGTGGTCGCCATCATAGAAAGGGAAAGACACTGTGAATCTATTGGATTTTATATTTCGACGCAACGGGTCCTCCTCTAGCGAAACGGCCAAAAACCGCTTGAAGCTAGTGTTAATACAGGACCGATCCTCGTTGCCGGCTAGCTTGCTGGATACGCTCCGGGATGAGCTACTGCGCGTGATCTCTAAGCACGTGAAAGTGGACAAGGGAGACATTGAAGTGTCGATCAGCCGCGCCCAAAATTATAATACGCTGGTCGTCAATGTTCCCTTTCGCGCGCCTAAGAGACAGTTGCGGAAGTTAGCGACGGTGACGGAGTGATCGGTCGAGCTAAGCTGTCGTGGGACAGAGAGGCCTTTTCGGCAGGAATTGATGTAGTTTAATATAGGGGTAGGGAGAACCGATTGGTTTCGGCTCCCCCTCCCTCCGAACCGGACTGGCGGATCTCCCGCATCCGGCTCTCCAGTTGATGGTTCACCTCGTCGAGGATTGACGCGCCGTTGCATAGGCTGTGACCAATGAG
>JACOSC010000265.1 GCA_016179055.1 Acidobacteriota bacterium
AAAATTTTTGCACGGACGATCATCACCACGGAGGGTAACTTAGCGATGACTGTGCGTTCTCAGCTAATCAGCGTAAAACAACGCTGAAGCCTTGTTTCCAGACGATCCTGGTGATTCTCGTGCAAAATTCAGGTATTAACAAGGTCCCCTTCGGGGACCGGTCGGCCACCGCTCTGAGCACTTACGAAAAAAATTCTCTGCGGCACTCCGGGAATACTACAATGGGCCGCTGTGGCTGAAAACGGTTAGTATAGCGAAAAAGTATCGCAAGCCATCATCAGGCACAGGCCGTAGGCGGACCGTGGCCATCGCCCATCGCTGATCGCATCAAGGTCTAAGTGGGTCTTCCGCGCAGTGTGCGGCTTCGCTACAGCCGTCTTGTGCTGGGGGGCATATTTTGGTACTTTTCTAACGGTGAATACGGCTTGACATCATAAGAATTAAGATCGTCTGATTTCTGATCTTCTGAGGTTTGACTATGAGACAAGGGCTGATTGGTATATTAACTGGAGGCGGCGACGTTCCCGGCTTGAACTCAATTATCAAATCTGTGGTATATCGAGCCAGTGAAATAGATCGACGTGTCCTGGGAATCCGTCTGGGATGGGAAGGATTGACCCATATGAACCTGAACGACCAGGGCGAGGACCCTCAATATCTGATGCCGCTGACGCGGCAAAACACCCGCACCATCGATCGGTCGGGCGGCACCATACTGCACACGTCGCGCGCGCATCCGGGCCGCGTGTCGGAATCCCGATTACCCGCTTATCTGCGCGACCAAAAGAGCCGCTTGAAGATCGTCAAAGAGAACATTTATGATCTTACGGATGTTGTTCTAAACAATCTGGAGCGGCTAGGCATTGAGTGCCTCGTGGCCATTGGCGGCGACGATACTATTAGCTACGCCAGTTTGCTGCATGGGCAAGGGTTTCCGGTTATTGCCATACCCAAGACTATGGATAATGACGTGCGCAATACGGAATACTGTATCGGCTTTGCTACGGCTATCACACGGGCCAGCATGGCCATCACCCGGCAAAGAACTACCGTCGGCTCGCACGAGCGTATCGGAATTTTCCGTATATTCGGGCGTGATTCCGGATTTACCGCGCTGTATACGGCTTACGCCACCTCGATACGCTGCCTGATTCCGGAATATCCATTTGATCTAAGGCATCTGGCCGATCTGTTAATGGAAGACAAACGCAATAATCCAAGCAACTATGCTTTAGTCGTGATTTCCGAAGGCGCCGTGTGGTCCGGCAACGCGGTCATCGAGTACGGCGACGCGGACGCTTACGGCCATCGTAAGAAGGGTAACATTGGTGAGGCGCTGGGCGATCAATTAAGGAAACTGACGGGCGAAGAGACGGTGATTAGCGATTTAACTTATGATTTACGGAGCGGCGAGCCGGATTTCATGGACAAACTGATCGCCACGACCTTTGCCAACATCGCCGTGGATTTAATCAGCGATCGCGTACATGGAAAAATGACCGCCATTCAATCCGGCAAGTATGCCGCCGCCGATATACCGGAGCCCATGGCCGGACCCCGCCAGGTTGATGTGGCTACACTGTACAACACCAATCGCTATCGGCCCAATTATTCCAGCAAAGCCGGCCTGCCGTTGTTCCTGACCACGTGTTGACGGCCCCGAAGAAAAAACCATGAGGTGCCGTGACCGCCGGTGGTGGCGAGAGGATGGCCGAGGTGGGCAGGCCGCGGCGCACCCGGTCGCTACCGCTCCCGGTTCTGTTTCGCCGGGGTTATTTTCGGAGAGGAGGAGAAATCCATTGGGCTACTGAATTTGCTATTGTCGCGCGCCGGCGCTTCGTGTAGAATATGGCTTTTGTGTCGTCAATTCTAATGAAGGAGATTAATTATGAGTGATGTGTTGACCTCGGATCAGGTAATGAAAGATCTGTCGGCGCGCTTTCAAGTCGCGGCCGCCAAAGGTCTTCAGGTGGTTTACCAGTTTGACATAGTCGGTGATGGCGGCGGGCAGTGGTACGCCGAAATCAATGATGGCACTTGCAAGGTAGAAGCGGGCGTGCACCCGACTCCAAAAGTGACCTTCACCTTGAACTCAAAAGATCATGTTGACATGTTTACCGGCAAGCTTAATCATCAGATGGCTTTCATGACCGGTCGTCTTAAGCTGAAGGGCGACATGGGCATGGCCCTCAAGTTTGCGCAACTCTTCAAGTAAATCTCTAGAAATTAAAACAATAGAATAGTGGACGATGAGCAATGGAGGCTTGGTTTGACTTCAGGGTTCATCGTTCACTCTTTTATCAGCAGGTCCACGACGATGGTAACGGTGGCGTCGACCACCTCGCCGTTTTTAGTGGCCGGTAGAAACCGCCAACTATTCTTTACGGATTCCAGTACGCGTTCTTTCATTCCATAACCTACTTCCCCAATCGCCTTGGCGTTCAGCCAGTCGCCGTCTCGGGTCACCAGTCCGGAAACTTTGATGGGCCCGCGCAGGCCGCCTTTGCGCGCCGACTCCGTCAACGGAACGGGAAGTTTCGTGACGACTCTGGGCGGATTTACTCCCTCGGCGGTAATCAAGCCTCGGGTGTCCTCCTCGGCGGCGGCGGGGCCCGTCGGGAAGGTTTGTTTGCCCAGCGTAGGAATCTTGAGCTGATCAAAAAGCTTGGTAAAGTCCGTTGCGGCCAGGTCAATATCGCTGATCTTTGCCGCCAAGTGGTCAAACTCGGTTTGCGCAACCATGGCCAAGTAATAGCGTCGCCCGCCAAACTTAACCAACACGCTCTCCAGTTCGGTTATCCCTTGTAAGGCGCCGCGTACGGTAAACCCTTGCGAGGCGCGTGGCAGAATCAGAAACGTGGCCCGATATTTCCAGGTGTTTCCGCGATTGTCCGTCTCCGGCATGTCGATAACCTGTCCAATCGATCGCAGCCCCGCACGGCTTTTGAAAATGAGATTCTTGGGTTCAAACAAAACGGCATGGTCGCTCAAATTGATTACATTCAAAATGACCGCGCTGGAATTGATGAACTCCAGGGTCAGTATGATTTCCGGGCCGACGTATAATTGCGGCGGCGCTACCACTGCGCCTCTTGTATTACTAAGCGAACCTGCCAACGCGGCGAAGAAAGCTAGGATTTTGATCACAGATTTTACATGGCTTAAGCGCATCCAAATAGCCTCTCGTATATCCTCAACAAATGTTCAAACTCCAGTAGGCGGCGCCGGATCAACCGTCGCTATGCGACGCCGTCAGGTGCTGGGGCTGTCGGTGCCGGCCTTGAAAGGCCGGCCTACGTTCAATCGCCGCTACGCGGTGTATGGGTTGAACCTTTACGAAAATTTTAGGCAACTGCTCAGCTACGCCTTCGATCAAGCCTCCGGGTTTCCCCGCGATTCCTGATTTCAAATTTCGTAATTGTTCTACCACCCACGCCTTAGGGCACCCAGCCGATACAGAACCACCTCCATGAGCTGAGTAGTTACAATAATTTATCATTTCCTATTAGAGCGTCTCGATGAGGCGCGCCAGCAAGGTGGCCTTGTAGGGGATGTCGGCCACGACTATATGTTCGTCAAGCGCATGCGCTCCGCGCCCGTCAACACCGAGACCATCGAGTGTAGGAATGCCCAAGGCCGCCGTAAAGCACCCGTCGCTGCCGCCACCGGTGGCGCCTTCGCCCAACGACAGACCAATCTCCTGTGCCAAGTCACGCGCCTTCTCATATAGATGGACAATGGCGGGCGTGCGCACCAGCGGCGGACGGTTCATTCCCCCGGTTATCGTAAGCATTGCACCAGTATGTGCCGGTTTCAAACCAAAGATCCGTTTGGCAATTTCTTCACCATCCGTCAAGGCCGACACGCGCACGTCCACAACCGCTTCGGCTTCCGCCGGCACTACGTTGGGGACCGTTCCGCCGGATACGACGCCCACATTAATCGTAATGCCTCGCCCATAGTCCGTCAGACTTTGCAGGGTAATGATCTGGTGCGACAATTCCTCAATCGCGTTGACCCCTTTTTCATGGTCAATCCCGGCGTGCGCCGACCGTCCTTTGACGGCTATGTGAAATCGGCCAACACCCTTCCGCATGGTTTTTACTCGATAATCGGGCAAGGGCGGCTCCAGCACCAGAACAAAGTGGCAGTCGGCGGCTTCTTTTTCGATCAAGGCGCGCGACGTAAGACTGCCCTCCTCTTCGTCGGAGGTTATCAGCACACGGATGGCGCGTCGAGGACGCAGCCGGCCGTCACGGAGCGCCTGTTGGATCATGTGCAGGAGTGCCAGGCTCATTTTCATATCAAACAATCCGGGTCCATAAGCGCGTCCGCCTTCGATACGGAATGGCCGCTTGGTGATCTCGCCGAAGCGCCATACCGTATCGAGGTGCCCCAGTATTAGAATGGGTCCCGTCTCGGTGGCCGCCGCCGGCGGAACCAGGTTAAAGCACAGATGGTTGCCGGCCGTGGTCTGTGAGATTACTTCTATCTCTGTGCCCAGCGCGCGAAACTCCTCCGCCACGTAGGCGCCGAAGGCGTCCACGTGGTTCTTGTCAGCGGTGGGCGACTCCATTTCGACAAACCGTCTCGCCAAATCCAAGGCGGCCGCCGATCTTTCTTTGAAATAGTCCAGCAGAGTTTGTGATGTCATGATGGTTAATGATAGGTAACTACTCAGCCAGTGCCTTTAGCTCCGTCGGAGCGGCCTGTTTATAGCAAGAATCCATGCGTGAGTTCGAACAAGCCCCGTAGGGGCGGCCTGTGTAAGGTTGATTTCGTCGCAGAATGCGTCCGGACAGGTCGCTCCTACGGAGCTTTAGACCTACCAGTGGAATCGCTACTACAAACAGGCCGCCCCTACGGGGCTGAGACTCATTGCCTGAGTAGTTACAATGATAGTGCAAAAAAGGCTACGGCGCGTCCTCAACCAAATACTCTCCCTGGCAAACCACTTCGGCCGGCCCGGTGAGGAAGACATGCTCACGCTCCCGCCACTCAACTTCCAGCGGACCGGCGAGTGTTTGAACCGTAACCTGCGTGTCGGTGAGGCCGTTAAGGACAGCGGCCACGACGGCGCTGGACGAGCCGGTGCCCGATGACAGCGTTCGCCCAACGCCACGCTCCCAGAAACGAACGGCAATGGCTTGCCGGTTGAGCGTCTTTATGAATTCGACATTGGTCCGGCGGGGAAAGGCCGTATGCCGCTCCAGTATTGGTCCGACCCGATTGATGAACGCTTCATCAAGATCGTCGCAAAACACCGCACAGTGCGGGTTGCCCATCGATGTAGCCGTGATCCACAAGCGCTCATTTCCAATCGGCAGGGGATAATGCACCACACGATCATTGCAGCCTTCCCCCGTGAAGGGGATTTCCTGCGGAGCCATAATCGGGGCACCCATATCGCTTTCAAAGCGATACGCGCGTCCGCGACTTTCAAGAAGTCGCAGAATCATGGTTCCCACGGCCGTGCGAATCGCCAATCGAGGCCGTGTGCTTAGCTGAGCATAGTGCAAGTACGCTGCTACACAACGGACTCCGTTGCCGGAAACTTCCGCCTCGCTGCCGTCGGCGTTAAAAATGCGAACTTCAAAATCGGCGATCGCGTCGTGACATTCCCGTACAAGGATCAACCCGTCGGCGCCGACCCCGGTGTGCCGATCACAGATCGCCCGAGCACGCGCCGCCATATCATGCGACTCCCGCCCGAGCGCTTCTGCCAGAGTCACCAAGAAATCATTGCCTTGACCGTGCAGCTTGACGAATTTCATAAAGGTTCCGCGCGCTTAAGAAAAATGGTGTCTGTTCAAAGGTTCCGCTGATGAGCCCATCGACAAAAGGTGGCCCTGCGGCTTCCGGTCCCCGAAGGGGACCTTGTTAATAGCCGGGGGTGGCGAAACGCCACCCCCGGACCGTAACCCCCACGCGGGCCGACCCTGAAAGGGTCGCAGTCGTCCACCCACACCGAACCTTACGTGGACCCTTTCAGGGTCCGGCCGGGGGTGGTGGCATTCCGTGGGTGGCGCGGTGCGCCACCCACGGCTATTAACAAGGTCCCCTTCGGGGACCGGCCGGAGACCGTCCAGAACAGTTACGAAAAATTTCGTGGAGCACGTTTGGCAACGTTCCCCCGAATAAAAGATGCCGGCGGCTGAATAATCGAGCGCTGCGTCGGCCGTTAGCTTGATTGAAATTCTCTTAACTTGCCCTCAATCAAGTTGCGAATTTCCTGTACGCGAGCCTCGGTGGGTCCTTCAAAACGCAACACCAGCACCGGCCCCGTGTTCGAAGCTCGTACCAGGCCCCAGCCGTCGTCAAACAGCACACGCACGCCATCGATATCCACTACATTGAATTTATTCGTTTTGAAATAATCCTGGAGCCGGGCGACCAGTTTAAACTTTTTCTCCTCGGGGCAATCGACGCGAATTTCCGGAGTGACCACGGTCTTGGGGACATCATTCAACAGGTCGGATAGCTTTTGCGGGGAATTATCCAGAATTTCCAGAAGTCGGCAGGACGCGTATATCGCATCATCATAACCGAAGTAGCGATCGGCAAAAAACATGTGACCACTCATCTCGCCGGCCAGCGGTGAATACTCTTCCTTCATTTTGGCTTTGATCAGAGAGTGCCCGGTCTTCCACATGATGGGCCGCCCGCCATGCTTAGCGATATCATCATAAAGGGTTTTTGAGGCTTTGACTTCGGAGATAATCGGCGCGCCGGGAAGGCGCTGAAGCACCGCGCGCGCATAAAGAATCAACAGCCGGTCGCCCCAGATAATGTTGCCTTTGTCGTCTACAACACCGATGCGGTCAGCGTCGCCATCGTAGGCAATGCCGACCTCGGCTTTAATTTCCAAAACCTTCTTAATGGTTTCCTGCATGTTGGCTACTACCGTGGGATCCGGATGATGGTTAGGAAAAGTCCCGTCCAGGGTGCAAAACAATTCGGTAACCTGGCAGCCCAAAGCCTTAAACACCGCGGGCGCCACGTTGCCGGCCATGCCATTGCCGGCATCCACCACCATACGAATGGGCCGGCGCAGCTTGAAGTGGCTGATGAGATATTCCTTATAGGGGGTGAGAATATCGTAAGAGGTCAGTTGGCCTTGGCCCGAGATGAAATCGCCACGCTCAATAATGTGGCGGACGGCTTGGATCTGATCGCCATAGATGGCCGCATGCCCCACGCAGATTTTAAATCCATTATAGTTTGGCGGGTTGTGACTGCCGGTGATCATGACGGCGCCTTCCAAGTTCAAGTGGTGAAGGGAAAAGTAAGTGACCGGCGTGGGACACTCGCCAATGTCGGTTACGTCGACGCCGGTGGCGTTCAGTCCGCGGCTCAGGGCGTTGCGCAGCCGCTCGGAGCTTAAGCGGCAATCGCGTCCCAACGAGATGTTACGCTTGCCGGCACGGCGCATGTACGTTCCGATGCCTTTGCCGAGTTGTTCTACCGCCGAGTCGTTAAGATCCGTTTCCGATATACCGCGAATGTCGTATTCACGAAACATTGCCGGATTTACCATAGTTCTCTCCTAAAACTGGACGAGCCGGAACCAACCAAGGTTACGAATGCCAAAATATCAATCCAGAGTTCCATGCCGTTAGGTTGAAAGAGTGGCCCTCTGCCATCCGCGGTGTGACCTCGGCACGATGTAAGCCCCGTAGGGAGCGACCTGTTTATAGCCCAGGTATTGGCCGTGGAAGCCAAGCTCCGTAGGAGCGACCTGTTCATCTTTATCGCCGCTCACAGGCCGCTCCTACGGAGCTTGGCGCTTATTTCCGATGCCTTTATTCTATAAACAGGCCGCCCCGCCAGGGCTCATCGGTACGTCGGTTCGGACATAACTTACGACCATCATGAGTACATCGTACGGAAATCATACCCTCCATCCGCGGGGCCCCATCGCTCACTTCGCCTGCAAACGATTCTTTAGATCATCAATGACCGCGACCGGCGTGGGGTCCACTCCGCTCAGCATGGCCAAGTAGTAACTTACATAATCGCCTAAAAAAACCATAGCCAACAAACGCGCCAGCAGACTCGATTCTTCGCTCCATACCTCGACGACACTTCGCGCGACGGATTGAATCTTTTCCTGAGTGATTTCCATGCGCTTCTGCACTTGCCCGTGCGCCGAGCGATCGCGCAGCATGATCACCGTCAGGCCTTTCAGCGCGGCCGCCGGAAGCTCCCACCCGACCATCTCATTGTGGTTGAGCTCCGGAAAGACATTGGCAAAGGCCATACGCTTGCCGTTTTCACAAATTTGGCCTTTCCAACGAGTAGCGACGGCGTCATAATGCGTAGTCGGGGCGTATATGAGCGGAATGGAATCGCCGACGGCGAGCGCCAACTGCTTGGCGGGATTTTCCGTAGTAGCGGTTTCACGCCGGTACCGCTCGCGCAGGGTCGTGATAAGTTGGATAGCTTTCTCAATTTCGACGGTTTGATCGCCGATCAAGCCGCTGCTCATCAAACAACAGAGCAAGGAAAGGACGGAATAACCGAAGGCGGCGCGCGGCGGTGAGCCGCCAGGGATCTTGATGATGGGAAATCCTTGCTGCCGCGCCCGGGCTTCCAGTTGGCCGCCGGAAGTGATGCACACTATGATGGCCTGTTTACGGCGCGCATCCTCATAGGCCGACAGCGTCTCCTCGGTATTGCCGGAATAGCTGCTAACCATAACAAGGCAGTGCTCGTCGACGAAGGCCGGCAAAAAGTAATCACGGTTTACCAGCAGCGGCGTGTTCAGGTCATTGATCAAATAAGAGCGGACAAAATCGCCGCCGATGGCCGATCCGCCCAGTCCCGTCACCAGGATTGCGCGCACGAACCGGCCACGAAGATCCAGCGGAGCGGCTTTGCCGATTTGCAAAGCTTGTTTGAGTTGTTCCGGCGTTTGATAAATCCGCTCATGCATATCTTGCGGATCCGTGGCGCGCATTTGTAGGAGAGCATCGAGAATATTCATAAGAAACCTTGTATCTGTTCACAGGGGTCAGGCGTCAGGGATCGGGCAATCTTGCTTGGGTTTCTTTTCCAAAGACTTTCGCAATCCGTTTAGCATCCGCCCTACTACCCTATCTCTAAATCACGATTATTCCTATTAGTCATCGGCACCCCCAGGCCCTCAGCCTCTGATCCCTGACCCCCGATCCCCGTGAACAGTTACCAAAGTACTTAGCTGCGCCGTTTGGTCGTTGATCTCCCGGGTTTAGGTCGGCTGGGGGCCGCCGGTTTCAAACCCACGCCCATGAGCTCAAGGCGCTTTTTCGCTATACTGGCTTCAGGCGCTTCCGGATATTTCTCAATGACGGTCTGCAGGCGATTGATGGCGTCCGGACGATTGCCAAGCTCAAAATGGGCGAGGCCGGCTTTGAGCAAGGCCGGGGCGTTGACGGCGGCCGTTGGATACTTGGCCGTCACTTCTGCAAACGCCTTGATGGCTTCGCCATAACGCTTCAGCCCATAGTAGGATTCGCCAATGTAATACTGTGCTTCGGGGGCGCGGTCGCTGTTCGGGTAGAAGCGTAGGAAGTCCTGAAATTCTTGCAGCGATAGATCAAAAGCGGTCGAGAGGAAGTCCTTGTACGCGTTGGTATAGAGCTCATCGGCGGGCGGCGCGTTTACGACGCCGGGCTTTGCCGGCTCCTCTTTTAATCGCATCTTGTCGAACTTATCGGCCAATACCGACAAGCGTTGATTGCCGTCATCAAGTTTCTCTCCCAACGCGCGAATCTGTTTGATTAAGTCAGTGTAGTTGGCGTCGGCCTCCCCTTCCTGTTTAAGCATTCGCTTATTAATGTCCTTAACCGCCGTGGCGGCTAATCCGAGGTCATCCTTGATCTGTATGAGGAGATCCCGCACCAGCTTGGCATTAGCATCCGTGTTCTTCTGCAAGCTGACCAGTTTGGTCTGCAAATCCAGCACGTCGGTCTGCAACTGTATAAGCTGCTCTTTAGTTCCGGCCGCCAGGGCCGACGTTAAAACAATACAAAAAAACGACGCGAGAACGTATCTTCTAAGCATTGCCTCTCCTTGAATACACTCCTTGCCACGGCAGACAAGGTCTTGCCCTAGCGTCTCCGCTGAATATAACTCCGGCGAAACAGAACCGGGAGCGGTAGCGACCGGGTATGTCTCGCCCCGGCCTACCCGGCGCGGCCACCCGCCCGCTACCGCAGGCGGTTCTGTTTTCATACGTCGTGGCGCTCCTGTAAGCCTATGAACTACTCATACGAGGCAGGCGCGCCGGGCCGGCATTGGACCACGGCCAAGGGTATGCGACGGTTGGACCATCGCCTTCGCATCAAGAATCATCCCAGGGTGGCCATAGAAGGCTTCGCTCGCCCACAACCTTTCAAATCTTATGGGAAAGAATACCCGTCCCATGACTCAGCCATGGCCTCAATCAACGCTTGGGGTCGTTGGGATTGGAGAAACCCCTTGCACGCGCCGGCGGAGCCATGCCGGATTCTACCAACCCCAGCCCGCATTGATTATCCTTTCACGATTTATTTCTTTGAAAAATGCGCTCGGCGATTCTTGGCCCACGCAGCTTCGTTATGACCCGGATCCAGCGGCTTGGACTCACCAAAACTCACCGTAGTCATACGATTGGCAGACACACCCTGCTTAACCAGATACTCCTTGGTAGCTGTAGCGCGCCGGTCGCCCAGCGCCTGGTTGTACTCCTCCGTCCCGCGCTCGTCGCAGTGGCCTTCAATAATCACGGTCGCATAGGCGGAGCCTTTGAAAACCCCAGCGTTCTTTTTGAGTAAATTCTGATCTTCCGGCCGTATTTCATAACGGTCGTAATCAAAGTGTATTTCGCGGACGTCTTTCTCCCAGTCAAGCCCTTTCTCGTCCATACTCGATGACCGGCCGGATCCCGAGTCGACGGACGGGGCTGCGACCGTCAACCGGGCGGTGGCTTCTGCGGCCGTTTGATTGGGCGCGGTGGCGCGGCCCATATAAGTAGTGGAAGTTTCCGGAGAAACGGTCTTGGAGCCTGACGTGGTTACCGGGCCGATCGGATCAATCGTAACGGCCTGGGCATTTCCGGCGTTCCATGTAAGCGTCGCGCTTTGCCCTTTTTCAATGGCACTGGGAGAAACAATAAGTGTCAGCGACGGCGGCGGACCGGTAGGGGCCGGTATCGTTTCCGAAGGTTTCGGCGGTGTCACCGCCACTTTCTTGGGGCCGCATCCGACTATGGTCAACGCGACCAATACCGTCAAGAAACTCCAAAGCAAAACAAATCGAAATGTTCCTGTTCGCATCCCTGCTATTCCTCCTGTTGATGTGAAAGCACCTTGAAGAACGATCAACGAGCTTGGCAGGCTATGGCATGCTTGGACGCTTCGTTCATCGCTCCTTTTCTAAAAATATACACGGCATTACCGTATCAAAGCGGCCGGATAACCCGGCGAGGCCGGTAAGCCGATGTCGTAATATTTAGACCAGGCGGGCGACGTATTAACGCCCGACCAGGTCAGTCGACGTTGCTCCGTTCCATCGGACAGCATGGAATAAATGTGACTGTCACCCACGCGGTCCGATTGAAATACTAAATGCTTGCCGTCCGGCGCCCAGGATGGGCTCTCGTTGTTGCCGGCGTTAACGGTTAACTGGAAGATCTTTCCCGTAGCGACTTCCATGACATATATGTCTTGAAACATACCTTTCTGCGGACGCCATGTGAAAGCGATTCGTTGTCCGTCCGGCGACCAATCGGGCGAGTCGGCGTTCCCCCCTTCATTTAGCACCTTGCGCAGATTGGATCCGTCGGAATCCATGATGTATATATGGCGAACCCCGGTGCGATCCGACACAAAAGCCATTTGCCGCCCGTAGGGACTCCAACAGGGCGACGTATTAATGCTGCGGCTATTGGTCAAGTTAGTCATATTCTTGCCGTTCACATCCGCCACGTATATGTCAATCGCATTGGTCTCAGGAGTTCGCCGCGCAAAGGCGATGCGCTTGCCGTCCGGCGAGAAGCCGGGGCTACCGGCAAATGAATTGAAAGTGGGGAAGGGCTGCTTGGTCCCGTCCACCGTGGAGATGATGACGATGTCTTGAAATCCAATGGCCCGGCGGCTGCCGAAGGCAATTCGGTTATTGTCGGGAGCCCAATCGGGAAAAGTGTTATCGGCGCTGGTCTTTGAAAATGGCCGGGGATTTCCGCCATCGTAGTCCATCAAATGGATCTCTCGGTTGCCGCCGCGTCGCGGAGAGGACGCATAGGCGAGCTTGGTAGCAGCAATCCCGCGTGAGGCGCCGGCAGTTAACTGGTAAACCAAAATATCCGAGAAACGATGCGCCACGTCCCGCACTTGATCGCTGCCGCCGCGTATGCGCTTGCCGAAGGCCTCGGCGCCTTTTTGCGCATCGAGCACCCATCCTTCAAGGACCACTTCGCTGCCGATTATCTGCACGTTGCCGACAATGACAAAATCGGGACGGGGTTGCAGAGCGCGCCATTCGTCGTAATTAATCGTGCCGGGATCCGCTATGGACCGCAGCGGGTAGAAGCTTTTGCTCGGCATTTCAAAGAAGCTGGAGTATTTGAGATCGTTCCACAGGACTTCGTTGACGGTCTTCACCATTTCACGGACCGCCGGGTTGTCGCCACGAGGTTGGAAATCGGGCATAGCGATGCGCGTGAATTCAGTCAGCGGAATCCTAATTTCGGTCTTCTTATCGTCAGGCTTCGGGGAGGCCGCGTCGAGTTTTTTCTGCGCCGTCGGGCTCTTCGGCGACTGCTTAGCGCGGAGGCGTTTCTGGGATCCCGTCAAACTCACACCAAGCACTAAGATTGCGATAACGATAAAGACTGGTCTTAATCTCATGTTTCCTCACACTGCTGGGCTCGGATCTATTAGGCGTCTCGCATTTCCATTCTTGAGCTTGCCCCCGTTTGCGAACGCTGAATGGCAATTGGCGCGTAGAACGGGGGAGCCGCGGCCCGTGTAGGGTCAGCGCAAACCGGCCGCGGTTACCTCGGCGGCGGGTATTCAAAAACCGCAGTAAACTTCACCGGCTTTCCTCGCATCTCCGTGGGCAGTGGCGTCAAAGGGTTCGATGCATGAATGGCCCGTCTCGCCGAATCATCCAACGACGAAATGCCACTCGATTGATCCATGCTGACTCGGTCTATAGCCCCATTATCTCGCACGTAGAAAGTAATTCGGGTCGTGAATTTTCCCGGCGGAACGCTGCCTACCAAGCCGCGCAACCAATTTTGTCCGATTCGGCGCTCAACCTGTCGTGCATACCAAGAATCGCCAAGACCGCTGCCGCCCTCGCTGCCGTCGCCAAAACCGATTCCGACCCCGTGGGGTCCTGAGCCGAGCCCCGCCACACCGCCGGCGCCGGGTCCGGTCGGCGCCCCCACATACTCTTTAGGGAGTTTCACAGAACTCTTAATTTTATATTTAGGCTCGATTCGATTCAACGCCGCTTTCGGCTTCTTAGACTTGTTGGGCTTGTCCAACGGATCCGGTAAAGGGATGGCCTCAGGGTCCGCCGGAGACGGTTTCGGCTGCGGCATTTCGACCGACGGCGGCTGTGGTTTCAATGTAGGTTTATAAGTGCCGGCCCCACCACCCAAACTATCAGTTAACCCAATGGGAATAATTCCTTCTTCGCTGCCGCCGCCGCCGCCGCCGCTTCCTGGAGTCAGCGGCGTGCCGGGAAAGAGCATGGGAATGGTTATGACAGCCACTAAAAAAAACAAATGCCCGAAGGCTGACCCCAGCACAGTCGTCCAGTAACTGCCCTCCTCAACCCTCCCAACCAAAACTTCACTTCTTGACATATGCAGGGCTCACGCACGGCCTGGGAGTGCCAAAGGACCTACGAGATTTTGGAAAAGCGGTCGTTGGCGCCGGCCGTCCGACCTCCATCTTAGCGACGTCTCTTCTCATCCATGGGCTTGGTAACTAGATCAATCTTGGCAAACCCCGCGGCGCGGATCGCATCGAAAATTTGGACAATCGTCTTGTACTTTACATCCCCATCGGCTTGGACAAAGATATGTTCCTTGGGATCCTTTATCTCATGTAATAGCCGTTCGCCCAGCTCATGAACGTTTACCGGCTCCGATCGAAAATAAAGTAAATTATCCTTATTAAGTGAAATTATAATGTGCTGCTCGGGATTGACCTTGCTCCCGGCGCGCGTGCGCGGCAACTCGACGTCGATACCGGTTTGGAGGATCGGCGCCGTCACCATGAAGATGATCAGCAATACGAGCATGACGTCGACCAGCGGGGTTACATTGATCTCCGAGAGAGCCGACTGGACTTTCCCTTGCGTCGTCACGAAGGCCATGATTAGGTGAAATTCCTTTCGATCACGTTGGTAAATTCTAAGGAAAAATCATCGAGCTCAGCGCCGATGGCGCGCAGGCGGTGAACAAAGTAATTATACCCGATCACGGCGGGGACGGCGGCAAATAGTCCTCCGGCCGTAGTGATCAGCGCTTCCGAAATTCCCGGCGCCACGGCCTGCACCGTAGTAGTTCCGCCAACGCCTAAGCTCTGAAAAGCATTCACGATTCCAAGCACCGTACCGAACAGCCCGATGAAAGGAGTGACCGATCCTATGGTGGCCAGCCAGTTGATCCCGTGTTCGAGCGTTGTCAGCTCAGCGGCGGCGGCGCGTTGCAGCGAGCGTTCCACACCGGTCAAACTTTTGATTTTGGCGCCGCGCGGGGCGACTTCCGGACTGGGATTGCCCACCGCATATCCGGCCGCTCGTATCTGCTCGCAGAGTTCGGTGTAACCGGCTTGAAACACCGAAGCCAGAGGAGTTCGATTAAAGTCGTCACAGGCTTCGCGGATTTCCGAGAGCTTATTGCTGTGGCGAAATATCTGTATGAAATCGGAGGATTCCTTGCGGACGCGGCCAAAAACTCGCAACTTTTTCAGCATGATGGCCCAAGAGAATATGGATGCCACGAGGAGGATTACCAGAATGGATTGCGCCGTTAATCCGGAACTCTTAATTAAGTAGAATAAGCCGCCCGTTAGCTCGTTGCCCTCGACCAGGGCTACCGCAAATATGTTCACTGATTTTCACAAACCTTTCCAAATTACACTACACCCTTTAAAAACTTAACATGAAGCGCCTTACCTAGTCAAATCAAAGTTCCCCACCGAAAATAACTGGTGGCGCCGGCATCTCTGCCGGCGAATCCCGCCCACTCTTGCCCCGACGGTAGTCGGGGCGCTCCCAGGCGTGTCGTTGCCGTTTTCATTCGTCGGGACGCCCCAAACTGGGCATGAGGAACTCCCCATGCTCACTGTATTAATTTCGCTTAACTTTTGATTAGACATGGTTTTCTAAGGCGGGGTTCAGATCAATGTGGATGAGGCGCTCAAGGTGAGCGCCTTTTCCTGAACGGCCATGATGGGTCCGCTAACCATCTTACTTACAATGGGCGCGATTGTAAACTTTTTCAATACCTACGGTCGTCCCGTTGTGAAGAGATTTATAGATTTTGACCAACTCGCTACGGCACGTACTTTCGGTGGGACCTTTCATCTTTTCGCCACAAGCGAAAAATTCCATAGCTTTCTCACCGTTTTGCAGGTGCCAATAGCAGAACCCAATGCGCAGGAGAGCGCTATCGCGCGTCTTGTCATATTTGAGAACATGTTCGTAAGAGGTGATAGCCTCTTTATATTTTTTTTGAGCAAAAACCTCCTCGGCTTTCAGGAAATAAGCATCCGCCAAGTTGGCGTTCTTATAAATTTCCCACTTCTCATCAGTCAGTGCCGCAGGTTTCTTGGTGTGGGGAAGGCTCTTAATAAACCGATCCGCGTATTTAATCGCCTCTGGATTCTCCTTTTTCTCCGCAAAATAGCGGAAGAGATCTACTGACAGGTCGGTAACAATGTTAGGATTGTCGCGGCTCAGTTCTAAAGATTTCTTGGACCATTCCAGGAATTTGGGCTCGTTTTTCAATTCACGGTAAGTGGTAGCCAGTATGTAGGCCGTTTCGGGCTTGTGGGTTTCGGCGAAATACTTTTCTCCCCATTCGACCGTCTTAAGTTTGTCATTGAGTTTGTAGGAAGCGTCGGCGGCCGCGGCCACCAACATCGAGAATGTCCGGTCTCCACTGATAGCCAGTTGGGCCGGCTTTTCCCCTTCTTTTATCTTCTCGGCCTGCTTCTCTCGTTCTTTGTTGACCTTTTCAGCTTCCTTATCCAAAGTCTGCAGAGTGTTCCGAGGAATCTTCAGGAACTTTTCAGCAACCTCAACAATGACCCCAGGGTTACCGGCTTTAAGATTATCTTGGTATATTTGGCTGAAGGCGCCGATGGCATACGTCTTAAGCGTCAAGGATTTTCCGTTTTGGATATAGTCGATTAAGCCGGCCACTTTCTTAGCCGTGTCGCGTTCTTCATAAAATTTCTTGAAGCGTTCATATTCGGCATCGTCATAATCGTCCTCATACTCATCCGGCTGCGGCTGGGGTTGCACGTACCGGGGTTTTCTCGGAGCAGGCTTGGTTTCAGACGGTGGCTCCTTACTCTTGGAACTCTTATCCTTCTTTTGGGCCGAGATGCCGGTAAGCCCAAAACCAAGAAGGAGAATCCCCATAATAAGCATGAATCTCTTATTCAAGATTTTCATAAATCGCTCCTGAGAACTATTAAGATCTGCTTTGGGCGCTTCCACACAATATCCTTTTATAACGCCTACAAGAACCGCACTATAGCATAGGTTGTTCTCGCGTGCAACTGTTAATGGATTAAGCGGGAATCCCCCCTCAGCAGCGGCTCCGCTGAGCGAGAATTCCTGAGGTATTGCCGCCCGGCATGAGCCTATGGTAAAGTGGTGGTTCGTGTGCAAGACGAATTCGCAGGCGGCGAGTCAATCCTTCGTAGCATTTCAATACTACTTATGATGAAAACCAGAGATTTTTACGACTTTAAGACCATTGAAACAAAGTGGCGAAAAAAATGGGCCGATGAGAAGGTTTTCCAAGTCACGGAAGACCGTGCGGCGCCTAAATATTACGTCTTAGAAATGTTTATTTACCCTTCGGGAACGGCTCACATGGGCCACCTGCGTAATTACGCCATTGGCGATGCCTACGCCTGGTACAAACGATTGTGCGGTTTCAATGTGCTTCACCCTTTCGGTTTTGATGCCTTTGGCTTACCGGCCGAAAACGCAGCACTGAAGTATCAGACGCACCCCGAGACTTGGACGCTCACCAATATTGCTCGAATTCGTACGCAACTGCAGGGCTGGGGCATCAGTTATGACTGGAGTCGTGAAATAACCACTTGCCTTCCCGAATACTATCGATGGAATCAATGGCTGTTTGTAAAAATGTATGAGCGGGGTCTGGCCTACAAGAAAGCCGGATGGGTGAATTGGTGCGACCAATGCAATACGGTCTTGGCTAATGAGCAGGTGGTTAATGGCTGTTGCTGGCGGCATGCCGAGGCGCCCGTTCAACAAAAACAGCTCGAGCAGTGGGCGCTGAAGATTACGGCTTATGCCGAGGAGTTGCTTCAAGAAACTTATCATCTGCCGCAGTGGCCCGAGAAAGTTCTGGTAATGCAGAGAAATTGGATCGGGAAGTCCGATGGCGCCGAGGTCCGGTTTCCTGTGGAAAATGGCGAGACCGCCATTGCCATATTCACGACTCGCATCGATACGATCTATGGGGCCAATGCTATATTGATCTCGCCCGAGCATCCCTTGCTGGAAAACTTGATCGCCCATGTTCCACACCAGGCGGAGGTCCGTCAATTTGTCGCCAAGCTGAAGAATAAGATGCGCAGCGAGCGACTGCTGGTTGATATTGAAAAAGAGGGCCTGTTCACCGGTCGCTATGCCGTAAATCCGTTCTCTGGAGAGAGGCTGCCGATATGGATTGCTAATTTCGTGTTGATGGATTATGGCACGGGGGCCATCATGTCCGTGCCGGCGCATGATCCGCGCGATTTCGAATTTGCAAAAAAGTATGACCTGCCGATCCCGGTTGTCATAGAGCCCGAGGGTGCGCCGGAACGGCCGCCACGCTTGGAAGCCGCCTTCGTTGAGTACGGACGATTAGTAAATTCCGGCCCATTTAGCGGAATGACCTCGGAAATCGCGCGCCGCAAGATGGCCGAATACGCTAAAGTGCAGGGTTTCGGGCAGGAGGCGATCACTTATCGATTGAAGGATTGGGGCATATCTCGACAACGATTTTGGGGGACGCCTATTCCTATCGTTTATTGCTGTCGGTGTGGCGCCGTCCCTGTGCCGGAGCAGGATCTTCCGGTCGTGTTGCCCAAAGTTACCGAGTTTAGGCCGGCCGGTGGCTCGCCGCTGGCGCAAGTGGAATCGTTTGTCGATACAAAATGTCCGAAGTGCGGAGGCGGCGCCCGGCGCGAAACCGATACGATGGATACCTTCGTGGATTCGTCCTGGTATTTTTATCGCTACTTGGACCCCAAGAACGACGAAATGCCCTTCCGGCCGGACTTGGTCAAGCATTGGTTTCCCGTTGACTTCTATATCGGCGGGATCGAGCACGCCATCCTTCATTTGATCTACATGCGTTTTATAACCAAGGTCTTGCGCGACTTCGGTTGGACGAACATCGGCGAGCCCGTCAAGCAGCTCTTTACCCAAGGGATGGTGACCCTCGACGGACAGGTTATGTCCAAGTCCAAAGGCAATATCGTCGACCCCGATCAGACCATGGAACAATTTGGTGTGGATACTCTGCGATTGTATCTGCTTTTTGCCGCGCCGCCGGAAAAGGATTTGGATTGGTGCGACACCGGGATCGAAGGCGCTCACCGTTTTCTTAATCGCGTCTATCGCTTGGTTTCCCATTACGCCGATGCTGTTATCGGTTTGGGCGCGTTGCAGGCCGATGAGCCGCTTAGCCAAGCCGATCACCGCCTGCAACGGAAGACCCATGAGACCATTCGTCGAGTCACGGCCGACATCGGCGAACGGCTACACTTGAATACGGCGGTGGCGGCGATCATGGAGCTGGTCAATGAGTTGCAAGATTTCACGGCGCCGAAGACGCTGTCCACGTCTTCCATGAAAGTGCTAAAGCACGCCTTAGAAACATTAACGCTCGTGCTGGCGCCTTTCACGCCCCATTTAAGTGAAGAGCTTTGGTCGAGCCTCGGCCAATCGCAAACCTTGGCCGCTACGGCCTGGCCGGCCTACGATACAGAGCTTGCCCGAGCGGCCGTTTTGGAAATACCGGTACAGGTGAACGGTAAACTTCGCTCTCGCCTCTTTGTTGAACGGACCACCGATGATGACACGGTAAAACAGTTGGGACTGGACGATCCCAAAGTCAAGCCGTTCCTGGAAGGCAAGCAAATTGTTAAGCTGGTTTATGTCCCCAAGAAGCTGGTAAATATCGTCGTGTCCTGACGCGGCCGCGGCGTGGTCGGCGTTCATAAAAAAAATGGCCGCGGCCGTTTCCGGTGGTATAGGACGATGGGCGGCATCACTATCAGCGATTAAATCGTTATGAAGTTCAATCATAAGAAACGCGCTGATGCCAAAATCCACCCCTGCGGGGTCCTGGAGTTTGGACATTTGGTTAGGAGTAGGGTTCCGCTTACAATCCTAAGCTCTGAAGGAGCGGGCTATAATAGCCAGGGGCAAGCGGAGCGCAGCCCCTGGAAAGAAAGCGCCCCCAGTACGCAAGCCCTGAAAGGGCGAACTAATGGAGATCAATTCCTATGCCGCCGTCGTTGCTTTCAAACGTATTCACCGAGCAGAAGGGTAGCGCGCCCTTTCAGGGCGCATAGCTTCGGCCATGTTACCTACCAGGGGCTGCGCTCCGCTTGCCCCTGGCTATTATAGCCCGCTCCTTCAGAGCTACGCGAAACAGCTTGCGGCTTTGCGGGGCGTTCGCTCGCAGTGGTGGGGACGAAAGGATCGCGCGGGGCTGTGGCCAATGTCCTAGTTCCAGAGCCGCCGGGCGGGACCGGCTCCGCTACCGTTTGATAGGCTTATGATCGAATCTCAGAAATCGTTATGAACCGTGGAACGATCGGCTCGAAATGGCTATGCGGATTAGTCGCGGCGGCCCTACTGTCGGGCTGTGGGTACCGCGCCTCAGGAACGGGCGCCGCGGTCCCCCGAGGCCTACACACACTTGGAATTCCTACGCTTACGAATTCTACGCATTTCTATGAAATTGAACAGCGTTTTACACAAGCGCTAGTGCGTGAGTTTGTCGAGCGCGGGAAATTCTCTATCGTGCCGAAGGACACCGGCGTCGATGCCGTTCTGCGGGGAGAGATTACCGCCGTCGGCGTGTCGCCTATGATTTATGGTCGGGACACTTTCGGCTCGACATTTTTAATCACGGTTTATCTTAAGGTCTCAATCGTTCAAACCAAAACAAATAAAGTAATCTATCAAAACGATGGGTTTGTATTTCGTGACCAGTATATGATCAATGCACGTGTGCTTAAGACGCCGGGCGGCAGCGACCGTCTGACGGTCGAGCAGTTTTTTTCTGAGGAAAATACGGCCATCGATCGCATCGCTAAGGATTTTGCCTCTAGCGTGGCCATCACGGTTCTGGAAACGTTTTGAACGGATAGAGTAAAGGTGATGTGAATATTTGTAATGACGTCTGCCATCAGAATTCAGATGTCAAAATGAATATGGGAGGCAAGTTTGGAGTAATGCCTCAGTTAGAGGGGTACGGGCGTCTCGCCCGGACAGTCGGGTCAGGCCGGACACGGGCGGGACGCCCGTGCCACTTTGATTTGCCTCCAATAACTGAAGCATTACAGTTTGGATTCGATTCTGAATTCCGGCTCCTGATATGCGGATACCTGAGTAATTACGAAACGCGCAATGAATATTGAAGGATTTGAAAGATTATTAAAAGGAGAACAAGCCGGCCGCACCAGAGCTGCGGCCGCGCCGTCGCCCGACCCCCCCCGAGTCTATCTCTTCGTCGGTCGAGACGCATTTCTCCGCGAGCAGGCGCGCAACATGCTTTTGGAAAAGTATACCACGGCCGAATGGCGCGGCTTTAACGTTGATTTCATTTCTGCCTTGGCGGACCCAGTGCAACCAGCTTTGTCCAGACTCCATACACCGCCGATGATGGACCAACAGCGAGTCGTATTTATCAACGACGCCCAAGCCATAAAAGAGCCGGCGCTGACCTTGCTAAAGAATTACATTCAAAATCCATCGCGGTATTCTTATCTGGTGTTAGAGGCAGAAGAAATGGATTCCAAGGCGGCGCTGCATAAATTGATAACCAAGCATGGCGCGGTAATTGACTTCATCCCCCTGCGCGGCCCGATGTTGGTCAAGTGGGTGGATAATTACATTCGTCGCTCCGGCTACTCGGCGGAACTGTCCGTAATTCAGAAATTGGTGGATTTAACCGGTGGGAATCTATATGCGGTAACCAACGAACTCGCCAAACTATTTACCTATTTATCCGGCGGTAGCGGCCGCGAGATCACGCAGGAATTAATCGCGGAGTTAACCATCCGATCCCGGCAGAATACCGTCTTTGAGTTGACCGATGCGATCGGTAGGAAACAGCGAAAAAAAGCCCTTCTCTTACTGCAACACTTGATAAGGGACGGTGAGGACCCGCTGGGCATTCTTGCCATGATGGCTCGGCATTTTCGGCAACTGCTCATGGTCAAAGAGATGATCAACCACAAAGCCTCAACTCGGGAAATCCTCAGTCGTACGCAAATCAGAGATTTCTTATTGGAGGAGTTCATGCGGCAGGCCAAAAACTTCACCGACGAGGAAGCCGTTCGGAGCTACCGGCGTATGGCCGAGGCTGATGGGCTTTTCAAAGGCGCCGGCCTACACGCCCAGAGTCACTTGGAATGGATAATTTGTTGTGCGACCCGGTGAGACCGGCGCGCCATAAAAAGGAAGTTATTATGAGATTACCTATCGCCGCTTTCCATGACTTGTAGAAGTTGTCGCAGACCTGTGTAGACCATCATGGCTTACTCAGCCATTCGTCGTTTGGGCGACCGGGGACGATGTCCGAAGGAGTCATTCTTACCCCGGGGGGTTATCCTGTTTTAATCTAGCGCGGCGGTTTATTGTTCCACAGGCTTGCTGTGGTCTGAAGAATAGTATTCAATTCATAAACGGGGGATAATTATGCATTCCAAAGTAGTGGAACGTGGCAAGAAATTCATTACTCCGGCTTTCGCCTGGAGTACCGAAATCGAAATAGTGCGCGGCGAAGGAACTTTTGTCTACGATCGCCGAGGAAAAAAATATCTGGACTTTACTTGCGGCACGGCCACGACTAACATTGGTCACTGCCCGCCGCGCGTTGTGGAAGCCGCACAAAAGCAAATGGAAAAATTAATTCATGCCGGCGGAAATTATTACTATGAATCCGTTGTAGATCTGTGCGATGAGTTAATCACCATCACGCCCGACCCGATCGACATGTTCTTCTTTAGCAACAGCGGCGCCGAGGCTAACGAAGGCGCCATCAAGCTGGCGCGCTATGTGACTAAGCGCACGAACATCATCGCGTTTCGGGGCGCCTTTCATGGCCGGACGCTGGGCTGCATTTCGCTGACCACGTCGAACGTGAAATATCGCCGGGATTACGGTCCGTTTCTTCCCGGTGTCTACATTGCGCCTTTCCCTTATGCGCAGCAATGTCCGCTTAATCACGATGCCCAATTCTGCGCCGGCGAATGCGAGTGCACAACAATTCTTGAAAGTATGTTTCGACACGAAGTGCGTCCCGAAGAAGTGGCCGCGGTGATTATCGAACCGATTCAGGGAGAAGGCGGGTACGTACCGGCGCCCAAACCCTTTCTGGCCAAGTTGCGCGAGCTTTGTGATCATCATGGAATTATGCTGATTCTTGATGAAGTGCAGACCGGCTTCGGGCGCACCGCCAAATGGTTCGCCTGCGAGCACTACGACGTAATTCCCGATATACTGGTTATGGCCAAAGGCATTGCCTCCGGATTTCCGCTGAGCGCCTTGGGCGCCAACCGCAAGGTTATGGAAAAGTGGTCACCGGGGGCCCACGGGACTACGTTCGGCGGCAATCCCGTGTCCTGCGCCGCCGCGGTGGCCACGATCGAGACGATTAAGAAAGATGGACTGCTGGAGCAGGCCACGGAGCTTAGCCGGCATTTGTTCAATCGCTTGACCGACATTAAGAACGACTACTCGATTGTTAGCGATGTGCGCGGGTTCGGTTACATGATCGGCATTGAATTCGTCAATGGGCGCGAACCGGATCCCGAGGCGGCCAAGAAAATTCGAAAAACCTGTGAAAAGAACGGCCTGTTGTTGCTAAGCTGCGGCTTGTACGGACATGTCATACGGTTTCTTCCCCCTCTTACGGCTACAAAAGAAGAACTCGATGCGGCGCTGGATATCCTTAGCGATGCGATAAAGAAGGCAACGCCGATGATCAGGGTTTAGGCGACTACCGAGGCATTGGGCCTCGCAGCGCTCATTGTTCAACAGGGTACCGTCTGCGGTTGCCGCGATGCTTTGTTGGTTTGAGGCGTAAGCCTGGCTCGGCCTACGCCTGAGGTAGTGCTATGGAAAAGATACGAGTGCTCATTATGGGAGCCGCCGGGCGGGACTTTCATAATTTCAACATGATGTTTCGTAACAACCCGCAATATCATGTGGTCGCCTTCACGGCGACGCAAATTCCGAACATAGATAAACGCATCTATCCACCGCAATTGGCGGGCGACCTCTACCCGCAAGGCATTTCCATATACCCTGAGGAATCGCTGACCGAGTTGATACAACGGAACCAAGTGGATCAGGTGATCTTTTCTTACAGCGACGTATCGCACGCCGCCGTCATGCATAAAGCCTCGGAAGTCATTGCGGCCGGCGCGGATTTTCGTTTGGCGGGCACGCGCGCCACCATGCTTAAGGCCAACGTGCCGGTGATCTCCGTTTGCGCCGTGAGGACCGGCTGCGGCAAAGGCGTCGTCACGCAGAAGATCAGCCGTTGTTTGCGAGCTCATGGAAAAAAGGTAGCCGTTCTGCGCCACCCCATGCCCTATGGCGATCTGATCAAACAGCAGGCGCAACGGTTTGCCACTTTGGAGGATTTGAAAAATGCGGGCTGCACGATCGAAGAAATGGAGGAGTATGAGCCACACATCGTCAATGGAGTAGCGGTGTTTTCCGGTATTGACTACGGACAGATCTTGGCCGCCGCCGAGAAGGAGGTTGAAGTCATTGTATGGGATGGCGGCAACAACGACCTGCCCTTTCTTCGGCCGGATTTGGAGATCGTTCTAGTCGATCCGCACCGGCCTGGCCATGAGACACGCTACCATCCGGGAGAGGCCAACATACGGCGTGCCCACGTCATTATCATCCCAAAAATCGACACCGCCGTTCAGGCCAACGTCACGCAGGTACGGGAAGCCATTCATCGGATTAATCCCCAGGCGCAAGTCATCGAAGCGTCATTGCCCTTTCAGGTCGATGATGCGGCGGCCGTGCGCGGCCGGCGCGTTCTGGTCATCGAAGAAGGTCCTACCTTGACGCATGGTGAAATGGGTTACGGCGCCGGCGTGCTGGCGGCGAGACGTTTCGGCGCCGTCGAATTGGTGGATCCGCGGCCCTTCGCAGTGGGCTCGCTGCTCGATACGTATCAGAAGTATCCCGCCATCGGTCCTCTGCTTCCATCCATGGGTTATGGGGCGGCACAGATAAGCGACTTGGAAGCGACCATTAACGCCACGCCCTGCGATCTAGTACTCGTGGCCACGCCTATGGATTTGCGAAGAGTGATAACCATTAAACATCCCACCTGCCGCGTTACCTACAAGTTCGAGGAGATCGGGAAACCCACGTTAGAGGATGCGCTGGCGCGTTTTTTCTGAAAAAATAGTTGTAACCGTTCAACGTCTCGGCGGTGAATAGGCTGTTTGTGCCGGGTAAATAATCCCGAGATCCTTACGCGGAGGGCCCGGAAAGCATTCGTTTAACAATATCGCTTACCAGCTTTCCGTCGACACGAGTGGAGGAGGCCGCAAACTTGGCCAAGACGCTCTTCATTATGATTCCCATGTCTTTTATAGTGGGGGATCCGAAGTCGTCCATAGCGGCGCGGACCACGGCCGCAATGTCCTCCTCACCGGCGGCTTTGGGCATGTACGCTTCAATGATCCTAATCTCGGCCGCTTCCTTGTCGGCCAGATCTGTCCGTCCGCCTTTGGTAAATTGCTCCACGGAATCTTTGCGCTGCTTAATTAGATGACTCAGCACGGCGAGGGCTTCTTTGTCGTCGAGCGGGGCGCGCTTTTCGATTTTCTTATATTGGAGCGCCGACTTCATCATGCGCAGAGTCGATAGACGAAGCTCCTCGCGCCGGCGCATGGCTTCGGTAAGGTCATTTTGTATCTGTTCTGTAAGGCTCATCGGTTCCTTCCTGCTTATTTAAAGAGTGTGATTTCTCTGAGACAAGGTGGGGGACTCCTAAGAGACTTTCCTAGTTTCTTCGTAACTGTTCATGGCGGTCACCGGTCGGTCACCGAAGGGGACCTTGTTAATAGCCGTGGGTGGCGCCCCGCGCCACCCACGGAATGCCATCACCCCCGGTCGGACCCTGAAAGGGTCCACGTAGGGTCCGGTGTGGGTGAAAGACCGCGACCCTTTCAGGGTCGAACGTTGGGGGGGCTTGGTCCGAGGGTTCCGCGGCGCTCCACCCCCGGCTATTATATTTGGCCCTTTCAGGGCCATTGCGGTCCCCCACGCCGGCGGTTCTGCTCAGGGCGTTCCTTAAGTGGCCGGTG
>JACOSC010000266.1 GCA_016179055.1 Acidobacteriota bacterium
GCACTAATGAAGCTCAATTCCTAGGCCGCCGTCGATTTCTTCCCTACGTATTCATCGCGCCGAAGGGTAGCGCGCCCTTTCAGGGCTTATAACTTATATAATCTTACATACCAGGGGCGGCGCTTTCGCTTGCCCCTGGCTATTATATCTCGCTCCTTCAGAGCTACGCGAACCAGCTTCGGGCTATGGCGGGGCGCCCGCTCGCAGTGGTGGGGACAAAAGGATCGCGCGGGGCTGTGGCCAATGTCCAAACTCCAGAGCCCCCGTGCGAGGCCGGCTCCTCTATCGTCTGATTGGCTTATGATCGAATCTCAGCCAAGGATTTCCGCGCAAGGGTGTCAACCCAAAGGCGGCAAGGGGGCTCTCAACGTTCCTCCAACGAGACCAAGTATGACTCCCTTGAAAATAACCCCGGCAAAAAATGGAACCGGGAGCGGTAGCGACCGGGTATGTCCCATCCCGACCTACCTGTCTCGGCCTACCCGCCCGCTACCGCAGGCGGTTCTGTTTTCATTCGTCGGGGTGTCCATACGGGCATGAAGAACTCTCTTGAAACGACGCTCCTTGGAGCGCCGGCCTCCTTGCCGACAAGGGTGCACGCGGTCCGATACGGGACTCGCCCCGACGGTAGTCGGGGCGCTCCCAGGTATTTTCAGAAGGAGCACGACGACAAGCTGATACCAATATGAAACGTTGCGCCGACCTATTTCTGATCTCTAAATCGCTGCAACCTTCTAAGGGACCGCTCAATCTCAATCCACGAGCGTGGCCTGTATCCACCGGCGGACGGAGTTTATCAGGAAGAGCTCAGCGGCTGATCGCAATTCGTCGCGGTGGATTACCCGCTCGCGGATTACGTCCCGCGCCAGAAGTTCGGCGCGCATCGTCCCGGCCAATAGTCCTGCAGTGCGTGGCGGAGTCCACTTTCCGTCATCTCTTACCAGCACCAGGTTAGCCACGCTGGACTCGGTTACCTCACCTCGCTCATTCCAGAAGATCACGTCGTCGCAATCCGGCCGCGCTTTCTGTGCCGCTTCGAAAACCGCACGATGCGTGGTCTTGTGGAATAGGAGCGGATCCCGGGAATCGATGGGATACGGCGCCAGCGCCACGCGGCAACGCGACTCCGCGGTGGGTTTTAGTTCGTGAGCTTCAATGGTCAGAGCGCCGTTCCTTGCAATCAACCAACGGACCTTCCAGCACCCATGGTGGTGGCCGGCCCGTATCGTTTCCAGCGCCTGCCGCACCGGCGCTTCGTCCCAAGCAAACCCGAAATATTTAGCCGATGATCGTATTCGCGCCAGATGACGATCTAAGAGAAAATAGGCGCCGTCCTCCAGCAGGATCGTTTCCAACAACCGAAACTCCGGCCGGCGATGGTCCAGGAAAGCGGCCTTAAGAACACATTCCTCGTACTCGTCCTCGGCCGTCGAATCAACCGTGATGCCGCCGCCCACGCCGAACGTGGCGTCGCCCGTTTGAGTATTCAGCAGGATCGTGCGAATCGCAACATTGAAGACGGCGTCTCCGCCGGGCTGCACAAATCCAAGCGCGCCGGTGTAGACTCGCCGGGGAAAGGGTTCCAGTTCACGAATGATTTCCATAGTACGGATTTTAGGCGCGCCCGTGACCGAGCCGCAAGGGAAGAGCGCGCCCAGAAGGTCCGTGAGGCCGACCTCAGGCCTCGCCAAAGATTCAATCGTTGACGTCATCTGCAGCAAGGCCTCATAACGTTCAATCTCAAATAGCTTGGCAACTCGAACGGTCCCCGGTTCGGAAATTTTCCCGAGATCATTCCGCAGCAGATCGACGATCATAACATTTTCGGACCGGTTCTTGGGACAGGCCGCCAATCGGCGCGCCTGCTCCTCGTCTTCTTCCAGCCACCGTCCGCGCGCCAGGGTGCCCTTCATGGGTCGAGTCGTAATAACGTTGCCGGCACGCTGGAAGAATAATTCCGGCGAAAGCGAGAGCAGACGATAGGGTCCCAGGTCCATGTAAGCGCAATAGCCGGCCTGCTGGACCGCACACAAATCGCGGTACCATTGCCAGGCGTCCCCTTCGAACCGGCATTGCAGCGGAAAGGTGTAGTTGGTCTGATAGGTCTCTCCACGAGCGAGATAGCCATGAATCTTCTGTATCGCCGCCTTGTATTCGGCGCGGCCGATCATCGGTCGCCACGGAGAGACGCAATAATCTCCATGGGATGGTTCGGCGGGGAAAGCTGAGGGATGATCGAAGACCGCCACCCAGGCCAGTGGAAACTCGTCAGGAGAGTGAACCCGCAAAGCCGTATCCAATCCCGACGCGGCTTCATAGCTGATCATTACCGCGGCCCAGTCGCCGCGTTGCCCAGCTTCTTCGGCGATCCGCAAGACCGGCTCTACTTGTTCGGGAGAATGCGCGGTGTGCAAGGCGCGTGGGTCGCGCAAACAAACGGACCATCCCCGGCGCTCCGTATCAAACGACTCGAAAACCGCTATGGTCACGGCTTAAATCTACTCCTTGCCTTCTATAGACCTCAAGAAATAACTTTTGGCATGTAACTGCTCAGCCCATGGCGACGGTTCCGTATTGGCTGGGTAGCCTAAGTGGTAAGCGGTACCCCTTGAACAGTTACAAGAAAATTAAGCACATTTCATTTTTTGCTGACTTCTCGGCGCGGTTTCTGCTATAAGATAGTGGATGAAAACGCCGCGGATCATTCACGTGCGCACGCTCGCCGCGGACGATGTGACGTTGATCGCGTGCAAGACCATTTCAACTATTTCGGAGTCCATGGAAATCTCCTAGTCCGGCTCTGGAGAGGGCCTTGGCTGCGTAACTGGCCGAGGCTACTCGACCAAAGTTTCTCAGAGGTCACCGGACATTAAGCAAGAAGGGTAACGAATGAAGGTACGGATCCAATTGAACGATACGAATTTTCGGGCGGGAGTCGCCATAGCGAATCAAGTCCGTGTCGCGGAGACCGCCCCCGAGCTGTGCCATCGCTTGAAAGAACTCGTGCAGACTCGGTCAACGGAGAACTTTCCTTTGCCTGAGACCAAAGAGGCGGTTCGCGCCCTGCTGCGCAAGGGGGGCTTTAAGCCATCCGGTAGGAACAAGCCGGCGAGCGAGTATCTGGCGCAAGCGGCGCGAGAAAGCCGATTCCCGTTCATTAATAATCTTGTGGACGTGAATAATTTTCTGTCGCTTCAATACGGCTTCCCGATCAGCCTTCTGGACCGATCCTGCTTCGGCGAGACCGCGTTGATCCGTTACGGAGCGCCAGGGGAGAAGTACGTTTTCAACAGCGCCGGGCAGGAAATCGACCTCGCCCGGCTGATCTGCATCTGCGCCGAGGAGGCTGAAGTCACCCTGCCCCTGGGGAACCCAATCAAGGACTCGCTGGCCGGAAAGATTAAACCCGACACCACGGCAGTGATCGGCGTGATCTATGCCAGCGCCCGGGCCATTTCGTCGGAGGGAATGGCGCAGCTCGCCGAAGAATTTGCGCGTCTACTGGGCACGTTTGGAGGCGCCGCGTCAACGACCGCTCAGGTGCTCATAGGATAGCCGGCGCGGACCCCGCGGTCGGGCAGTTCTTACTACTCTATGATAGGGCGCCCTATCGGCCGCGGGCCGGTGCGGAAGAAAATGGTTCTGCGCGAAATCGGCCATGGCGAATGGAAAATTAAATGTAATTACTCAGCCGGCGCTCCTTAGCCCCGTAGGGGCGGCATGTTTATAGCCAGAAGCCATTAATAAGAGTCAAGCTCCATCGGAGCGACATGTACAGAGCCTTTATTATCAAAGCCTGCACATTTCGCTCTTTATAAACTTCCTCAGTTTCTTCTTTATGCCGCGTGTCGTTAAAGCTCGCCTAAAATCGTGATTGGCCGGTAATACTTGCTCTTTGAAATGTCCTATCTCCAGAGCGCCCCGGCAGTGGCGCCGAGAGGTCATCTACTCCTTTGATGCTGCATTATCCTCTCATCTTCAGCGCGAGGGCCTCTAGTAGGCCAAGCATCTCTCAGCGCCCCTGCGGGGCGCTCGTGGTGGATGAGGCCATGAGTCCTGGGGCAGCGCTTCGCTTGCCCCAGGCTAATCTCCTTGCGCCCCTGCCGGGGCGCCTGCGACTTTATGGTTCGCCTGCTTCGCAGGATCGGCGCCGGCCCGCTCCAAAATGTCCAAACTCCAGGCTCTTTAGAAACTTCCTCAGTTTCTTCATATTCTGCGTGTCGTTAAGACAAGCTGGGGGACTCCTTCGGAGCTTGACTATTTTGGAATCCCAGTTACTATAAACATGCCGCCCCTACGGGGCTGAGAGGCATGCCGGAATAGTTACAATTACATTCTCGAATCGCTATTCCACGAACTCACTACTTCTTCAGGTTATCGAGCTCCTGTCGCAGCGCTTGCACTTCTGCTTTCAGGCGGTCCATTTCTTTTGATTGCGCTTGCAATGCCGCCACCACCATACTCGTATAACCATATAGATCGATCTGGTCCTTTTCGGTCATTACCGCGGCGCTATTGGGATTGTCCTCGATAATAAATCCCAGATGCGGGCGATTGCCGTCGGCCGGATCTTTGTACCTGTAGGTGGCCAACCGAATCTTCTGAACATCTTCGGCCAGGCACTGCAAGTCCGCTTCGTCGAGATACGAAACGCCGAGTTTAAACTTCCGGCTGGAGATGGGGCAGCCGCCGGGTTGACTGCGCGGATCCCTGTCGCTGCAGATCAGTTGCGCGTTGCAGTCGTCTTGGGGATCACACATTTCGTCGGGTGTCTCGCAGGGATCGCCCGCCACTTCCGTGGTGCAGAGCGGCGCGCCCGAGGGCGTGTAGCCGTGGCAAGAGGGATCACCACAAGTATAGAACCACTGCAGTTCATCCCCTCCGGCCTGCGCAACGCCGACAGTCAAGATTACAAATAGGGAAAGAAAAAGAATCGTTCTCATATGGGCCTCCTTCTTCAAAAGATAGAAAATTGACTCCTTACCGTACCGTGAAGAAAGTCTATCAGACCCATGGGCTCGTTGGCAAATCAAAACAATGAATTCTGAAGGTCGACCATAAGAAACGCAAGGATGCCAAAATCCAGCCCCATACTGGGCTGGGTCTGGTCCTATCCGAAAGCTTATGAACGAATCCGAGGTCTAACCTAGTTTCTCTGACGTTCGATCATAGGCCTATCAGAGGGTAGCGGAGCCGCCCCCGCACGGGAGCTCTGGAGAATAGACATTGGCCACAGTCCCGCGCGATCCTTTCGTTCCCACCACTTCGAGCGGGCGCCCCGCCATAGCTGGAAGCTTGTTCGCGTAGCTCTGAAGGAGCGGGCTATAATAGCCAGGGGCAAGCGCAGCGCCGCCCCTGGTACGTAAAATTATATTGAGTTATAAGCCCTGAAAGGGCGCGCTACCCTTCTACTCGATGAATACGCATGGAAGACAACTACGGTGGCCTAGGAATTGATCTCCATTAGTGCGCCCTTTCAGGGCTGGCGTGCTGGGGATGCTTGCTTTCCAGGGGCTGCGCTTCGCTTGCCCCTGTCGAGTAGACGAGGTGCTCCCAGAAGAGACAGACCGTTTCCTCCAGTTGCCGCCTCGTCCCTCA
>JACOSC010000278.1 GCA_016179055.1 Acidobacteriota bacterium
ATCGTCTTATTGCGAGACCATGCGATCAATCTCGCGTGATCTTCTGGCGAACACGAAGGGACAGTGGATCTCCTGGACATAGGAACCTCCTTTACCCAGGAGCTTACCATTTATCTATTATTAATGCAACTAAGCACTAGGAGGGCTAGCATGGTCGGCATATTAATTGTCACGCATGGCCAATTATGCCGGGAACTGATAGCCTCGGCCGAAATGATCGTCGGCGAAGTCAGTCAACATATTGTCCCGGTCTCGATCGGGTGGCATGATGACGTTAACGAAGTTCACCGTGAGATCGAGCAAGCCATTCAAGCCGCTGATCAGGGTGAAGGCGTATTGATCCTGACCGACATGTTTGGGGGGACGCCATCAAATATAGCTTTGTCTTTCTTGGAAAAAAACCGGATTGAGATCATTACCGGAGCCAACCTCCCCATGGTAATAAAATTGGCCAGCCAGAAAGACGACAAAGACCTGCACAGCTTCGCGCAGGCCATCTGTGAGCAAGGGCGCAAGAATATCACGCTGGCCAGTGCGCTCATAAAGTAGCATCCCATCTCATCCCGGCGGCTTTGTGACGAATGTTGGCAAACAGAGGAACGAAGCGCAAACTCCCCCCCCTTGGCTAGCAACGGCGAATCAATTGTCATGATCTGTAAGGTTTTTGTGGTCAATAATCGGTTGGGCTTACATGGGCGTGCCGCCGGTAAATTCGTCAGGATCGCTTCCCGTTTCAAGTCGGACGTTAAGCTATCTCGTATGGGTAATGGGCCGACCGTCGACGGCAAAAGTATTTTAGAAATACTGACGTTGGCGGCTCGGCAGGGAACTTCCCTTCAAATGATGATTCAAGGTAAGGACGAGTTGGAGACGCTGGAAGCGCTCCGTTCCTTGGTGGACAGCAACTTTGGTGAAACATGATAAAAAGTCGGTCCAATCATGAAGGTAAAAGCCTGCGGTTGGTAGGGCAGGGCCTCTCCGCCGGTGTGGCGGTGGGGCGGGCGCTGGTTATTGAAAGCGGCCGACAACTCATTTTTAGGAACGAAGTCGGGAGCGCCGCGCTCAGTCAGGAATTGGCTCGCTTGCGTAGAGCCGTGGAGCGGTCCAAACGTCAGCTCCAAGCCATAAAGAAAAAATTGGTTCGTAAGCTCGGCAAATCATATGCCTGCATCATGGATACACACATACTCATGCTAGAGGACAAGGCGCTTATTGAAGCGGTTTGTCGATCCATTGAGCAAGACCGCGTTAACGCAGAATGGGCTCTTAAGGAACGAACCGATAAGCTGATTGAGGCATACGCCTCCTTGAAAGAAGAGTATTTTCGCGAGCGTGTCAGCGACGTAGAGGATGTCTCAAATCGCATACTGGTGAATCTAGTTGGAAGTAAGCGACCGCATCCATTATTGCCGGTCAAGGATGCCATCATCATGGCTCGGAGCCTGAATCCATCAATTCTAGCCGCGCTTGATTACAGCAAAGTCAAAGCGTTTGCACTGGAAGGCGGCGGCCATACCACGCATACCGCTATATTAGCGCGCTCCTTGGGAATTCCCGCGGTCATTCGCATTAACAATCTGACCGCATCGGTGAGCAGCGGGGAGAATGTCATTGTTGATGGCAACCGCGGGTACTTAATCATCTCTCCAACTAAGGAACAACTCGCGCAATATAAAGACATACAACCCATCGCCAGCTACACCACCCCCTCCGGTGGCTGCAAGACGCTGGATGGCAAAAAGATTAGCCTGCAAGTCAACGCCGAGCGCCTAAACCAGATTCGCCCGGCGCTAAAGGCGGGCGCTGAAGGAGTGGGATTATTCCGGTCAGAATTCATGCTTTATGATAACAACTCTGAGGGCCTGATTTCAGAGGAAAACCAATTTCGCACTTATAAAGCCCTCGTCGAAGCCACAAGCCCCTATGGCGTGGGCATTCGAACGTTTGATTTGGGGGCCGATAAACAAGCCGGTCTTTTTAGTGGGGCTCGTGAGATAAATCCCGCATTGGGGCTAAGGGGCATACGGCTCAGCTTGATAACCAAGGACTGCTTTCGTAGGCAGATCCGCGCCATATTGCGAGCCAGCCAATTCGGTAAGCTGCAAATTATTTTACCGCTCATTTCCAGGATTGAAGAGGTTATCGAAGCCAAAACAATAATACATACGGTAGCGGAGGAGCTTAGACGCGAGCAAATTGCTTTCGACAGCCACATATCCTTGGGCGTTATGATCGAGGTCCCAGCCGCCGTCTTACTGGCCGATTTTCTCTGCCGCGAAGTAGATTTTTTCTGTGTAGGAACCAACGACCTCATACAGTACACCCTAGCGGTGGATCGTGTGGATGAGCATGTGGGACACTTGTTCGAGCCTTTCCATCCCTCCGTCTTGAGGAGCATTGCTTTGGTGGCTAAAACCGCCTTGAAAAATAAAATCCCGGTAAAAGTCTGCGGTGAGGCCGTGGCTAACCCCATCTATGCCATGACGCTCTTGGGCATGGGCATCACCCAGTTCAGCCTTAATTTGAACGCGTTGCCGGTTATCCATAAGTTCCTGCAAACAATACACGCTCACACGGCCCGGGCGCTGGCCAGAAAGGTCTGTTCCCTCTCGACGGTGAAAGAGATTGAGAACTATGTTTCTCGGAATATAGCATTACCCCAGTATTTGGAATGATACAAATGAAACATTTCATGCTATCCCATCGTCTAAATCCACTAGATAAGCGCTGAAAGAACCGTTTCAGGAGGTTTCGAAATGGTCAGGAAATTGATACTTTCAATCACGTTGCCGGCACTTTTAACGCTGGGCGTCTTCGCCGGCGCCGATCCCACCTACAAAGACTACAATCATCGTATGGCCCGCATCAGTTATATCCAGAACAATCTGGCCTTTGCTCATGGCGATGAAGAGTGGTCCGGTGCATCGATAAATACCCCGTTACAACCGGGGGACCGGCTTTATGCTCCCGCACAAGGCCGTGCCGAGATTCAGTTTGATGACGGCAGTGCGCTCCGCATTGGCAGCAACACTGAAGTCACTTTGGCCCGCCTTGATGACGATCATGTTCAAATTCGACTCGCCATTGGAATTGCCACTCTACGAGTTAATAGTTCGACTTATTTTGAGGTGAATACACCTTCCGCCGCGGTAACCGCCGACGAGAAAGGAACCTATCGCATTGAGGTGCAGGAGAACGGCGGCATTGACGTCAAAGTTCGCAAAGGCCGGGTTGCCGTGTATAACAAGGCCTTGGAGAAACATGTTCGCAAAGGGGAACACATTATTGTCTACAACCCCGATGGCGCCGATTTTGAAATGGCGCAATTTTCCGGTAAGGATGAATGGGATCAATGGAACGAGCGCCGCGATGCCGCGATGGCGAGCCGGACCAGCGCGCGCTATTTGCCGGATAGCGCCTTCATGGGCGCCTACGACCTCGATGGCTATGGACGCTGGACGAACGTTAGCGGCTACGGCGATTGCTGGATACCCTCGGTAGCTTATGGTTGGTCCCCTTACCGCGTCGGACGTTGGGTTTATCGCCCCTTCTGGGGTTGGACGTGGGTTTCTTACGAGCCTTGGGGCTGGCTGCCCTATCACTACGGTCGTTGGTTTTAC
>JACOSC010000279.1 GCA_016179055.1 Acidobacteriota bacterium
GCGAGCCCGTAAGCGGGGGTTAGAAATTATGTGCCATAATTAAATAGACAAATTCTGGCACAACTCCCGGACGATTGTGAGACAGGCGCATGAAGTTTATCTAATTAATAGCCCCTCCGAAAAGTCTGCTGAAAGGGTCGCAGTCGTTCACTCACACCGAACCTTACGTGGACCCTTTCAGGGTCCGGCCGGGGGTGATGGCATTCCGTGGGTGGCGCGGGGCGCCACCCACGGCTATTAACAAGGTCCCCTTCGGGGACCGGCCGGCGACCGCCCTGAACGGAAATCACACCCGCATATATGGAAGATCGGCACACTGAATCAAGGAAAAGAACGTTGGGAATGAAGCCTTCCTATGATACTGCGCGGGTCTGCCATTCGATTCGTCGCATTCACCAAGCCATACTCGCTCGCGTCATTGCCGAGCAAAAAGCGCAATCCTATGAAGTCTTGTCGCGTGTGGCTGGAGAGTGCCCTTCCGATGTCATTTTCCACATTGATCGCAGCGTTGAAGAGGTGTTGCTGCGTGGACTAAGCGAGGAGTTGGCGTCAGACCTTTCCTTTGTGCTGATTTGCGAGGGCATCGGAGAATCCGGCGATTTGATGACCTTCCCGACCGGCACTCCGGTTGATCAGTGTGCCGCGCGTGTGATCATCGATCCCATCGATGGCACGCGTGGGATTATGTACGATAAGCGCAGCGCGTGGATATTGACAGGCGTTGCGCCTAATCGCGGCGCCGGCACCTCCCTTCATGACATTCACATCGCCATCCAGACCGAAATCCCCACGACGCGGGCCGCATTAGCCGACACCTTCTGGGCCATACGCGGTCATGGCGTTTACGGGCAGACTCGACATTTGATTACCGGAGAAACCTGGCCTGCAGTTCCCCGCCCTTCTCAAGCGAACTCGGTGGAAGGCGGTTTTGCGATGTTGGCCCACTTCTTTCCTTTTGGCAAGAAGCTGCTGGCCACCATTGAAGAAGAACTGATGAACGATTTGCTGGGGGAGGAAGGCGTTCGCCGGGCCATGGTCTTTGATGATCAGTACATATCCACCGGCGGGCAATTGTATGAGTTGCTGATTGGGCACGACCGTTTCAACGCCGATCTGCGGGGATTGCTTAATGAGAGGTTTCGCCGCGAGGGGCTGCCAACCGTTCTCACCTGTCACCCTTACGACATTTGCACGGCCCTAATCTTGGAGGAGGCCGGGATACCGGTATGTCATCCCAATGGCCAAACGCTGTCGAATCCCTTGAGCACGACAGGAGAAGTCTCGTGGGTCGGCTATAGTAATACACGGTTGCGCGCTATCATAGAGCCCGCGCTGCAGCATCGCTTACAACGGCATTCCTTGCTATACTGCGAGCGGGCATAAACTATCATTAAGAGGTCAACACAGCGGCGCGCCTATGGATAAGAGTATGCGGGTGGCATTGGTTGGTTTAGGGAACGCGGCGAACGAGATTCATCTTCCGGCGTTCCGCCGTCTGCCGCAGATCGAGTTGGTAGCCGCCGCGGAACCTGATGACGCCACGCGTGAAGCGCGTCGACGGCAATGGCGCCTGAACCGCGTTTACCGGGACCTTTCATCACTGCTGGAAAAAGAGCGGCCGGATTTAGTATCGATCTGCACACCGCCGCATAGTCATGCGGAGCTGGCGTTGCAAGCCTTGGCCGCCGGCGCCCATGTTCTCTGCGAAAAACCGTTTGTCACCAGCTTGGCGGAGGCCGATCGCGTCATTATGGCCGCCCGGAAAGCGGGGCGGGTCGTGGCCATCAATAATCAGTATCCCTGGATGCCCATATTCTCGGAAGCGCGTCGAATGATCGGCCAGGCCGGCTTTGGCCGGCTGCTCTTCTTGCAGGCTTGGCAACTTATGGACCAACCTCCCGCCGGCGAAAAAGGCTGGCGCGGCCAACTGCCGCAGCGGACGCTCTACGAATTCGGCAACCATGTCATTGATCTGGCGGGGGACTTCTTCGCCGCTGACCCACAGCGCCTCATCGCGCATGTCTCACCGATGAAGAGGAGCTATGCGGCGGACGTCCTTCATATGGTAACGCTCGAATATCCCGGCGGTCGTCTGGCGCATATCCTGCTCAATCGACTTTCGCGCGGTCGTAAACGCTATTTGGAAATGCGCCTCGAAGGGGAAGAAGCCACCATGCGTCTTTCACTGGGAGGAATCGCCCGTTTGAGCGTAGGCGTTACTCCGCCAACCCGTCGTATATACGCTTCACTCGATTGGGCGGCGGGCGGACGCTGCTGGATCGAGAACGGCGAGCGGAGACGCGTGTTGGCGAGAAATAGCGCGACGCCGTTTATCGACGCCACCGTCCTGCGTGTGCAAGATCTGCTGGCCGATCTGGAGCGCGGTACGGCACCCGTACGCGCCGCGGAATCAGCCCGCAAAACTTTGGAGATTGTTTTTGCTTCCTATCTATCGGCCGCGCGCGGACTCCCCGTCAGTCTTTCACCTCCGGATCCCGAGCTCCAGTCATTTAGCGTCGCGGAAAAATACGCTAATGAATTGTAACTACTCAGGAGGAAGCGCGCCTTTACAGAACCGGGAGCGGTAGCGACCGGGTCGGCAAGTTGTCGCCAGGCGCGCACCCGGTCGCTACCGCTTCCGGTTCTGTATCACTGCCGCCTTCATGGGCTGAGCAGTTACAATGAATTTATGAAACGATGTACTTACGATCCGGTAACGGCTTTGAGCACCCGCATAAAGTTTCCACCTAAGATCTTCTTGATATCCTGATCGCGGTAGCCACGTTCAAGCAACGCCCGAGTTATATTAGGCAGCTTGGAAACATCTTCTATGCCTGCCGGCGCCGCGTCGATGCCGTCAAAGTCCGAACCCAGCCCGACGTGGTTCGGCCCCACCAGCTTGACGACGTGATCGATATGGTCGATGAGCCGGCTCAGCGGCAACGGTGGGAGCTTACTCATGGTGATGAAGGCTTGATAGCGCGCTCGGGCCACGGATTCGGGACTCGCCGCCGCGTCGGTCGCCGGCCGAGCCGGTTTGTCGGCGTTGAGTTGGCGATTAAAATCCGTATCCAAAAAGCCCGAGTAAAAGTTGATCCCGATAACGCCGCCATTCTTGGCTAAAGCCCGTATCATGTCATCGGTCATATTGCGTCGAACGTCTGCCAGCGCCCGACAAGAGGAATGCGAGGCAATGACGGGTTTCTTGGTAACCTTCAACGTATCATAAAAGGTTTCGTCGGACACATGGGAAATATCCACCATCATGCCGAGCCGATTCATCTCGCGTACAACTTGTCGCCCGAAATCCGTCAGGCCGCCATGCCGGCGTTTGTCACCCGATGAGTCGGCCCAGTTAGTATTGTTCGCCCAAGTGAGCGTCATGTAACGCACGCCGCGCTGATGAAACTTGGCCAACTGCGAGAGATCGTCGTTGATGGCGTGGCCACCTTCGATGCCCATGAGGGCTGCCACTTTATGGCTTTTCCGTATACGATCGACGTCGGCGGCCGTCAGCGCCAGCTCAATAGCATGGGGATTTTGACGGACGGTTTGGACCATGGCATCAATCAGCCGCTCGGCTTTCTGCACCGCCGCCTGGCCCTTGAATACGGAGTCGACCCATACGGCAAAAAACACGCCGCTCATGCCGCCCTCACGTAGTCGCGGGATATCGACTTGCCCGCTCGGTAAGCGTATGCCGAGATCAATTCCCTCATACAGCACCCGCTGCAAAGTGTCCACGTGCGTATCGATTACAATGGCCTCTTTGTGGAGGCGAGCGGCCTTTTGCGCAATACTTTCCGACTCGGCCCCAAGCGTCAATAGACCAGCCAGTATTACTAGTACCGTCCGTGTAATGTCGCCAAAATATTTCCTGCTCATGTTCACTCCTTTGGGAGTGATAATAAGAGATCGAAGGTAATTTTACAATGACTATTGCTGAAAAGCTGAAGTTCGATCATAAGAAACGCGCGGAGGCCAACCTCCAGTCCCACGGGGTCCTGGAGTTTGGACATTTGTAGGGAGTGGGGTACCGCTTACAATCCAAAGCTCCGAAGGAGCGCTCTATAATAGCCAGGGGCAAGCGCAGCGCAGCCCCTGGAAAGAAACCACCTCCCCCCAGCACGCAAGCCCTGAAAGGGCGCACTAATGAAGATCAATTCCTAGGCCGCCGTAGTTTTCTTCCATAGGTATTCATCGATCAGAAGGGTATCCCGCCCTTTCAGGGCTTATAACTTATGTAATCGCGCATACCAGGGGCTGCGCTGCGCTTGCCCCTGGCTATTATAGCCCGCTCCTTCAGAGCTACGCGAACCAGCCTCGCGCTATGGCGGGCGCCCGCTCGAAGTGGTGGGACGAAAGAATCACGAGGGACTGTGGCCAATGTCCAAACTCCGGAGCCCCCGTGCGGGGCCGGCACCGCGACCGCATGATTGGCTTATGATCGAATCTCAGGTTGAAAAGCATTCAGAATAAATCTAACCACAATGACACAAAGGCACTAAGCTCACAAAACCATCACCAGATAATTTCCCCCGGTTTATTCAAGCCATCAACAAATTTAGCGCACACGCAATCGTTATTGACTGATCTCTGAGAATTCCATATGATGATTAGCCTGTAACGTAGCTGCGATTCAGACGCACGGCCTCAGACGTAGGGTACGTCAGGGGCAAAGGATTATAAAAAAATGAGGGCGCGGTTATAAGCGTGATCGCGATCGACGACCAACCAGCCGGGCAATGAGTCCTTTCCCAGTACGGCTTACGGCACCTGGGCCGACCGCGTGGGTCGAAAGAGAAACAGACTGACGGTGGCCGCTGTAAACAGCCAAGCCTAGCCGGAGTGACCATCGGTACGCCAACCGTTCTCGTCGGCATGACGGACGAGTTGCTGCTGATACTGTTCGATCAAAGAGGGGCTGACGCTTTGAAGACCGCCGCCAGCCGATGCAGCATCTGCACCGCCGTCCCGTCGAGTTGTCGGCCTACGGTGCCTAGCGGAATGCCATCGCGGTAGTGCAGGCACATTTTGCGCGTGATCAGTTGATTACCGAGCATCATTTTGGGCCGCACGCCCGGCGACCGAACCTGAACCCACAACGATCACAGCGAGGACAATACTTTCTCTCCAATCGATAAACGAGGCGCGCGACAATTGGCGGCGGGATGTCCAGAACCGAGCGTTGCGCACGCCTTTGTGGCGCAGGGGTTCACCGCACTGGGGGCCGTCGGGTTTTACCCGAACCATGCGGATACGGTCAGCTTCGGCCAACTTAAAGAAAGCGTTTGCCCCAAACTGAGCCACTGTAGATTCATTGGGAAACGCTATCATTACGGGCACGACGATCGTACATCACAAGCAACGCCTGACGTGTCTTCAAAAAAGCAAGAAGGAAATTGCTGGTGTGCGAGTAGTGATGTCCAGTTTATAGCATCAGCACAACTGATGAAACTACAATATTCCTCATAAAACGCCATACCCGGACAAATGTTTAGGGGCCCGCTTGTCGCCTCAAGATTTCCGGATGCGAAGAAAACGGGACTATACCTGATCCTGTATACACCGCCACCGGTACCGTAGATCAGATAATAGAGGCTGCCGTCCGACGCAACCTTTAGGTCCACCGGACTTGAGATGCCTGTGGCAAATCCGGTCGCTATCCCGGTCGAAGGGTCAAACCTTCTTATCCAACCCTGACATAAGTCTGCGAAAAAGTACTTCCCGACATAGTCGCTCGGAAACGTCACGGTCGCAGGATTATAAAAAGCTCCGCCAACGATCGAACAACCTACTGTATCGCCGGCGCCGTGGCCGTACCAGAAAATCGGGTTTGTGTAACCTGTACAAGGATTCGAGGTACCAAACTGATAGGGGCCTTCACAGTTGGGCCAGCCATAGTTTGCGCCGGCAATACCATCATCGATCTCCTCCCAGGTACTCTCACCCACGTCGTTGATTAAGATCCTACCAGTACTGGACTGTACCACGAAGGTAAAGGGATTTCGCAAACCAAGTGCCCAGACGGCATTGCTTGCGCCAAATGGGTTATCGGCGGGAATTGTGCCGTCCGGATTGATGCGTAGCAGTTTCCCCCTTAAGTCCATTATGTCCTGAGAGGAGGAAGGGACGCGGTCATCACCCTCTGTAACGTAAAGCTTGCCGTCCGTTCCGAAGTGGATGGCACCCCCTTTGTGTGATCCTGGGTTCGTCGCGGTGGGTAAATCCAGAATGGAGACTTCGCTCCCTGGTACGGCTATATCTCCACTGGCGGTGACATGGCTGACGCGGTTGTGGATCGTTGGCACCGTTGCCGTGTAATGAAGGTAGACATAGCCGTTAGTGACAAAATTTGGGTCAAATGCGATGCCTAGGAGTCCACTATCAGCACCCGCATAGGCTGATACGGTCACAAACGGCGTTGTCAATAGAGCGCCATTCTTAATCACCCGTACATCTCCGCCCTGTAGGCACACAAACAGCCGGCCATCAGGCGCAAATTCCATTGCCGTTGCACTAGGCAGATTCGCGACCAGCGATTCAGTAAAGCCTGGTAGGAGGGTGGCAGCGCTTAGGCAAGTGTAACTTAATGCGATCAAGGACGCAGCACCCTGCAACCAATGTTGATGTTGACAAGAATGTCGCCACGCGTCTTTGGGTTTGTTCCAAACTTTTTTCAAAAGCAGCACTGACTTCCAAATTGGAAATATCATTTTTCTTTTACACATACTCTTTTACATCCAAATTTTATTTTTGTTTGTTTATAGCTGCAAGAACTAGTCCAGATGGGATCTGTCAATAAATCCTTGTGGAATCGTTCTCCACGAACTTATTAAATGCCGGCATTTCCGCGCTCACGTCGTAGCGTCCTGTAGGCAACAAAGGCACCGCGTGGACGCCCACATCGCTGGTGAGCGTCTTCTTCTCGAAGTTGATTGCCAGGTTGCCCACGTACACTTCCACGCCGGGCACGACGCTGCCACTTTGATCCTGGACCACGCCCGCAATGGTACCCGTGATTTCCTGCTCCCAGCCGGCTATCATAACACAAAGCCAAACTAACCGTTGCCATTGCTTGTTTACCATATGCCCCCTTTCCGGCAATCAATGGTTCGTGTTGAATATCCCACGACCTACCGAAAATCGCTTATCATCTTAAGTTAAGGAATTTTCCAGGGTGAGTCAATATTGGTTTTGTTTGGAAGCCCTCGTGCCGGGTTTGATTGCTATGAGTCCCGATTTCAAAATTCCAACGGTGCAGCAGTGGAGCCTGGGGGTGCAGCGCCAATTACCGCTCCAGTTCACCGTCGATATCGCTTATGTCGGCTCCCACGGCACTCACTTGTTGAAGCCTATCGGTCTTAACCAAACGCGGCCAGGGACCCCGTCGCCCTCGAATCGCTCTCGGCCTTACCCGGGATATGGGAACATCACGCTGCGGGCGACGGCAGGCAGTTCCCGTTATGATTCTTTGCAACTCAGCCTGGGCCGGCGCCTGAGCAAAGGGCTGGAGATCCACGCCGCCTACACGCTATCCAAGGCCATTTCGGATTCATCGTCGGACCGCAACGGGGGAGACCTGCCGCAAGATGTCCTCAATCAACGCGCCGAACGGGCCTTGACTACGTTTGATAAACGCCACATCTTCATCACCAACTACGTTTGGGAACTGCCATTCTTCCGAGGGGCGTCCAACCGAGTATTGTATGGCGTACTGGGAGGATGGCAACTTAGCGGCATCACGCGCTTCGAGAGCGGTTCTCCGCTGACGATTACTACTCCGACCACCGCGCCGCGGTCCTTCGGCGGCGGCAGCTTCCGTCCAAACTTGGTCGGAGACCCCCAAGGTCCACGAACGGTCAAGCAGTGATTTAACACGGAGGCCTTTGCGCAACCATTTCCCGACACCTTCGGAAACGCCGGAAGAAGTCTAGTGACGGGGCCGGGATTGGTTCTGACCGACCTCACCATCATGAAGAATTTTCGCCTCACTGAACACTTCCGTCTGCAGTATCGAGCGGAGATGGTCAACGTTTTCAACCACAACAATTTTTCGAGCGTGCGAACGACGCTGGGCTCGTCGGATTTTGGGCGGGTCCTCTCCGCACGCGAGCCGCGGTTGATCCAGATGGGATTGAAGCTAACTTTTTAATGCCAATCCCCAACAACAAGACCACACACCTGTCATGGACCACTCTGTTGGGTTATAGATAGAAATCGATTTTATTCTTACAGGGGCGGGAGTCTACTAAACTACCACCGGCTTACAGCCGGTGGTAGTTTAGTTCTCATTGACCGCTAAGCGGCGGACACTTCTTCTCTACCGCGGGCATCTCCACCGATTCCGCGTCATCCATTCCGTCCAGTATATACAACCCGGTCGCTACCGATCTATCTTACATCAATAGCTGCGCAGCGGACATGCGATGCAGGCCGCTTTGACGGGCGTCATCGGGAAACTTACTTATTCTACTGAAATAGTAAAGCCTGCCGAATTGCCGGCGTGTGGCTAAGGTCTGCCAGCCATCCCACCGAAAATGAATCAAGGAATCTGGTTATGCGGCGGCAAACTACCCTTGCAAGCGCCGGCGAGAAGATATAAGCTAGTGCTTGCGGCTCGGTGTTGAAAGTGAGTTCAGCTCTCAGGAGGATTGGCGCTTATGAGTTTACGCGATCCCGGGGGAACCTCCGGCGGCCTCGGTGAATTCTTTTTGGGTGTGATAATGGCGGCAAGCGGTGGGTACTTGATTACCAGTCAGGTGCAAGTGACCAGCGCGTTTGGGTATTGGTACGGTTATAACGCATTTGGTCTCTCCTTAGTCCCACTTCTCTTCGGCATATTCCTGCTCTTCTATAATGGACGTTCGCCGTTGGGCTGGCTTCTAACTGTTGTGGGATTGGTCATAATTTTTATAGGGATTATTGCGAATTTGCACATCTATTTTGTCCCGACGAGTTTGTTCAATACGATCATCATGTTGGTTCTGTTGCTGGGTGGCCTGGGCCTTATTGCCCGTGGGGTGCGCGCACACTGACGTCCATTGCGGATTAGTTTCTGACAAGATGAACTTGTTCTGAAACGGGCAAAGTATTATTTGGACGTCTGGTTTTGCCCTTTATTCATGCGGACGTTTGATGATTTGGAAACCCCTCCCGCATGGCCACCCTTCTCACCACAGAGGCACAGAGTTCACCGAGGGATACTACCGTCCACGTATGTGCTCTTTGTCAGGGTCTGCGGCGGTATTGAAGCCCTTGTCGGGTATTACACCACTACTGATTGCGAACACAAAACAGTAAACATCACGGTAGACCCAGACACCGGCGCGGTTACCGGTGTCGAACCGTAGAGTGGCGCTGCGGACGATGCGCGTAATTAATTCAAGAGTGTACGCTTTATAAGTTTTAACTAAACCACCACCGGCTGGATACCGATGGTGGTTTAGTTTATTTTTAACAGTACCTTATTCTTCGCTTTCATCCTCTCCTTTTTCCAACACTTCAACAAGGATGGCATAACCAGGATCGACCCATATTTCATGCATCGCGGATGTATCTTCGATGTCCTTTGATGGGCGGAGAAAAGTCTGCTGTTTTTGTCCTTCGATAAACAAATATTGCCTCATCCAATAAGCCAGTCGAAAGCCCACGCCGGAATACTCTAGTGTGCCGTTAGCTCCATCATCCAACCGGTACGGATTGTGGTTTGCCGTAAACGATCCCAGCGGTCGTCGGTCCATTGGAAGTGGAGTCAAAGCCTGGACTCGATTACCTCGATCATTAATGCAATCCTTTCGACGCTCACGTGGACACCAAATCGCCCAACATTCGCAATAATCAGGGCTGTTTATTACTTCTCGATCCCAAAGCGGCGCCGGATGAAAGAGCAGCAAGGATTCGATAGCTTTATCCATGGCCGGTCGATCCTCCGGATCTTCGGGATCAAATCCTACTGCTTTCTGAGATAGATAAATCATCGTCCAGAAGAAGTTCTTTTGCTCTTTCACCATTTTAAACCGAGTAAAGTCCGTCCATAATCTTTGTTCCAGCGCACGCTGGTACATAGCTTTCAAATTAGGCGCAGACTCCAAGCGAATGAGATTGTAAATGGCCATGAAAGCCATGTTATAGTTGTTGAAGTTCGTCCTTTGGAAGAAGTTTAGGATTAATAAATCACGAACCAGCTCTGGGTACTTTTTCTCGTCTACCAGAATATTGCTGTAATAATCTCCAAACGACTGATCTCCCGTAATGTGATAGGCGATTTTTATAAAGGCCAGCGACAACACAGCATTAAAAGCATTAATCGGTAGCCCCAGGGGTTCTTCGGCGCAGAGGTCGCCGAAAGTAGTTCTTCGCCCATCGGCATCGACAACCCGCAGGTCATTACTGATGAGATGTTCGCCCACGCCACGAGCATCGTCGATCAGTGCGTCCTTTTTATCTTGGGGTATTGTGGGATCATCGGCAACAACATCGTAAATAACACCAAGAGCAAACATATAGCCGGAATATTGATCCTTACTGGCATTGTCTTTCCAAAGATATCCGGTATGCGAGCGATCTCGGCTGTTATCCGCCCGCCATGTGTTCTCTTTTACTCTTGGCAATGGGTTTCCGTCCTCATCAAATAATGGCGTTGGCGTCGGTGGAGTACCTGGATGATTCGGCGGTCTAAACCCACGCGCGATAAGCCCGCGCACCCCCGTGATGTTATGCAAGATATGTAGACCCTCCATGGCTTGGATCAAACGTTGTCGTTCTACAGGTCCTCTCGTTATAGAATATTTAAATGCATCCGCCGCCGCGCCGGAGCCTCCCCATATAGCTTGGTCTGGATAGACGCTGTATTCCACAATTCTCGTAGGATTCTCGCGGCTATCCCATCTGGCATTCAGATTTAACCCGTCCGGAGCATGAAACCGCCAAAAACGCTCATCGTAAGCTAAGGCCTTTTCTCGCAGTTCTCCATTAAAGTCCGCGGCACGCAGCCACGGCGGAAGGGAACCAAACAAGAATACTAGAAAGAGACCAGACATGGCCCGCTGAAATAGATATTTTTTCATAACTATACTTTACCCCGGAAAGATTATCCAACCTTGCAAAGACAAATCTCGGCAAAAGGAATTAGATTTGTCGTATGCGGTTACCCTACCTAACCCGGACGAGCCGGAACCAAACATGTGAAAATATGAACCGGCCGCGTAGCGGCCCGTTGACTTTAGCCGTGTCCTTTAGGGCACGGGTCCCATGGGCCCGCAGCAGGCCCCGTCGCGTCAGCGACGATTGATTCCGCCGATCACGGCGTTCTATCGGCACCCTAGAAAATTCAGTTCCATTTCTAATATATACTGAAGCTATCCGTAAGACAAGTTATTTCCGGTCTGAAGTTCGATCATAAGAAACGCGCGGATGCCAACTTACAGTCCTGCGGGGTCCTGGAGTTTGGACA
>JACOSC010000280.1 GCA_016179055.1 Acidobacteriota bacterium
ATAAAGGATTAAATCAGGCCCTCACCAAAAAGCTGAAAAGAGGCTGGAAGGGTATTCGTTAAAGGGGGAAAGTAACATTAGCAGGTCTGTCGCTCTTCACGTATTTAATCCCTGTGGCACACGGCGAAAATCACTGATAATGAACGTACCCTCGACGAACTCAACAACCACCGCACGACCCCTCCGGCGGATAACCCCTCAAAAGTAAATAGTCGAGTAGTGAAACCTGACTTCATTTTCGCACTTAACACGCTTGTTGATGTTGGAGCTTGCGATCACGTCTATAATTCAGGAATGCATAGTCCCCCCGCGTTCACCGACCCCACGTCCATGCCCGTGAAGTTCAAGAGACCTCCTCAGTCGCCTTGGAGGCGAGCCGCGGCGAATGATGAATGCTTTCCGCGACCGCCGAGTCGGCCATGGCCATAGCTAGTGAGGGATTTTAGTATGTTGGAAGCCCTAGTGGCGGCACTAGATGCTCGTGAGCACGAGACTTGCAATCACTCCCGCCGAGTATCCGAATACACCATGTTCTTAGCGGCACGAGTTGGGCTCGATGCCTCGTTGGTAAAAGACATCGGATATGGCGCCCTACTCCATGACATCGGAAAAATAGGAATCAGCGACACCATTCTATTAAAGCCCAGCCGGCTCACCTTGGAGGAGCGAGAAATCATTAAGCGTCATCCTATGATCGGCGCCCGCATACTGCGGCGCGCTAATTTACCGTTGCTGGTAACCGAAGTCGTGCTCTGTCACCAAGAGTGGTATGATGGACATGGTTATCCACGCGGGTTGCGGGGCGATGAGATAACGCTCGGTGCGCGTATTTTTTCCGTGGTTGACGCTTTTGATTGCATCACCAGTGATCGTCCTTACCGCAAGGCTCAACCCTATGCCGTCGCCCGAAAGGAAATTTGCCGGCATAGCGGAACACAGTTTGATCCTATGGCCGTTGAAGCCTACCTTTCCGTCAAAGAATACGAATGGGATGCCATTCGCCACGCTACGATGCAGGCGTTGATAAGGGAAGAAAACCAGTTCGTGACTGTACAGCCACCGGGACATTAGGACGCGCCTCTGATACCATACGAGGACAAATATGTTCATAGGTTGAGAGTCGATTGATATTGATAAAGACTGGGGCTCCCATCTCTCGGAAGGAGCGAAGCCTGTGAGATTCTTAATCTCCCGGAGAGCCTGGCTTATTAGGTCTGTCCTTTTAACGCTCATCGTAACTATACCCCTGATGGCCTCTTGTCGGAGGTCGATTCAGAGATCCGCTCGGTATGACTATAAGCCCTTAGAGGAAACTATGCGGATTCTGGACCGCCACCGCGAGGATCTGCTGGCCATTCGCGGGGTGCGGGATGTGCTCATTGTGCGCTTGCGCGGGCGTCACTACTTCAACGTGATTACCAGCCGATCCGCCCAATATCGAAAAATACCTAAGCAACTGGAAGGCGTGCCGGTATTCACGCTGGTATCGGTCTATGGCCGATCGCGTGCGGCTGATAAGGCGTTTGAACAGGCCAAAGCGCTCCGAAGGCGGCATGTGGCGGAACTGTCGATCATACCAGGTGTAGAAGAGGTGGTCATCTTGATAACGGACCGCGGGGAATTTGTCTTTAAGGCGCTCATCTCCAAAGAGGCCGATCCGGAGAAGCTCCCTAAGACTTTAGAGGGCATTCCCCTGCGCTTTGCCGTCCGACCCTCTCCCGTGCTTCTCCCAAGAGACAATCCATGGGCTATCCTTGAGCGGCATGAGGCCGAAATTATAGACATTCCGGGTGTGCAAAAATTTGGCTGGCGGACTGTAGATCGTAAAGGATTCTGCTTCTATGTGGCCATCAATGAAACTACGGATCCAAGGCAAATACCAAAGGATATCGAGGGAACTCCCGTCCAAGTTTCTGTTTGGAAGACACCGCCGGCCTATCCGGTCGATAAGGAGTACGAGAACCTAAAGGCCATTCAGGCCCGGCATGAGCCCGAGCTCTTCCGCAATCCCAACGTTTACGCCGTCGGTATTGAAAAAAAAGATGGGAAATTAGTTTTCGAAGTTCATGCCAAAAAGGATGAGTTAAAATATCTTCCTACGCAAATAGAGGGAGTTGTGGTGGTGAGTTGCGCGACAGAACCCATTCGCCCTTTATAATCAGTCTGGAGTGTTGAATACGCAATTATGGTAATGTGAAGTTTCACATTCGTCGACAAATCTATCAGAGTGTCGAAACTCAAGGATCGGATTGGCGCCGCTTGGCTCCTCAGCCGGCGTGGCGTTCCTCGACGGTGAGAGCAAAGACGACCGTTCCCAGAAGACCAATGAGGCCAGCGATAATGAACGGCGCCACGGGAGTGACCTTCCAAAGCAGACCACCCAGCGCCGCGGCAGGGGTAACGGTCAGACTGCGCACTAGGTAGTAAAGGCCTACGGTGCGCGCGCGCAGGCGTGGCTCGGCAAAGTCCACAATCATGGCCTTACGGGATGGCTCGCCGATTTCACGCAAGCCGCCGATAATAAACGCCAGCGCCAGCGAGGCAAAACCGGTTGCCATTATGACGGCGAATGGGAAACAAGCAAAACAGGTGAACGTCGCAATGACAACGGATTTGCGCCCAATTCGACGGGCAAGGCGAGCCGAAGGAATGTAAACGAGCATGGCCGTCATGACTTGCACGGCTAAGAGAACTCCATATTGCGCCATACTGATATGCGTAATATTGGTCGCGTAAAGAATGACAAAAACATCCGACAGCCCTTCACAGGTTCTCACAATAATGTCGGAAATGAGCAATCGCTTAAGCGCGCTATGAAACGTCCGCCAGACTCCCTGAATGTTGACGGTGTCGGCGGCGGCAGTGGGGATGTTGATCCTCAGCACGACAAGCACGGTGAGGGCGGCCAACGCCAGTGTGATGGCAAGGCCGGCGCGAATGCCGGCGGCAATTCCAATCGACGCTATCAAAGCGCCGCCAATCAGCGGAGAGATCACCCTCGGCACGCGCTTAATGATGGCCTGAAACGAAAAGCCCATGGCGCGTTGCTCCCTGGGCAGCGCATCGGCAATGACGGCAAAAATCGCCGGTGAGGCCATGCTATGCCAGGCCATCGCAAACGCGAGACCCAAGAAGAAGTATGGCCAGGACGGGCTAACCAAGTAGATTATGTAACCAACGGAAGCGACCGCGATGAAGACGACAAAGGCGAGGCGGCGGCCCAAGTGATCCGCCAACCAGCCGCCGGGATACTGGTAAAGTGCGTCAAAGAAATCTTCCGCCGTCTTAAACAGACCAATGATACCGGCGCCGGCGCCCAGCGCTTCCATATACTTGGGCAGGAACTTGCTCCATAATTCCTCGCCAAAGCCCAGCAATAATACCGCGGCGGACGCGGCGACCGTATTGCGTTCCAGTCCGAGAAACTTCCCGAGCCGTTGGTACCAATTTGTGCGGGTGATCTCTACAGCCAACTGTTTGCGGTTATCGTTCATTTTTCCCTGACCTGTGGGGCCTGAGTATTTTCGTTCAGACTCCCCGCGCACCGGGGAGCGTTTGGCAGCTTATCTTGCCCGACCCATTCTTCCGCCGCCGACGCGGTTACTCGCAAAAAACTTCTTTAACAAGAAAGAAAGCGACGGCCGCTACCAACAACAACGGGAAAAACATTTTCGGATTCATACACACTCCAAACAGAACCATCCTAGGTCTGTTTGTTTTCCAGTGTAGAGCCCGACGAGGCTTTTGACAAGAGGCCGGTCGCTACCGCTCCCGGTTCGGTTACTTTGGAATCCGTTAGTATTCCGTCAGGAGAGTTGCTATAATCCGTGTTTAAACGAGACTGATTCAAATGCTGGAGCGCCACTGGGTGGCGAAGACGGCCGGCGTCATGGTCGAATGCACGGAGCGAATGCGTCTGAAAATAACTCCGCGAAACAGAACCGGGAGCGGTAGCGACCGGGTATGTCTCACCCCGGCCTACCCGGCTCGACCACCCGCCCGCTACTGCAGGCGGTTCTGTTTTTTATTCGTCGTGGCGCCCCACCAATGGGCTTGAGCAACTCCTATGGAAATGAACGCAAAAAAAATAATCGTTGCCTTGACGGGCGCCACCGGAACCATTTTGGGGATACGGCTACTACAGGCCCTGCAACGGTCCGCCGCGGAGACGCATTTGGTGGTTAGTCGTTGGGCCGGGCGCACGCTGCTCCATGAGACCCCGTATACTTTGCCGCAAGTGCAAAGCCTGGCCGCTTATTCGTACTCGCCGGATGATATTGCGGCGCCGATTTCCAGCGGGTCTTTTTTAACCCACGGCATGGTAATCATTCCGTGCAGCATGAGAACCCTGGCAGCGATTGCGCATGGTCATGGCGACAATCTCATTCACCGCGCCGCCGACGTAATATTGAAGGAGCGTAGGAAGTTGGCGTTGATCGTACGCGAAGCTCCATTGAGCGATATTCACCTGGAAAATATGTTGAAATTATCGCGCCTCGGCGCCGTCATTTTTCCTCCCGTCCCCGCTTTCTACAACCATCCCTGCACGATCGACGATATAGTCGACCACATTGTCATGCGAGTGCTCGATCAGTTTGACATCCACTTGGATGGGGTCAAACGGTGGGACGGTATCATGTCCACCGGTGGAAAACTCCCAGAGTAGTCAATGCCATGAACCCTGTAGAACCGCTTAGGCTCATGACAACACCCGCTCCCTTGAAAATAACTCAGCGAAACAGAACCGGGAGCGGTAGCGACCGGGTATGTCTCAGCCCGTCCTACAACGCTCGGCCACCCGCCCGCTACCGCAGGCGGTTCTGTTTTCATTCGTTGGGGCGCCCTCACCAAGGGGCATGAATAACTTCTCTATTTTAGCGCCGGCGATGCGTTACCGGAAAGAATTGAACGAGGGCTTTTTACGCGTATCGTGGAAAACTCTCTACATTGGTTGAAAGATTGTCGGTGAGCATAGGTCGCTTGAGTGACGAAAGATGGTAAATAACGGACCCCAGTCGGCAAAATCGAGCGGATCGAAAAACCTCCTGCAAGGCCCGCACGGACCGCGGTCCTTACGTCTACGCCAACGCGCCTTCGCTTTTTTCATGGCTCAGTTCAATAAACGTTACGAAAAGCTGGTGGCCGAGCGAAAACAAGCGCTGTTTGCCGGGCTTCATGGCGATGTGCTGGAGATTGGTCCCGGGACCGGCGCCAATCTCATTTATTACCGGCGGGATGTTCGCTGGCTGGGCATTGAACCGAACCCATTCATGCACACGTATCTTAGAGAGCAAGCCCAAAAGCTGGCCCTGCCCATCGAAGTGCGTATCGGCTCGGCAGAATGCTTGGAGGCCGCGGATAAGAGCATGGATGCGGTCGTCAGTACCTTGGTGCTCTGTTCCGTCGACGACCCGGCGCGAGCACTGCGGGAAATCAGACGGGTCTTGAAACCGAACGGCCGCTACCTGTTTATTGAGCATGTCGCCGCTCCGCGAGGACAGTGGCGCCGTCGCCTGCAGGACTTGATCTACCCGATCTGGTGCGTACTAGCTGACGGGTGTCATGTGAACCGTGAGACAGGGGGCTTGATCGAAGCGGCTGGTTTCGCCGCGGTGGCTTACACACGCTTCCAGCTTCCGTTGGGGCCGGTCGCTCCGCACATTGCCGGCCATGCGATCGAAAAGGCGTGATGGGCACCCATGAAAAGATTTGCCCAAAGATTCTTGCAGACGATGGCGATCGGCTTGGGCGGCCTATTGGCATTCCTCGCCTATACTTTCTCTCCAAAGCCATTGGATACGGCCATCACGGGAACTGAGTCCGAATGGGGGTCATACCACCAGCTTAAGAAAACCCCTTCCTCGGAAGCGCCGATCAGGCTTTCCGTAATTGATACGGGCTACAGCCGCAGTCCTGAAGCTTTTGCGTTTAGAGGTGGCCGCTGGCTGCGGACGTATCAGTTTGGCTTCATCGCCGTACTGGTCCGGCATCCCAGAGCCAATGTCCTTATCGATGCCGGTTTGGGACGCGGCGTCGATGAAGAGTTTGCCGGGAATTCGCTTTGGGATAGAATGCTGCTGAAATATGAAAAAGCCAAGCCGGCCATCGATCAACTGGAGGAACGGGGCGTGCCGCCGGAAGAAATTCAGGGAATCATTCTGACGCATGCCCACTGGGACCACGCCAGTGGTCTCAGGGACTTTCCACACGCCAAAATATATGCGCCGCGTGCCGAATTTGATTTTGTGGCGCGCGCCACACGCCCGGTTATCATCCGCGAGCAGTTTACGGTTCCGCCGGCCAATCGGAATTTTATTGACTTCACCGGGGGCGCTTACGAGAATTTCGAGCGTAGCCTCGATCTTTTTGCCGACGGCCGCATCGTGCTGGTACCCCTGCCGGGTCACACGCCCGGATCAACCGGTGTCTTTATAAACTTTGAATCCGGTAGGCGCTTCTTCTTCATCGGGGACTTGACGTGGGCGCTGGAAGGACTTCAACTTCCCGCTGAACGTCCGTGGTTGGCCCGGCGAATGGTGGATGTCGATCCGGCGGAAGTTCGTCGCTCAATCATGAAAGTTCATCGCCTCATGAAAAGACATCCAAGCCTGGTAGTGGTTCCCGCGCACGATCAAAGAGCCATCAAAAACATAGCCCGCTTCCCCGAATATGAGCAATGACAAAGCTCCTAAGAAGCCCATTAGTGAGGAGCCTGGAGCTTTCAGGGGACGGTGCAGAAAACTAATTTCGGCGAGGCTTCATCGGCCTCCAATAACTAAGACTACTTATGTTGGTCTTAAGTTGTTGGGTAAGGGGCTAACTGTACGGATTGTGCCATCATGCTCATGGGGAATCATGGCATATAACACACGCTCCGTGCATCGCGGAATGCGGATAGCGGGTTTGCCTACTATAGATTGCAGACCTACGGATTGCGGATCCAAAAGTGTTGCATCGGCGCTCTTTCCCGGGTTCACATTTTTGGACTTGGGCCTCTGAAGCCGTACAGTAGCTGACTGGCAATCTCGTACATGTTTAGCGTCAACAAAAGACTTGACATCGGCGGGGATTGGGTATAAAGTCAATCCATCATGGCCAATATTGCTTAGCCCAAAGTGTCTGTAGTAGTTCGTATGGGCAGGATCGACGAATAGCTGGACCCAGTACCGGAGGTGTCCACGGCATAGGTGGAT
>JACOSC010000281.1 GCA_016179055.1 Acidobacteriota bacterium
AGCGGGGGAACAAAGTTTCCAGTACAGTCACCCAGCAAAATGGAAACGCTATTAGCCACCTGCCCGCATGGGTCTTCAACGGTAAATGGACCAAAATTGGCAGTGGCGATGTCCCAACACCCGTCCATATTGAAATCATCAATAGCGATACCGGTGTTTCTATCGCCTACCAGAAAATAGCTGGGCGAAAAGCGGCCCTGTCCGTCTCCCAGCAAGACCGCCACCTGCGGCAACTCAAAGTTGGCGACGACGACATCGAGATTGCCATCGTTGTTAAGGTCCCTTACGGCGGCAAAAAAAGGCGCACGGCCGGCCGGATATTCGGCCGAGTAAACAAAGCCGCCACGGCCATCCCCGAGTAATACGACCAACGTACCCGCATCGTAATTGGATACCACCAAGTCCAAGATCTGATCGTTATTAAAGTCGCCGGTCGCAAGCGTAATGGCAAAAGTATTCCCACTAAAAAAATCTCTCCGGGCCGTAAAAGATACCTGTGCATATAACGGTAAGATCCATAGGGCCATTTGGAGAATAATAACGATCAGATTTCTTTTTCTTGCGAACATGGGTTTCTCCTTTTATTTCTCTCGGTCGCTTCCTCAAGTGTGGCGGTGCGCTTAGGAACCTTGCTTTGGCCTGCCCTCGAAACAGCCTTATACGCATTGCGTTCGCCCGCACAGGGCCAGCCCCCATTCCGGGACGGTTGGAGGGTTGCAACGCAATCTTTACGCCAGTGAACTCATTGTTCCAGCCTCCAGGCTGTGGGGCCTTTGCTCTTTAATCGCCGGCGACAGCCTTGCCTAGCGCTAAAGATCGTCTCACCTATGAGAAGGTGGGCCGCATCAATTAAATGACGCTACCAACCTCTCTCGCCTTACGGCGGTACTCGTGTATGCCGGCGGTCTGTCCCTTCCCAAAACCTGTGAAACTTTTCTGTCATTTTTGGTAAATCTTTTTCACCAGGGCACTACCTCTGACCGCAATGACGAACGCCCCTGCGCGAGGATTGAAAAAAAGATACAGCACCGCAATATTCCTAAGGCTACTCCCGGGGATGGTCATTGCCCTGTGACGATCCGCTCGGTAAAAAGTATTTTCCTGTCTCGCGTGCCGTACCAAACTCGCTACTCTATCTGCGCTCCGACGGAGCCAAGCTAAAATCCTATAAGTGGCCTATAGCGCGCCCGTTTGTCCATTCATAAGATTCCACTTTAGATGGAAATCTCTTCAAAGCGGATTCGTTATGAAAAAACGAACCCATAAACCTGTTTACTTACTTTCCAAGATAAGGGCAGACGCCTGGATTCATTAAGTCCGTAGCCAGTATGCGACCCTACGAAATGTACTAGGCACAGAAAATAAAGCCCATCATAAATTAGTATATGCCAAGGCAGCTAATATTGATGCAATTATTTTAATTTAATTGGTTCCAGCTTTCGTCTGGATGCTCATAGGGGCTCAGCGAACCCACCCCCTGAAGCGACCACTACGCATCGATTGATATTGTGGTAAACGCCATCCCGGTACAATTCCACAAAATAAAAACTGATTCCATCGACCGCCCGAGTGGCTGGGGCCCGGGGCATAACTCTCACATCAAAAAGCAGTCACACTGTTTATTTTTTTCTTAGCCGGATAGAATGGGCGCGTGCGAAAAGCGGTTGTGAGGCAAGACACCCGCATAGCAGAAAAGGAGTAGCTGTAGCCCATAACTTTCCAGACATGGCCATGCCCATGAATTTTGCTCGACTTGAAACCGCCGCCGTTAGCGGTTGGGCCTATTCGTCCGAGCCGCGGCGATCTTCTTGAAGACCTCATGAAGCCCGATCTTTATTGCCCAATCATGCAGTGACATGCCTCTTCCGATCGCATAGCTCTGGTCTCGCTCCCGTTTCTCGCGTAACAACCCGGCAGATGGAGGATCGGGCCCATCAATACCAAAAATGGAAGCCCAAGCGCCATCTCGCTGCGGCCGGTTTGAATAATGACGGCGCTTTCCTCCTCATAAAGCTCCATGATCGAAGGACCACTTCACATTACGGCATCACCGTTCCAAGCTCGACAGCTTCCTCGAGTATATTCTGTTGTTCGTTCCATTTCAGTACGCGAATGGCATGACTGACATTCCCATTCAGGTTCATCGGTTTATCTTGCATTACCCCCATCATCCACGGGCGGGGCATGGGAGTATCTTCCAATAACCGTTTAACGGAATCCCACGCTACCGGTTTGCCGTCCGCATACCGACCTATAACCGACTTGGCCTCCACATCAGAAAAGGCCTTTATATAAAAATCAGTTATATATTCCGAATTCATAAAAGGTTTTCGAAAGGGGTCGCGAAGATTTCCCGTAAACGCCCAAGCCGTATTGCAGAGCTCAGGCACGCCGATCAGAATTAGCGTATCTCCTTTATGGCAATCCTGCGCGACTTTATCGACCCCAATTACAACTTGCCTACTGAATTCACCGGATTGGTTCCAGTCGAGATTATACTTGTACTGAAATCCCCCGTAGACAATAACGAGTACAGCCGCCAGCACGGTTCCAAATTTCTTTCCGTAAATCGAATAGAGTAACGATGTCATTAAGCACGCAATAGCAACGATCACCAGGTAAAGATACAGCGGGAAAATGTACGATAACTGCGTACTGGCGAGCGCGGCCGGTACCGAAGAAAAAATCAACCAGAGAATGCTGAAACTGAAGAGCCGTGCTTGCACCAAGTTCTTAATCCCCGTAAAAGGCAAGGGAATGGCAAAAAAACAAAGCAAAAAGATGGCAATCAAGATTTCGCTAAGTATAACGGGGGTTGGTTTGGAAAGGTTGTGAAAGGTAAAGTCCCAGGGTGAAGCCAGGAGCGCAAGCCGAGCGTAACCGAGTACATTCACCAACTTGGCAGAAAGATCTAGCTGAAAGTACCCCTCGTAACCGCCTAAGAATACCCCGAGTGCGATCTTTCGGATAATGAAATACACACCAAGGATCCCGAGATACCCCGACCATGACAGGGATTTTTTCACCGCTTTTTCTAACAATGGCCGGATTCCTATCGGTTTGGTGAACAACTCCGGGAGCATATCGTAGCATATAATGAGAAAAGGTAGAGTCGCTGAGGTCTCCTTGGAAAACATGCCAATAAAGAAAATGATCAGCGACAAAATGTAGGGCGTCTTGGCACCAGTGGCTCGGTACCGCAAGAACAGATAAAAGACCAGCAAGTAGCACGTCGCCGCTATAACCTCGGCGCGGCCGCTAATGTACGCTACTCCAGAGGATTGCGCGGGATGTAGCGCGAAAAGCATGCCGGCGATGAGTCCCAGCCAGATTTCAGAAGTGATAAATTCTACAATGATGAGCAACAAAAACGCGTTCAAAAAATGAAAGACAATATTAAAGATGTGATATCCGAACGGACTTATTCCATATAGCCAATAGTCAAGTTTGAATGCGACTATCATGATCGGACGGATCATGCCGGTGCCTCGGTTTTCGTAGTACTCACGCATACCGGGGAAAAATTCCGGGAGCCAGCTTTTGAAAAACAAGGATAGTAGATACGCCGGTCCCTTATCGTAGCAGCCTGCAATTATAGTAAAATCATCCTTGACAAAATAGCCATTTAGGCTACCGCTGTTGACGATAAAGATCGCCGCCAAGAGGGCCACGGCGCTAAAGAATAACCATTTCTTCCTAGTGTTCATAGTTTTTTAATAATTATGTAATATCAACCACCCGACTCATCAGGACCTCGCCGGGCCATCCATTATCCCTTGGAGGCCTCCGGCCTACAGCTAGCCAACCTTATGAACGACCGCATCTCTTCTTCAGAGACATCTTCCATCCGTTGTTCAGGATCATTCCATCGGAGCAAGTGGACCGCATGACCCGTGAGGCCCATGAAGTATTCCGGCGGCTTCTCGTTGCGGTTCAACATGTCGGGCCTTGTTAAAGGTGTAATTTCCAACAATTTTTTCAATTGCGGTAATTCTGCAACACCTGGGTTCTGCTCCAATATCGACTTAATTTCATCAGAAGAGAAATTCTTGAAATTGAACTCGTCAAAAACCTCGGAAGACATGAAGGGTTTTCTCAAAGCGCTATCTAAATTTCCCCAGAAGACGAAGGCGGTCTTATGGTACATAGGGACGTCGATGAGAATAACAGAGTCGCCTTTCTGGTAGTGGCGGGCCGCGGCTTCAACGCCTTGCACAATCTGCAAACATTTTAATCCCGCTTCTCGCCATTCGGTGTTGTACTTCCATTGGTATGATCCGTAAATAACCATCAAACCAACAGAAACAAAAAGCGCGACTTTTTTCTTATAGAATGAAAAAATCAAGGCCGGCAGCATGATACTGATTCCGATGACCATCAAGTACGTCCGGCGCGGGGACAGAAAAAGAGCGTCGGCAATAGACAGTAAGATATAGGATAGTACAATCCACAGCAACGCGAAGCCCATCAGCGGCAAATACTGGCGGTTTCGAAATCCTCTCAGCAAGAGAGGTGTGAGCAGCGTTGCCATAAGAAATAAGGCGATCAGGCCCTCGTGTAACGTTACGCTGGCTCTCCAGTGGTTCACAAAATTAATATCAAAAGGACCAAACGCCCAGTGATAATCATGGGGAGCGGCTAAGAGTGTGCGACGTATGTATTCTCCCATCTGTATGAGCTTTACCTGAATGTTAATCTGGGTATGCATAGCACCGTAGCCGCCGACGAAAGTCCCCAGAGCAATCCGGCGGGCTGCTAGGAATAAACCCAAGATAATCAGAAACGGCGACCACGTCAACAATTTACCCTTATCAATTTTAAACCATTGCGACACTTTCTTGAACTTGAGCTTGCCGGCTTGCAAACTCTCCCAAAGTTGGTCATAAAGGATGATGTGCAACGGGAGTACCATCACACTTTCCTTGCAGAACATTCCCAGGAAGCACATGATAACCGATGAGATATAATAACGCCGTGAACTATAGGCGCGATAAATAATGAACTGGTAAACGCTCAATAAGTAAAAGAGTGTGGGCAAGAAGTCCGTGAGGCCACCGCTGATATACACCAAGTTTGCTGGATGTGTTGGACTCAGAGCAAACAACAGCGCGCATACCAATGCCATCAGATGGTCTGAAACCAGGAAATTAATAATCAGGAAGATCAGAATTGAATTAGCGCAATGCATCAGAACAATGGGCAGTCGCCATCCCAGCGGATTCATACCGGTCAGAACATAGTTCAGCTTAATAGCCATGAGAAAGATGGGACGGACATATCCGAGGCCGCTTTTGATGATATTTTCTCGGTAGCCTGGAAAATATTCTCTCAGGTAGTCCTGGTAAAAGGCTTTGAAAAAAAACCCTGGCTCTTTCTGACCAAGTGCCGGTAATTGATTAAAGTCCTCACTAATGAAATAAGTAGATAGATTAACCGCGTTAATTAGAAAAATGAGACACAATATAACCAAGGCACAAATTATTTTGCCGTTTGCTCGCAAGCCCAGATCTCCGAGATTCTGATATATAATTGATTTTCAGGTATGCGCCGATTTATTTTATAGGACTTAGCGGCCTATCATCAACCTGCTGATTTGTAGTTGATGCACACCTTCCGCTATCCATCGCCGCGTCAAGATTTTTACAGATTACTTTCCGAAGGAACTCGTACCCCAAGTGGAGAAATTAATAGACCTCACCCTATGTGTTTCGTCAACCCCCTACTCAATAATTCGCTGATTCCCCCCCTCCGAAAAAAGTGCCGAATGACCAAGAGTATATCAGAGTCCCGCGGGAAACACCAGAGGAATTTTATCGTGTCTCGTGGCCCTCGTTTCAAGTTAGTCTTGGCGTCAGCAATTCCCGTTGTAGCGTGTGAGGCTCTAAAATAGGGGGTATGACGAAAAAGTTTTTGCGCTTGCCTAAAGCCGCCCTCACCATCGCCTTTCTAGCTCCTGCAATTTTTGGCTGAACAATTGGCGTTCGCTCTGCTATGCTAGGATGCGGATTGGCGAGCGAAGCGGACGCCGAGCGCTTCGGCCGCGCGGCGCGGCAGTGATCTGTGGGCGCCGCGCCAGCG
>JACOSC010000271.1 GCA_016179055.1 Acidobacteriota bacterium
CCGCTGGCTCACCCCCACGCAATCGCTGCACTGCATCCAGCTTGAACTCCCTGGTGAACTTCCTTCGAGATCCCATCCAGTTTCCCCTTTCGCTGCATTCTAGGGCTTAACTGGTTGTCTCAAAATGGGGGTCCACTCCATCTTGTATATGCCTTCATCCTGACGTTCACACTGGCCACTCACGGACAAACTCTGGGCACTTTCCACTACGCACAACCACTTCCTACCGGTGCGGTTGTGGTATCCAGCGCAGCCGCACGATCAGCGTGGAATGCTCTAACCGCACAACAACAGAGTACCTATAAGCAACAGTTGACGAATCTAGTGGTGTCCAACAACCAGAAGGCGTTCGCAAACTATCTAGGCTTCCGAGGCGACTCGAACTGGGCGGGATTCAACCTGCTGGGTACTCACGTTCGCCATTACGCCGTCAGCGACGGCTCGATCACTTATACCCCGGCATTTTCCGTCGCCAAAGGGTCGCACCCAAACGTGACCCAACAAGTCTCTGGCCCTCAAGCCACGGCTACGCCCACCAGCGGTCCGGCACCACTGACCGTGGCTTTCGTGGGAGTGACGTATCCCTATCAGGGCATCGATATCCGCCCTCCCCGCTACTTCTATTCATGGAACTTTGGCGACGGGCAATCCAGCGGAAGCCCCACAGTCACGCACACGTACCAAACGCCTGGAAATTATGTAGCCACTTACACGATTTCGGGTGGCTTATGTGAACCCGGCTATCCTTGCTTTAGTGCCTCGATTGCGATCACCGTGACAGCTAACCAGCCGGATTCGGACGCTGACGGTCTGCCAGACGCATTCGAAAACCAGGTCGCCAATCTCCTTACCCCGCAGTATCACGTTTCTTCGGGGGAGCAGTCGGGCACTGGGTTCGCTATCTTCGGTGATTATGTCCCCGAGACTCCCACCCAAGTATTTGGGCCCGTTCCACCGAGAAGCTATTTCCGCGTGACTCCACTGGGATTCGCAACGAGCCAGTCTGGTGTGCAGTACGGCTTCATCCGCCTCGACTACCTAACTCTTTGGAACCGAGACGATGGTCTCAACATCGGTGGGTCGTGTGTTTTCGATCTCACGTTCTCGTTGGGGTTGGCTGGATTCAGCGCAAGTCAAATTCTGGACGGCATTGCTTCACACCCGCTGGACAATGAACGGTCTGCAGTCCTGATTGCGGCGCCGACCCTCGCCCCAAACACCTACAGCACCAATACGAACGACTATTCGGCGTATAGCTTCTACACAGCCGCCCATGAGGGGACGGTACTCGATGCAAGCGAATACTTCGATCCGTCGCCCGCGGTGCCAGTCTCAGGTGGAGCCCATTTGATTGTTGGCCTTTCTCGGTCAAAACATGGGACGTACATGTTCAACCCGAATGGTTATCCACTCGTCCCGATTGACATCAGGGTGGCTACTTTCGCCATCATTCAGTTCCTCTATGACACCGGCCAGATCGATTACCTCGACTATGAAATCTACAACTTCATCGCTTATTCGGCCTTCTACCAGTGTGTGATTGAGCACTTCGGGGATCAAGGCGGCGCTTATGCCTCGGCGCGTACCAACGTGGGGGAGATTAGCCACCCTGGCGTGGGTTCAGGTTTCATTCTTGATCCACAACTTTCGCCGAAATTGACCGTTCCCCTCTGGACTTTGCAGTGAGGTGAATGCTGCCGCGGCTCGCCCTGAGCGCTGCCCCGTTCCAAAGCGAGCCGCGGAAGCCGAATTCGTAGCGGTTAACTCAAAAGACGCCAAGGCGGCCTCCAAACTGTCTTTGCCATTGACACTCTACGACACTCCCTAGTAGTGTGACCGAAAGTCTTCAAGAAACATACGTATATGACCAGCCGCAGTGTGCGTTTCCTGCTCGCCTCCCTCTTTGCCTTAACTTTCTCTTTCACGAACGCCTTCGGCCAGGGATCGAAGATGAAGTCGCCGTATGACCCGATCGAAGAGAAAGATAGGGATCGTCCTGACCTGAGGGACCAGTGGATGATGCGTGGCCGTGAGGCGCCGAAGGGAAAATCGGCGGCGGCGCTTCGCCTCAAGGCGCATCAACACAAGATGGCCATGCGCGCGCTACGCGAAGCGGCGGCCGCCAAAGCCGGTGCCGCTGCGCCGGACGCTCCTGCTGTCACCAACTGGGTTCCGCTCGGACCGGCACCGCTGGCCACGTGGCCGGGTCAGAGCTACGGCAATGTCACTGGCCGGATCACGTCAGTGGCGATGGACCCGACAGACCCGAATGGGAACACCGTGTACGTGGGCGGTGCTTTTGGAGGCGTCTGGAGATCCGCGAATGCGGCGACAGCCAACCCGGCCGACGTCACGTGGACTCCGCTCACCGACCAACAGGCGGCCCTTGCCGTCGGTGCAATCTCGATCAAGCCCGACGGGAGCGTGCTTCTGGTCGGTACCGGAGAGGCCAACAACGCTCTCGCCAACTACTACGGCCTCGGGTTCCTGCGCTCCACTGATGGTGGCGCGAACTGGAACCTGATCTCGACCGCCAGTGGTGGAACCCTTTCTCTCGCCGGCCTGGGCGTATCCAACATGGCGTGGGGAACGACTACGGGGTTGATGAACACTGTGGTGGCGGCGGTTGGGTTTACCCCCGAAGGATTCGACGAAGGCAACTTCACGTCTTCCAGCAAACGCGGCGTTTATGCCTCGACGGATGGGGGCAGTACGTGGACGTACGAGGTCCCCACAGACGGCACCGTGAGTAGCAACTCTACCGACATAGTTTTCAACGCAAAAGCAAATGGCGGCGCGGGCGCTTACTTCGCCGCCATCCGTTGGCATGGCGTTTACACCTCGACCAACGGCACAACCTGGACCCGGATGACCACGCAGCCAGGTACCCTGCTGACTTTGACCAACTGCCCGAGTGGTTCCAACGCTACTAACACGTGCCCCATGTACCGGGGACAGTTCGCGGTCGTTCCGTTGCGAAACGAGATGTATTTCTGGTTTGTGGACCCCGGAGACGGTGATCAAGGTATCTGGAAATCCACCAATGGCGGAGGGAGCTGGCAGAGAATCCTGGATAACGGGATTACGAACTGCAGTCAGGGCGGCCCCCCGGGCGAAGCCTCCTGCGGGACGGCCCAAGCCTTTTACAACCTCGAAATTGCGGCAGTTCCCGACGGCACTGGCACCGATTTGTATGCTGGCACAGTTAACCTGTACAAGTGCAAGCTGGCGAGTGGCGGGACATCCTGCTTGACGCTCGACGCCGGGATCGGCGCGGATTGGGTCAACCTGACGCACGTTTACGGTTGCAACCCGATTGCGAACATTGCTCACGTTCACCCGGATGAACACGGCCTCGACTTCCGCGTCATCGGCGGAAAGGCTGTGATGTACTTTGGCAACGATGGCGGTGTTTACCGCGCACTGGACGGATTCACAGGACTCAAGTCCGGCACCTGCACCGCGCCCAACACGTCGGCAGGCGTCGGCTTCGAGAACTTGAATACTGGCACGCTGGGATCACTCACCCAGTTTGTGTCCTTTTCGATCCATCCGACTGACCAAAACACTGTCCTGGGCGGCACCCAGGACAATGGCTCCCCAGCCACTGCAACCGCGACGAGCAGTGCCGCGTGGCAGACCGCCAACTTCGGCGACGGGGGCTATAACGAAATCAATCCCGACAACCCTCTCCAATGGTTTACGGCCTACACCTTCGTACAAATCGGGGTTTGTAATTCGGGGTTCGGCTGCGATCCGATCACATTCTTCAACAACCAGATTGTCACATCAACAACGCTCTCTGGGGACGAAGGCGCGTTTTACACACCTTACATTTTGGATCCGCAGAACTCCGGCGAAATGCTGGTCGGCACGTGTCGGGTTTGGAGAGGTTCGACCACCGGCACGGGCTTCGTGGCTCTCAGCAATACCTTTGATGGAGTTATCACTTGTCCCGGACAGGGGGGACAGGTGGACCTGGTGCGCGGGTTGGCGGCTGGCGGACCAAAGAGCGGTGGCTTCTCTAATGTTGTCTACGCCACCACTGAGGGGAGCGGCCCGAACAATGGGTTTGTGGCGGGTGAAGTCTGGGCCACTACCAATGCCGCCGGTGGACCCGCGCAGTTCACGAATCGAACCTTCAACGGTCCAAGCGGCACGATCAATCCGAACAATTACGTGATCTCCTCGGCGGCAGTGGACAAGAGTGACGCCACCGGCCAAACCGCTTATGTCGGGATCATGGGTTTTCTCGGCACCGGGACCCACATCTGGAAAACCATCAACGCGGGAACAAACTGGGCGCCTTTTGGCAGCACGGCGAATGGCCTGCCGGACTCGCCCGTCAATGCCCTGCTGGTGGAC
>JACOSC010000272.1 GCA_016179055.1 Acidobacteriota bacterium
TCCCTTGGCTCTTTAATTTCAAATTAGACTTCCGCTTTCGCTAAACGCAACTTTTATGGACATTCCAATGGACCACCGCCAGCCCCCCCTTTTTTGTCTAATTATCTCCCCCTCCGAAAAGTCTGCCATCGGGGTTGCGTCGGTTCCTCGGTCGTGCCGCAACCCCTTGGGGGTTGGCTCCATTGCGCAGCGCATTCCCAGGGTTGGCCGCAGGGACGCGGCCAACCCTGGGCTTTGTTCCGCAATCCTGTTGAGATTGTTTTCGCGCCCCGCCGCCAATCGCTATGGAGTAAATGCCAAACATCTATAATGAGCAACGAGCACAAAATGTGCATGGAAAAATGGAGCCTAGGAACCGCAAAGACGCCAAAATAAACGCCACATATTCTTGGCGTCTTTGCGGTTTAAATTCTTAGGGGTGCTCTATTCCGGTTACAAGTATCTCAGTTTGCTGAGCAGAAGAAGTGAATCGTATATGGATGGAGGGGGTGTATAACAGACTACATGGGACCGGGCCTAAATCCGGCCGCATCTTACGTGAATGCGCTGGACATCATTCCAGCGCCGCTTCTCGGTCAGATGGGCGGCACAGTTACGGTTTTTTGTTGACAGCTTTTCGCTTTGGAGGTAACATTCGACATATCACTCAAAGACGCCCGGTTTGGTTGAGGAGATTTGCATGCCTTTGCTCAAAGCCATTTCACCAATGCACCGTATACCCCTCGAAATCTTGCTCGTGCTCGGTCTGGTCGCCAATGGACTCATCGGGCAAGGTTACTGCGAATCTGATCAAGGCGATAAGTTGTTTCCGCCGCCAGCCTCTATTGAAATGACAGCCACGCCGGATCCTACGTACGGACTTCGGAAAATGCCTACCAATGCCCCGCTCGCCCTAGTAAAAAGCGAAATCTCATTGGCCGCCCGTGTGGACCTTACGCGTGCCATGGACGAAAAAGGGATGTTTCCCACCCGACGGATCATCTCCATCGCCGCGGCAGACCTGGACGGTGACAACGCGAGCGATCTTGTAGTGGCTAATGCCGGTCCCGACGCCCATGGTCAATACAACGTTACGATTTTCTACGGAGATGGCTCGGGAGGGTTTGCCGCTTCGCAAGATTTGCCGCTCAAATCGAATCCCGTCAAAGTCATGATCGCCGACATAAACCGCGATGGCTTCTTGGACATACTGGCCGCGGTAGGATCCCCCGACAATAGCATTGCCGTTTGGTTGGGAAATGGCAGCCGTTCATTCGCCGACCCGCCTTGGGAGAGTGCTGTGCAAGCGCGACCCTCGGATTTGATTATCACTGATCTTGACGGAGACGAGATTCCAGACCTGGCTATTACGATTGAATCCTTAGGCCAACTGCGTATTCTTTGGGGACAAGGCAATGGTTTGTTTAGCACGCCCATCGTTTTGACTACCAGACCTAACCCCATCGCCGTCGTTGCCGCCGATTTCAACCAGGATGGTTTGATGGACATCGTGGTGCTGAGCCGTTCGGAGACCAGCGGCAGTCTATCGCTGTTAGAAAGTGATGGGAAAGGTGATTTTCAGACGGCTTATGTGCTCCCGGTCTCAGGACGCGTGCAGGCTATGGCGGCCTATGCGGCTGCCGACGGCAAGCGGACCGATCTGGCCGTCGGAGTGATCGAAAACTTGGGCCCTGGCGATGAAGGGCGAATTAAAGTATTTGCCAACCTCGACAAGCAGCCCTTCTACGACGAACGCCAGTCCTTGTCCACCGCGCTCAATCCGGTCGCGATCTTGCCGATTGATTTCGATGGCGATGGCCAAGTGGATTTAGTAGTCGCGTTGGATAGATCTCAAAGCGCAACTATTTACTATGGTGATGGCGCCGGCCAATTCATCCCAAACGTCACGTTGTTCCCGGTCGGCGGCACGCCGCATTCCCTGGCTACCGGCTTCTTCAACGAGGAACCTTATCTCGATTTGGCCGTGGCCAATACGCCCACTCCCAACATTGACCGCGGCAATATTTCAATCTTACGAGGAACGGCCGAGGGCGGTCTTTTCCAGCCGGCAAGCCCGGACGTTGAAGAAGGTTTTCGCAACGGCGATACGCCTTCGAACCCGCGCGCCTTGGCGAGTGGAGATTTCAATCGAGACGGATTTTTGGATCTGGCGGTGGCTAACATGAGCCACCATACCATTTCGATACTGGCGGGCAACGGGTTGGGAAATTTTCAAGCCCGGCAGTCCCTGCCGGTTCTCTGCCCACCTCCGCAAGGTCCTTGTCAGCCGGGACCGCTCGCTCTTGTCGCAGGAGATTTCAACGGGGACGCGTTTCTGGATCTGGTAGCGCTCAATGGCTCCGCGGATTTCGTCAGTTTTTTTGCCGGCACTGACACCGGCGAGTTCGTGGCCGAGAATCAGATCATCACGGAATTCCCCAGCGGGAATGGGCTGCGCCGCGCCGCCGCGATGGCCATAGGCGACTTCAATGGCGATGGCCATCTGGATTTGGCGATTGTCGGCCGGGAAACTTCCGACTTGGTCATTTTGGAAGGATTGGGCGACGGTTATTTTGTCGTTCGTACGTACAGCGAGCTCGGGCCGGCACGCAATGCCACGGCCATACTGGCGCAGGATCTTGATAATGACAATATTATCGATCTGGCTATTTTGGCGGATCCCATGACCGACGCCGGAGAGTTATGGATTCTCCGCGGCATGGGCAATGGTCAATTTTGCCGCGCCGGCTTAATGGGCGACCGCTTGTGTTGCGCCGATGTAGGCTGTTCCGATTTTAATCCGATCCGCCTGACCGGTCAAATTGGCGCCGGAGGCATCGCCGCCGGCCGTTTTTCACCGGACAATCAACTATACATAGCCGTCACCAACTTTGAATCGAGGAGCCTATCCATTCTAAAGGTTATGGATGGCCGATTTACTGTGGTCCAAACCGCGCTGTTGCCGGGCAAGCCGGCGGCTGTGCTCGCCGTTGATCTGGATGGCGATGGAGATCCCGAGTTTGTCACGGTGAACCAAACCTCCAATAACGTGACGGTGCTGCGAAAATCAGGCGAGACTTTTGATCTTTCCCTCGTGGATTGGGGCGTGGGAGTGTTCCCTCGGTCCATCATCGCCGGACAGTTCAACGGCGACAATCGACTTGACCTGGCGGTGGGGAATTGGGGCAACGACACGGTAACCATCCTGCTCAACCAATCAAAATGATAACTGTTCACGGGGGTCAGGGGTCTGGGATCGAGCGATCTTGCTTGGATTTCTTTTCCGAAGACTTCCGCAATCCGTTAAGTATCCTTCCCACTGCCCAATCTCTTAATCACGATAATTCATAACCCGGACGAGCCGGAACCAAAAAGGTATTCTGAATAACGAATCCATACTAACCGGAATTAAATCTTTCTGCCATAATTTTTTTAACTACTCAGCCGGCGCTCCTTAGCCCCGTAGGGGCGACATGTTTATAGCCAGAAGCCCTTGAATAGGAGTCAAGCTCCATAGGAGCGACATGTACAGAGCCTTTATTATCAAGCCTGCACATGTCGCTCCTACGGAGCTTGACTGTTTTGGAATCCCAGTTACTATAAACATGCCGCCTACGGGGCTGAGTGGCATGCCTGAATAGTTACTTTCTTTTTCCATTTTGGCAAGAATCTCAGCACAAACGGACTAACAGTCATCGGTACCACCGGACTCTTGGCCCCTGATCCATGACCCCTGATTCCCGTGAACAGTTACTCAAAATGAATACAATGTCTCTCCACGTACTCGCGGAGAGGCGGCAACAATAGCCTCATGCTAGGCAAGTTTTTCCGGCCGGCGGGCTGGTGCCGCCACCCCTCGTAAGATCATGAGCTACTGGCTATCCCCGCGGTCCCCACGCTTACCGCGCAGCGCCCTTGCCGCTATTACGCCTGCTCGCACCGCATTTATCGCGCGTCAGAGCAACACACTATACCGAATTCGGCATGGGCAATAGCTCGCCTTTCCACGCAATTATCTCGATGGAACACGGAATGCTTTTTAGCGGGCGGGACAGATAAAAGGAAAGTGAAAATGAATAGTGGACTTTACACGGCTTACTCCGGATTGCTTGCGCGGCACGATTCCTTGACGGTCATCGCCAACAATTTGGCCAATATCAACACGCCCGGTTTCAAAGCCGATCGGCCTTTTTATCGGCTCTACAACGATGCTATGCGCCGCGTCGGCGGGACGCCTCTCGAGCAGGCCATCAATAATGGCGTTGCCTTGGAGGGACCCGCAACGGATTTTTCCGGCGGGGCCCTGACCCACACAGGTAATGATTTTGACTTGGCCATTGAAAAAGGTTTTTTCGTGGTTCAAACTCCCAACGGGATTCGCTACACACGCAGCGGCAGTTTCACCATCGATCCTGAGCGTCGGCTCATTACCCAATCCGGTTTCCCGGTCCTCGGTCAGAATGGTCCGATAACCGTCCCGGAAGGCCAAATCCAAGTTGATGCGCAAGGCGCCATCGCGGCCAACGGCGTTTCGACGGACCGTTTAAAGCTGGCGCAGTTCAAAAACCTCAACAGTTTGCGTAAAGAAGGCGCCGCGCTTTTTGTTCAAACTGACCCAAACGAAGCGGAGCTGGATGATGCCGGCGCCGTCGTTCGCCAGGGTTATTTGGAAAAAGCCAATGCCGATCCCATTAGGACCACAACCGAGATGATTGAGCTTCTCCGTCAGTTTCAAGCGCTCGAGAAATCGATTGAGGTCCTCATGAACGACGTGAACAATCGCGTGATCGACCAGGTTGGGCGTACCGTGGCCTAGTCGTCGGCAAAACCCTCCGCCTCCGGCGCGGTCAGGCCCTGGCGGCGTATTGCGTAGCGCTTTAAGGAGACACTATGATACGAGCCCTGTACACCGCTGCCACCGGCATGACGGCACAGCAACTTAATATCGATGTGATCGCGCACAATCTGGCCAACGTTAACACGGCCGGGTTTAAGGTAAAGCGCGCGCAGTTCCAGGATTTACTCTATCAAACCATGCGCAGCTCCGGCGCCGCCTCGTCCAGCTCAACGGATTATCCGGTCGGACTGCAGGTCGGCCTGGGCTCGCAACCGGTCTCAACAGAAACTCTCTTCTCGCAAGGCGATTTTGCGGCCACCAATAATCCACTGGATTTAGTCATTAAGGGACGCGGCTTCTTTCAAGTGCGATTGCCGGATGGACAGCTCGGTTTTACCCGCGCCGGGGCTTTTCATCTTGACCGTGACGGTCGAATTGTTAACTCGGATGGATATCCGATGGAGCCGCAGATTACTATTCCTCAAACCGCGTTGTCCGTAAATATCGGCGCCGATGGAACGGTGTCGGTCACCCAGCCCGGCACTACCGCGGCGCAGCAGGTGGGACAGATTCAGGTGGCGACTTTTCAAAATCCTGCCGGCTTAAATAGCGCCGGTAAGAATCTGTTCTTCCCAACCACTTCGTCCGGCGATGCCGTTCTCGGCGCTCCCGGCGTCGAGGATCGCGGCAGCCTCGCCCAAGGGTTTTTAGAGCAATCCAACGCCAGTATTGTAGATGAGTTGGTTTCCATGATTCTGAGCCAGCGCGCTTATGAAACCAATTCGCGCGTCATACGGGCGGCCGATGAAATGCTTACCCAAATGAACGGCATGATACGATAGTTAGACGAAAACAGCCGTAGAGAGAAAAGCTGACGGGAGTAAGGTAAATATTGAGAGACATATGCCGCCAGAAGAGTAGCTGAATATGAAAGGGGACGAAGGCTGGGTATTTGTCGTAGCCATACACCGAGGCGAGTATATCGAATTCTTCATGAAAAGGATAGCGGTAATTGTAGAGAGTGAAAAATGTTAATCCGGCAGCCAAACGTAATTGGCAAGCCCTCGAACTTGCGCGGCAATCGTAGTCCTATTTTAGCCGAAACGAGTTTGAACAAGCCTTGTCCAAGCTCAAAAAACTTCAGAAGATTGTTTTGAAACCGGAATAAAATAAAGTATAGTCGTCCGAGTGGAAGTCCTGGAGGTGAAAAAGCATGAAGTTTGAACGCATTACTGTCGACCCTCATATTTGCACTGGCAAGCCATGCATCCGTGGCCTCCGTTTTCCCGTCTCACGCTTGCTCGGACTCTTGGCCTCGGGAGAGACCAAGGAATCAATTCTCAAGGCCTATTCCTACCTGGAGGCCCAGGACATTGAGGAAGCTTTGCGATATGCCGCCTATCTCGCCGAAGAGGAGACGGTGGAATTTTCACGATGAAGTTTCTCATTGACATGCCGCTCTCACCGGGATTAGCAGATTGGCTTAGGCAGCAAAGTCATGATGCCGTTCATGCTCTTGAAATAGGATTAGACCGCGCTTCAGATGAAGTGATCTTGAAGCGCGCTCAAGGTGAGCAACGAGTCGCCATCACGGCTGTTTGGACTACCCCCGGCTCTTGGCTTTGGCACAAGCTAATGAGCCTGGCCTGATACTCTTCCGAGGCGGAAATTATAGTGAGGAAGAAGCTGTAGGCCCCCTAAAGCGGGCCCTCGAAATTATTCCAAACGATGAGTTGCCAAGTTGTATTATTGTCATTGAGAAGGGTCGGATTCGTCAGCGACGACTTCCGCTGTAGCCAGGCGTTATCCGGTAAAAATGTCCTTTAAGGTAGGCCACTGATTTTAAGGGTCAGTTGTGGCAGGGAGCAGGGGGATCAACATGGTGGCGCTTTGTCCCAACCGATGGACGGCACATCGCCGTTTGCGCCGGCCAATCGGCGCTCGGCCGGTACTTCGGCTCTCTGCTTGCTCTTGGCTCATGCTTCTTTTTTTTGTCTGCCCGACTCTAAGAGTTCTAGCCGATACTTGGCCTCCCGTCTCAGTGCAACTCAACGCGCACACGGTCATTGATCAGCCGATCATTCATCTCCAAGATATCGCCGAAATATCTACGACCGATTCCGCCTTGCGAAAAACCCTAGCCGCGGTCGTGATCGGGAACGCGCCGGAGCCAGGGCTGAAGCGCGTCCTTACCCGCCGACATTTATTGACCCGACTTCCGGCGGATAGCGTCAAAGACCGCGCACTGCGGCTGATCGGGCCGGATGAGATTGTGGTTACCCGTCGTTGCCAGGCGCTGTCGCCGGAATCCGTCTCCAAGGCCATTCGTGACTATATCGTTCAAAACACGCGGTGGACCGATAACCAGATCATCATTAAGTCCGTACGTTTTCCTACAACGCTGTTGCCGTCGGGAGCCATCGCGGCGCGGGTGGAGGCGAAACCCGCCTTTCAGGTACGTGATCGTTTTTATGTAACCCTCATCGTATATCGCGAAGCGGAGCGCCTGCGAACGGTTTTGGTGGAAGTCACCGCCGAGGTCTGGGCCAATGTGGCGGTTACCGCGCGGACGCTCGTCCGTGGCGAGACGATCAGACCGGACATGATCCGTTGGGAACGACGCAACTTGACCCAGTTGCCCGATGACATTTTTTTGTTACCGCAAGGAATGATTGGCGCCGTGGCCGCCAAGCCGGTCGAGCAGGGGCGGCCGCTGGTCCGGCCAATGCTCACTCGGCCGCAGTGGGTAAATCGAGGCGAGGTAGTGACCTTGGTCACTGAAGGCGAGCATTTTCGGATCACCACAAAAGCCAAAGCGCGCACGGCTGGAAAATCCGGCGATGTCATCGAGGTTAGCAATCTCGAATCCGGAAAGTGGCTGCAGGCCGAGGTCATCGGGCCTCGGGAGGTCAGGACTCGCTAGATAATGTGTATAGGCGGACGGCTCGCACGCCAGTCCCCTAGAGGTAAGTATGAAATCAATCTTGATGGTGATTATGTCTTTGATCTGCGTTACCGGCTTATGCGCAGGGGGCAAAAAGTCCCACGAGCCGGCCAGGGCGTCGCTGGAACAATACGTAGAGATGGCCAAGACTCGCCCCCCCGAGTCCCATTTCAATCCCGGATCGCTTTGGGTGGAGAACGGCAGCGAGGCTCGCAGTTTCTCAGACTTCAAAGCGCGCTATCCCGACGATATCGTGATTATACAAATATCCGAAGTGACCAACGCTTTGTCTTCCGGTGACGCCGCGACCTCCAAGAAAGGGAACGGCTCCGCCGGTTTGACCAAGTTTTTCGGTCTGGAAAAAAAGTTTCGCGAGCTCCCATCGCTAGTCAATGGACAGAGCGAAAACACTTTTAAGGGCAGCGGCGCCGCCAAGCGCTCGCAAACCCTGACCAGCACGGTAGCGGCCCGGGTGATCGATGTGTTGCCCAATGGCAATCTGATTATTCAGGCGGTCAAAGAAATTCGCGTGGATAATGAAAATCAATCGTTGATAATCAGCGGCGTAGTCCGCCCGCGCGACATCAATCCGCAGAACGTGGTTTCCTCCAACGCCATTGCCGATATGCAGATACGGCTCAGCGGCAAAGGGCTGGTCTCCGAACAACTCAAGCCGGGATTTATGCAGCGACTGATGATGAAGGTGTTTCCATTTTAGTTCCTTGGCGGACTTCGACAGGCTCTTGCAGAAAAGGTCATGACCATAAACCAATACTTGGGAAACCGACCGTACGGAATGGCAGAGGGCTTAGAAGAAACGCAGGGCTATGATCGAACGAGGAACCCATGCCGTAATCGAAAGCGCAGCGCCGGACACTCTGGGTCTCAAGCTAGGGCGAGTCCCAATTCTACCTGCCGGCTTTAGGTCGAGAAGATCGACCATTGAGGTGCGTTAATCATGAGAAAATTCTGGTTTCTGATCAGCGGACTGATCGGGTTCCTTTTGAGCGCGGCAACTCCAGCCGCCAATGAAGGTCGGGTCAAAGATGTCGCTCGTTGGATGGGCGTGCGTGACAATCAGGTCAGCGGTTTCGGTTTAGTCGTTGGCTTAAACGGCACGGGGGATACAACGCAAAATCTCTTGGGCCCGCAAGCCCTCGCCAATCTGCTCGAGCGCAATGGCGTGACCATTTCACCCAGCGCCTTGCGCCCAAAGAACGTGGCGGCCGTCATAGTGAGCGCCACGGTGCCGCCCTTCGGGCGGTTGGGCACACGACTCGACGTGGCCGTGTCATCGATTGCTGATGCGGCAAGCTTGCAAGGCGGTATCCTCCTGCAAACGCCGCTTAAGGCCGCCGATGGGCGGGTATATGTGGTGGCGCAAGGTCCGGTATCTATTGGCGGATTTGTCGCCAAGGGCCCGGCCGGCGGGGGGTCCAGCTTGATTCAGCGCAATCAAACTACGGTAGGTCGTGTACCGAACGGCGGCATGGTTGAACGTGAAGTCCCGTTTAGTTTGGATGGAACCCGGCATTTGACTTTGGTGCTTGAGCAAGACGATTTCACATCGGCGGCCCACGCGGCCGAGGCGATCAACAAGAAAGTCGGCGAGCCGGTAGCGACCGCCATGGACAGCCGCACGATCAGTGTGCGCGTTCCTGAAAACCAGCGTATGAACCTGGTTGCGTACATAGCCCATATCGAAAGTGTAGCCTTTGCCATGGACCGTACCGCGAAGGTGGTCATCAATGAGAAAACCGGAACGGTAGTGCTGGGGGGCGACGTGCGTCTTTCATCTGTGTCGATTGTGCACGGTAATTTCAACGTGATGATCAGCACACTGTTTGCCGTGTCGCAGCCGGCGCCATTCGCGCAAGGCGCCACAACGGTGACGCCGGAAGAAAAGGTTAAGGCGAAGGAAGAAAAAGCGCGTAGTCTCCAGTTGAAGGAAGGCGCCAATGTAGAAGAGATCATACGAGGGCTCAACTCCATCGGCGCGTCGCCGCGCGACGTCATTGCGATACTGCAAGCCATCAAAGCCGCCGGCGGCCTCAACGCGGAACTGGAGATCATTTAGTCAAGAGCGCTACTCAAGAAGCCGGAAGCTGGATTTCAGGAGTAGTTACGATTCTGAAATGTTTGATTAATTCGTAACTATTCACGGGGGTCAGGGATCAGGGGCCAAGGTCCCGGTGGTACCGATGACTGTTGGGAATTAGCGTGAGTTAGAGATTGGGTATGGGGCGGATGCTTAACGGATTGCGGAAGTCTTTGGAAAAGAAATCCAAACAATTTCACCCGATCTCCTTGAATAGTTACATTAATTGTAACTACTCAGCCAGTGCCTTTAGCTCCGTAGGAGCGGCCTGTTTGTAGCAAGAACCTATGCGTGAGTTCGAA
>JACOSC010000273.1 GCA_016179055.1 Acidobacteriota bacterium
AAAATGGCCGCTGGGAAAAAGGCTGGTCAAAGTAGCTGAGAACTCGTCACTCTCAAGTGAAGTAGGTAATAGCGATAATTATTATCCTGTGGATGCGGTTCAATCGTCCCGACAGCGTCGGGACGGAAGGGATTTGAGCAGCCAGACTTACCGTGCCGTGACAGGCACGGTTAAAGTCATTAGGCCGCTACGCGGCCGGTTTAACTATGGGTAGGGGTTAGTGCCGAACCGGTAAGTTTCCAGCTATTCCTCTTGGTGGCCGATCAACCCTTGCTACTTTTGGGTGACGAGCAAAGCTCCTGGCTCGCCTGCTCCATCAACTGAATAAAGAGCTCATCCGTCGAGTCCACCCGTTCGGAAATGCCAAGATTGATGGCCACATGATAGCGTTGTCCCGCAGCTTCAAATTCAAGCGAGCCGATTCTCTGCTTTAAGCGCGCGCCGACCACCTTCGCTTCCGCCAAACCAGCCTCGGGAAGAATCACGATGAATTGATCAGGTTCATTGCGACCGGCCTTATCCAGGCGTCGTATGGATGAAAGTATCGTTGAACCGATTCCTTTGAGAACGTTATCACTTACCACCGGACCCAGCCTGTTTTGAACGTCGGCCACGCGGTCTAGCTGCAATAGAATCACGGAAAGCGGGCGGCGATAGCGCCGCGACCGCTCAAACTCCTCCTCGCCGAGCGCTAGTATCTGACGCTTATTGTAAAGACCGGTTACAGTATCCGTAGTGGCTAGTTTGATAAACTCGTCCATGTACTGTGGGCCACATGCATCTTTGTGTTGGAACTTCAGAATCGTGGCTCCCACCATTATTTTATCGCCGTCCTTCAAAAGCGTGCAAGTGATCGGCCCATAGTTTAAAAAGGTTCCATGCGCGGTCTCTAAGTCCGTAAGAACGACGTCCTCCGTGTTGTGATTGGAAGACTTGATTTCAATTCTAGCATGATGATGAGAAACCAAAGTATCGTTGAGCCGGATTTCGCAGTCTTCATTCCGACCGATAAGCGTCTCGCGTTTTGACAGCTCATACTCTCGACCTGTATCCTCCCCGGAAAGAACGGATAGGACAAGGATCTTCTTTTGGTTGCTGGACTGATTAGTATTGGCATGAATTTCTGTCGCCTCGGCACTCAGGGTCGTGTTGTCAGTATGCATGTTGACCTTTCTCCTACGTTGCGCTTTTTTGCTCGAACGGCGGGTCCATCCGTGACAAGACGCTGAGACAACGGCCGAAATCCCAAATGCTTAGGCTCTTGCATGGCTCTTCTGCGCGCTATTCACGGTCCCGAGTTGCCTTTGGGGCGTAGGAACCAAACCCACGCGGTCCACGGTTAGAGAGGCGGGGCCTGCCGTCAAATCCATTATATCGGCAGAAACGGCTATAGGTTTAGAAAATACTTACGGCCGCGTCACACGCCGGCTCATTAATCACTTTGAATTAGGGCTTGTGCACGGAAGCTATTAATACCCCCAGGTGGGATACCCCGATGAATGAAAAACAGAACGACGCCCTGGGAGCGCCGGCATCTTGCCGGCAGACCTGTGCACGGGCTCGTATGAGGCCGGCTGGAAGCCGGCGCTCCCAGGAATTTTCAACGGAGTGCCGTGCGTGAAAGGTTGCCCAATTGACGCACACTTGGGGAAAAGAGCCAATGGCCATGAGAAGGGCAAGCGGCGATTTTTCGGCCAATAATGAACTTATTCGTGCTCGCATACATGGCATGAATATTGCTTCGCGGCGATAGCAACAGCTTGTCAGTTCTTCGCTCAAGTTTAAGCCGGCAGAGAGTTAAATTCAAATGATCTCCGCTTCACGAAAGGAGCGCTAAACGAAGATCTCTTTAAAAGGCCCGGCTGCGCTCATAAGGCTTTTCTTAGAAAGTTCAAAACCAGGCGTCCTTTGTTGAAAGTACGAGCGCCTCCGGGCGAGAACGCTAATTTTCCTATGTGAGCCGGGCTTATACCGGATGCAAGGAGGATCACCATGCGATTTTCACGGGAAATTATCACGTCAAGCCTTGTTCCTATAGCGCGACAATGCCGCAGGAAAGGGTGGACACCACGGAGGGCAGGGTCTGAACGAGTGGATAGGCGCACCCTATGCACGGTTGTAGCGATTCTGCTCCTGTCCATCTTTAGCTGCGCGAGGGATGGGGCCAATAATGCCATAGCCGCTGATGGCCCTTCCTTTAATGAGGCCTTTCGTTTCCTCGAACAGGCCACTTTTGGACCGACACCCGAGCTGCTGATGCACGTTCAGGAGGTAGGATTCGAGGCCTTCCTCGACGAGCAGTTCAGTATGCCGATAACCGATTATCCCGCACTGGAAGAAATCTGGCCGCCGCAGCCTCCACCAGACTGCACGGGCACGTGCATACGCGACAACTACACCATGTACCCGCTGCAGAAGATCTTCTACCAGAACGCACTGACCGCGCCGGACCAATTGCGGCAGCGGGTCTTCTTCGCACTCGATCAAATCCTCGTCACCTCGGCGCAGAATCCGAACCTCCGTTTGCCGAGCCGCATGACCTACTACCTGCGCACGCTCATGGAGGGCGCCTTCGGCAACTTCAGTGATTTGCTTTATAACGTGACGCTCAATCCCTCTATGGGACGGTACCTGGATATGGTCGACAGCCGCCGGGCCAACCCCAATGAGAACTACGCCCGCGAGATCTTACAACTGTTCTCGGTCGGCCTCTCCGAGCTCAATCCGGATGGGACGCTAAAGTTGGATCAGGCGGGCAATCCCATCCCGACGTACGATCAGGACACTATCGTCGCTTTTGCTCGGGCCTTCACCGGCTGGGTTTTTGCGCCGCCGCCGAACACGGGAGTCGTGAACTACCGAGACCCGCTGGCGCCGAACCAAACGCTCCACGACACTAATCCCAAAGTCCTACTCTACGGTGTCACCTTACCGGAAGGGCAGACGGCCGAAGATGATCTCAATCAGGCGCTGGACAATATCTTTAACCACTCTAACGTGGGACCGTTTATCGGTAAGCGCTTGATTCAGCACTTGGTCACCAGCAATCCCAGCCCGGACTATGTGGCCCGCGTTTCGGCGGCCTTCAACGACAATGGCGCCGGCGTCCGCGGTGACCTGCCGGCCGTTGTTGCGGCGATTCTGCTCGACCCGGAGGCGCGTAACGAAGCGCCGTATGAGAACTTCGGCAAGCTGCGCGAGCCGGTGCTCGCAGTCACCAGCCTGCTGCGCAATTTCGGGACGACGGAGGCAACCACCGATTTCGTGCTCGGCGAATCGTATATGCCGGCATCGCTGCGTATGGACGAGGACGTGTTCCTCTCGCCGACGGTGTTCAATTTCTACTCATCGGAATATGTGGTGCCGGGCGAGACGGTGATTGGGCCGGAGTTCGGCATACAGTCAACGTCGACTTCGCTAGCGCGTATCAACCTGTTTTACAACCTTGTTTATCATCTGTTGCCGATCAGCGCCGACCGGCCGACGGGCACATGGATTGATCTGCCCCTTTTGGAGGAGGTGGCCGGCGATCCACCCGTGCTAGTGGACGCTCTCAATTACCATATGTTGCACGAAACCATGACCGATGCGATGCGCGAGATTATTATCGATGCCGTATCGGGTATTTCTCCGGCAGACCTTTTAGGTCGGGCGAGATTGGCCGTCTATCTCGTCGCAACTTCATCTTTATATCAAGTACAGAGGTGAAACTATGAGCGACTCAACAAGAAGAGAATTTATGACCCGTTCGGGTTGTGGCCTTCTCTCGGGCGCCGCCCTGCTGACCGGCTTTGAGCAGTTTTCCCTGATGAGCCTGTTCGCCGAAGAGGCCCGAAGAAACAACGCCGATTATAAAGCGCTGGTCTGTGTCTTTCTTTTCGGCGGCAATGACTCGAACAACATGGTTATTCCCTATGATAACTATGCCGATTACGCGGCGGTCCGTTCCGGCGCCGCGTTCGCTATACCACAGGACCAACTGCTACAGATCAACCCGCCAAGCGCCGGAGCCACATACGGACTCCATACGAACATGCCGGAGATGCAGATACTGTTTAACCAGATGAAGCTGGCCATTGTAGTCAACATAGGCACGTTGGTCCAACCACTCACACGGGAGGACTACCTGGCCGGAGCGCCTCGCCCGTCGCAACTCTTCTCGCACTCGGACCAACAGACGGAAAGTCTGACCGCACGGTCGAGCGGCGCTAGTCAGACAGGCTGGGGCGGTCGCACGGCGGACCGCGTCCTCAGCAGCGAGACCTTTCCGATCATCACGTCGGTGGCGGGCGTGACGATTTACGGCACCGCCGGCGCCACACGGCCGCTGGTAATCTCGCCGGCGCCGACACCGCTGAATCAGACGTTGCGGCTCTTGCGCGCGGAACCCGCACTGGAGGCGCTGCTGGCGTTGGACAGTGGCAAAGGGGTCCCAACGCTGGTCGGGGCCAACAGCCGCATCGTGACACAAGCGATCGCCAATAGTCGGTCATTGGACACGGACCCGCTGCTGACTACGGTGTTCCCCAACACGGCGCTGGGCAATCAGCTTAAACAGATCGCCAAGCTCATCAGCCTAAAAGATACGCTTGGCATGCGGCGGCAGATCTTCTTCGCCGCCAGGGGTGGCTTCGATACGCACACGGGGCAGGCCACCGGTCAAGGCAATTTGCTGCGGGAAGTGAGCCAGGCGCTGTCAGCCTTCTACGATGCGACGATCGAGCTAGGTCTCGCGGACCGCGTGACGACCTTCACGCTGTCGGACTTCACACGAACCTTCCGGCCGGGCGGTGGAATGACCGGCACAGACCACGCATGGGGCGGGCACCAACTGGTGCTGGGAGGTTCGGTTTTGGGCGGCGACTTTTATGGGACCTACCCGACACTGGCGCCGGGCGGACCGGACGACACGGACATGGGAACGGGAGCCCGTGGGCGATGGATACCAACCATCGCGATCGATCAGTACGGAGCTACACTCGGTCAGTGGTTGGGCTTGACGGCGGATGATGTGCCAATGGTCTTCCCCAACATCGGATCATTTGCCGCCAACAACCTCGGTTTCATGCAGGCGATCTAAGACTGGCCTTGAGAGGATGTTATGTAGCCGGTTGGTCAGACGCCACCTGAGGTTTGGTGGCACGCTGCGCGCAGAAACGCGGACAGGAATGCTCTGAAGTAGTATTGTAGTCTATGTCTCTGCGCGCGGCTTCTCACAGCATTACAATACGCGTGGGCGTAATTGAGGTACGATGTAAGCTCCGCAGGAGAGACATGTTTATAGTAGGGGCTGTAGCTTTAGGACCCAAGCCCCGTGGGGGCGACATGCGAACCCTCGCGACCAACCACATGTTGCTCCTACCAAAATTACCCAAGCGCAACAGTACCGGTAGCTATAGCGACCGGGTACGACCTGCCTCGGCCTACCCGCCCGCTTCCACAGGCGATTCTTTTTTCATACGTCATGGTTTCCCTGAACAGGGCATGAAGAACTTCTCTGCTATAGGCAGCCTTCGCGAACTCCAAAGGGGTTTTGTGCTACTCCGGTGAATAAGTCTTATAATCTCTGCATCCGGCACACCCATCTTAAAAATCGAAATGTTTCCGCGCGATGGGAAAATAAAAAACGCCAAAAAGTGAAAAAAGTAATACTCTCTGCCGGAATACCGGAATACGTTTCAATTCTCCAACGCAGGTAGGGGCTTAGCCAAGGCCGCAGCCGGTGGCCGCGCGTGGTTTTCCAAAAATACCTGACTAGTGCCAACACGCACGTATACTATACGAGGACCCATGGCGTTGTCAATCCAACGTATCGACCATGCTGAAGTTCGATCCCAAGCAGCACGCGCGAGCCCGTCACGTTATCCCATAAATCGCTCAGATACACTTCGACACAGTGCAGCCTTTATCCGCAACATTGAAGTGTGTGATTATTAACGAGGAGATAATTGCTGAAAAGCAAGAGACCTATGGACCATTTGATCTGGATTCAGGAATGGCGGGTTTGCTGACGCAGTACCTATAACTCTTAAAGGACGGACCCGCCCAATGATCTTCGACGACATCCCGGAGTTCTCCCCCCAAGATCCTAAGGATCTCGATCAGCACTTCCCGATCGATAGAATGCATCTCCATGATTGGGGAAAATTCGTCAGGACTTGTCCGATCAAGGGCTAAAATTGGTCCGAAGTCCGTTGATCCTTCAATTGTTCCCTCAAGAGAAGCGGATAACAAATCATCTTCGTCTAAGCTAGGACTTGAGAGAATCACATCAATCTTTAGGGTTTCCGATCCTTTCTCTGTAAACCAAGCGACCTGTTCTTGAACGAGATCCAATTCAAGTATATAGCGACCGGGTTGGTTAGGCGCATTAACATATAACTCCAGATCCACTTCCTGGTTGGGAAGGAGAACGCCGGTTAAGGCAGCCCTCCCGTCATCCAAAACAATCAAATTTTGATCTTGGTCTAGCCAATGGTTTCCCAGATTTATCGTAAACCGGTTATCGGAATTTCCACAGGGATACCACGCTGAGGAGCTCAAATTCGTTATTTTGGCAATGATGGGAAAAGTGCTCCCGGCCTCTTTGGATAAAGCAATCACATTGGCGCCTATCCTCGCTCTGAAATCATGATCTGCGAGGGGTCCTCCCGTCCTCACCGGGTGTCGGCTAGCAGCCATGGAGCAAGGGACTTGGAAAAGTAAAAGTCCTCCGGGTGAGCATACGCGAAAAAATTCCTTGATATACCGAATCATGTACCTCGGCTCCATATGCTGTAGGACGATATTTGAATAGACAAAATCACAAGAGTTGTCCGCAATGATTTTGAGGTTGTCTTCGGTATTGAGAAAATAGCGGCACCGGCCGGAGGAGCGGTCGAACTTTTGGGCTAGGTCGATCATGGAGGGCGAAATATCAATCCCAGAACAATTCTCGAAGTAGTTGCTTAGCGCTTGCGTTAATCGGCCTACCCCACAGCCGAAATCCAGCGCAGTTCTCCTCTTCAAAGGAAAACCCAGACTTTCGATATAGGCTACCGCGTTGGCAATTTCCTCATCGCCCGTGGAGAAGAAATCCTTCAAATTCCACTTACCGTTCTTCCTTTGAGGATCAGTCAGGATAGCCCAAAGAGGGTCTATCTTCCCAAGGGCATTCCAATGCCGCTGAAGCTCTTGTATCTTCATCCCTCTACCAAGTTTATTATGGTTTTGGCCTTCAAATTAACTTTGGCCGACCCGTAATCGATCGACCACATGAGCATCTTCAACTTAAAGATGAAGTCATCCATTAGCTATCATTAGCGCGAGGAGAGTGCTTACCGAGTTTTATAGTCTCACTATAGAACCCAGACACACTCGAGTCCATATCAATGGAAATGATTTAGAAATACCTAGGTCATGGGGAAGCAGGGTGATAAGAACTATACTCGCGCGCGTGCCAAGCCGCTACTCAGCAACTAAAGATACACACCCAAGTTAAAGCCATGATTTCAACTTGAGTTAATACTTGGATCTCACCAAGTTTTCATCTGGGCTATCAGTCAGAATGAATTCTACAATGATCAATACTACACGGTAAAGTCACTATGCCAAAACTTGATTATAGCAACCCACCCAAACCACTCTTCTTCGAAAAAACCAATACTGAAAACAAGGTGAGATCCAAAGAAACTCTTACTCATATCTATTATGAGGATAATAGAACGAAATTTTATTCCGTTATGGTTTTACTCCTTCTATCTAGGAGTGTCCTATCGCGAATTGGCTTTATCACTATATAACCCAACCCGAACGAGCCGGAACCAAAGAAGCGAAAATCTCAAAAGTTGGAGGCGCTTCAAAATCGTGAAATACCCGCATCAATAGAGGGCGGAACGGCAGCTCCAGAAAATATTTTGCCAGTAAAAACACAAATTCCACG
>JACOSC010000004.1 GCA_016179055.1 Acidobacteriota bacterium
TATCGAATTGTCACGATTGAAAATGGCCGCTGGGAAAAAGGCTGGTCAAAGTAGCTGAGAACTCGTCACTCTCAAGATTATAGATGTTTGGCATTTACTCCATAGCGATTGGCGGCGGGGCGCGAAACCAATCCCAACGGGATTGCGGAACACAGCCCAGGGTTGGCCGCGTCCCCGCGGCCAACCCTGGGAATGCGATGCGCCATGGATCCAACCCCCAAGGGGTTGCGGCACGACCGAGGAACCGACGCAACCCCGTTGGGGTTGCGAATGTTCGCCGACCTTTTCCCAGGGTAGCTCGTGCCTCGCAACCCTGGGCTTTGAGACAGAATCCCGTTGGGATTCTGAAACGGTCAAACTATTTTCAGGAAGTGCCATTCGGGCCTTTATTCATGCGGTCTGTTTGGTTCCGGATCGTCCGGGTTAGGTTACCCCGATTTATTGAGAAGATACAAAAAAGTTGTGGATGGAAGCTCACACGGAGAGGGTCCTAAGCAAGCGCAAAAACCCATGCCCGCCGATCCCTTGTTCTTCAGCCTTGAACGACTAAACGGGAATTGCTGGAAAGCCTCCTGTGTAATCGAGAGTCATTACGTCTCTTATAATCGAGCTTTCGGTGACTGCGAAATAGCTTGAAATCCAGCGAGTGGTATACTAGCATAGCTCTTTGACCGTGGAGAGGCGAATCCACCATCGGCAAAATTTAGAGGAATACTTTATGAAGTATACGATTACACTGGTCCCGGGCGACGGCATCGGTCCCGAAGTAACGGCGGCCGTGGTAGAGATTTTTAAGGCGGCGGGGTTGCAGATTGAGTGGGAACCCTACATGGCAGGAGCGCAAGCCCTATTGAATTATGGAACAACCTTGCCGAAAGCGCTGCTGGATTCTATTGAAAAAAACAAACTGGCGCTGAAGGGACCGCTTACCACGCCGATCGGTCATGGTTTTGCCAGTGCCAATGCCGAATTGCGCCGGGTGCTTGATCTTTATGCCAATGTCCGACCGGTGCGCAATTTGCCCGGCGTTCCCGCTCGTTATGAAAACGTCGATATTATACTGATACGCGAGAATACGGAGGATTTGTACTCGGGCATAGAACACGTCGTGGTTCCCGGAGTCGTGGAAAGCCTCAAGATCATCACGGAAAAAGCTTCTACGCGCATTGCGCGCTACGCCTTTGAATGGGCTCAACGTTCCCACCGAAAAAAAATCGCGGCGATTCACAAGGCCAACATCATGAAGCTTAGCGACGGTCTTTTTCTCGATTGCTGCCGTCGTGTGGCGGCGGAGTACCAGGAAATTAAGTATAGCGAGGTTATTGTCGATAACGCTTCCATGCAATTGATCCTCAATCCTGGGCAGTTTGATGTGATGCTCTTGGAGAATTTATACGGCGATATCATGTCCGACGCCGCGGCGGGCTTGGTCGGCGGTTTGGGCGTAGTGCCGAGCGCCAACATTGGGATCGATTATGCCGTTTTCGAAGCCGTCCACGGCAGCGCGCCGGACATTGTTGGACAAAACGCCGCCAATCCTACGGCCATACTGCTCTCCGGGTTAATGATGCTCGACCATATTGGGGAAACCGCTACTAGCGTGCGCATCTACAAGGCCCTGCTCAGCGTTCTAGCGGAGCGCAAGTCGATTACTCGCGACCTTGGCGGACAGGCCACCACTACAGAATATACGGCGGCCATTATTCAAGCGCTGGAGGACGAAGCCTAGCGGCCGCGCGATTGATTTCCCAGCCAGGTAACTATGAATCGTATTGTGCAGGTGATTGATGTCGGCTGTATGCCGTACGAAACGGCATGGATGCTGCAAAAGCAGATCGTTGCCGCTAAGCGTCAGCGACCGTTCCCGGATATTTTGCTCTTGGCTGAGCATCCGCCCGTATATACTATCGGTCGCCGCGGCGGTGAGCAACACTTGCTGCTTTCCAAAGAATTGCTGGCCGAGCGCGGAATCCCTATATTTAATGTCGAACGCGGGGGCGATATTACGTTCCATGGACTCGGCCAATTGGTGGGCTATCCGATCCTGAATTTGAAATATTTTCGAACGGACGTGCATTGGTACTTAAGGCAATTGGAGGAAGTTATTATGGCGACCCTGCGCCAATTCCATATGGACGCCAAGCGATGGCCGGGGTTAACCGGCGTCTGGGTTGGCGACGCCAAAGTGGCCGCCATTGGAATCAGCGTGCACGGCTGGATTACCATGCACGGATTTGCATTGAACATATCGACGGACTTGACTCATTTTGACGATATTGTTCCATGTGGAATTCGCGGGAAGCGAGTCGGAGCTATGGCGAGCTGTTTGGGGAAGCCCATACAAAGGCAGGCGGTGGCGGAAACATTAATCAACGCCTTTGGCGCCGTATTTGAAACGGAAATACAGGTGAGTTCTGCGCGTGAGCTGGACATGGCGCTCGAATTCGCCTCACCGGCGGATCATTGCGCGAATGTTTAGCGAGTCACCCTACAAACCCATTCAGCCGATGATTGTCGACAGGCCGGCGCCTAACCCGCCAATCAAAGCAAGGTGGAGGTCATTATTATGAGCCTGGTCAATATAACGGCACCGCGCCGACGCCATCCGGAATGGCTCAAGGTAAAATTGCCTTCGGGTGAAAATTATACACGGCTGAAGGGGATCATGCGATCAATGAGTTTGCACACCGTGTGCGAGGAGGCCCGCTGCCCGAACACGGGCGATTGTTGGGGTCGGGGGATCGCGACATTTATGATCCTCGGAGAAATTTGCACGCGCGGCTGCCGCTATTGCTCGGTTAGCAAAGGCAAGCCGGCAGAGGTTGATGTTAATGAACCGGAGCGGGTTGCCCAAGCGGTTAATCAAATGGGTTTGCGGCATGTCGTTATCACTTCGGTTGACCGTGATGACTTGCCGGACGGAGGCGCCCTTATTTTTGCCGAGACGATTCGGAAGATAAGAGCGTCGTCCCCGGACTGCCGAATTGAAGTGTTGATTCCCGATTTCCGAGGTGATGCGCACGCTCTGCAAACCGTGATGGACGCCGAGCCCTATATACTTAATCACAACACGGAAACGGTGCCGCGACTCTATAAGACCGTGCGACCGGGGGGGAAATACGCGGTCAGTCTAGAACTCCTGCGACGGGCCAAAGCCTACAATACCAAAGTGATAACAAAGACCGGACTCATGGTGGGGTTGGGAGAGGAGGCGGAGGAAATTATAACCGTTATGCGCGACTTGGTGGCCCAACACGTGGATATAGTAACGCTCGGGCAATATTTACAGCCCAGCGCCGGGCATCTGCCGGTTAAGCGCTATTATCGTCCTGACGAATTCACCGCCTTACAACAAGTGGGCGAGCAGCTTGGGCTGGCGCACGTCGAGGCGGGGCCGTTGGTACGCAGTTCCTATCACGCCGATGAGCAGGTGGTCCGCATGACCGGAGCGAAGCCGTACCCTAAGGCGGCTATCGATCAAGCCGGAGGCCTACCGATTAGTGTGTCGTCCCTGGGAGGGAAAGAATCAGCTAGGGATTGTCAACATCGTTGCACAAAGGACCACAGAGGGAGTACGTAATCCGATCTTCTTCCGATCCGACAAGACCATATGCGGTTACATCTTTTGCTCTTTCTATAGCAATGTGCATTTGAATGCAGGTGTATGTTTAGGCTCTCGCTCTCGCAAGTCGCACCCATTCCCGTACTATCTCTGGTAGCCTCTCCACAACCTCATAGCCGAATAATACTTCATCCACATATCCCATATGAAGCATATCAATTATTCGACACAAATATGAGCGTCCACATACCCACCAAGTATAATGAGCATCCGCGATCAGATAGTGCTTTACGTCAATCTGTTCGTGCTCTCGAAGCTCTTCCAATTCCATTCCATCAAGCAGTGTCTCGTAAACTCCATCCGCTACCCGACTGCCAAATGTTGTAGTGTAATAGTACTCTTTGATTTCCCAAACCGCGATCGGGTTAACCACATTTGGGAAGGCGCCATCCATGCGCCTTGCCAGTGTGCGAAGCGGAACCCCATGCCGGGTAATAGTGGTTAGTTTTCTTGGGTCGTAGTGGCATGGGAAACCTTCAGCGTTTGCCTCAACAAGCATGTTTACTATGCCGGTCAGGTAGGCAAAAGCTTTTTTCTCCCCTCCCTGCTTATTCATCGGAATTGGACAACGTGGGGACAGCCTTGTTCGCAATTGCTCAAAAACCTCCTTCGCTCGCTCAACATCCATCAAGCGTGGCTCTGCATACTTGCCCAAAACATCAGCCCGGTATCTAAAGTAAGCAAGAAGGGTTGCGCCGAATTCGGCCGGTTCCTCGCGGTCATTCATAATGTGCTCTGTGCTTAGGCCGATCTTTTGCAAGCGCCGTCTGATCTCAGAAAGATTAGGAACTTTGATCTGCTTAGTTTCGCGATCCGTATAGTTTCTTTCCTGGCTGATAGAGCGCACATGTGCCCAGAAAGATTTAGGTTGCCGAAGGAACTGTTCCGATGGCTTCACGATAGCGCTGTCTCGAATTTGCGGGTAAATTCTTCTAACGAAACACCTACTTCTCTACAGATTTGCCGAAGCTCAACCATATCTAATCGCCGTTCCCCCGACTCATACTTGCTCACAAAAGATTGGGGTTGTCCCAGCCGCTCAGCAAGTTCGGCTTGGCTTAACCGCGCATCCAGCCGAATCTGGCGGAGCAATATTTGCAATTTCTCATGCTGGATTGTAAACACGCTCTTAGTCACAGCAAAAGTATACAAAAGTATTGAAAAATATCCCAAAATAGGATATTATACGGTGGTTCGAGACGATCAAATTCGGCGGTGTGAATAGGGAGATATACATGCAGTATACTTTGATTCCGGAGATTAGCCGTCGTTGTATCGAGCCTCTTAGAGGCCAACTCCTAAAGTGGGTCGGCAATAAACAGCGCTTCGCCCCTGAGATCATCAATCACTTCCCAAGTCAGTTTGGTACTTATTTTGAGCCGTTTCTCGGAAGCGGTGCCATACTTGCAACTCTGGTGCCAACACGCGCCGTCGGTTCAGATATCTTTCAACCATTAATGGAAATCTGGCAAACCCTCCATCAAGACCCAGATGTACTTAAGGAATGGTATACTCAGCGATGCCACACGATGATGAAGGGCGACAAGCTTGCTGAATATGAACGAATTAAAGCCTCATACAATACAAACCCAAACGGAGCGGATTTGCTCTTCCTTTGCCGGGCTTGTTATGGCGGGGTGGTCCGTTTCCGTCAGGCGGATGGGTATATGTCTACTCCCTGTGGAATTCATATGCCTATTGCACCAAAATCCTTTACGCGCCGCGTTGACGAGTGGTACCGACGCACGAAAGGCACACAATTTCTCACGCTGGATTTTCAAGAGGCCATGACCATGGCAAAACCAGGCGATTTGATCTATTGTGATCCACCTTATCTGCATAGCCAGGGTATTTTGTATGGTGCGCAAACATTTGACTTAAAGCGGTTGTTTAAAACTATCGAGTGGTGCAAGTCGCAACAGGTTTATGTGGTGCTTAGCATTGATGGTACGAAGCGCTCAGGGGACTTCCTCTGCGAAATTCCAATTCCGGGTGGACTATTCGAGCGTGAAGTACTGGTCAATTGTGGACGTTCCATGCTAAAGCGATTTCAGATGGGGGGACAAACAATGAAAAGTGAAGTAGTCGCCGATCGTCTTTTGCTGACGTACTAGAGCGGCTTGCAATCGTGGGCTATACATCATAATTGCTAACGTAAAGCATTGGTCCCTGTTGGTGATGTGTATCCAGTAGAACCCAATCGCTTGTAGCTCGGTATGGACCCGACCCTTAAATAAATAGAGTCGAGTATATGCTGTTCTCTACAAACTTAGCTTGTAACCGTTCATGGGGGGTAAGATATCAGATGAGCGGTCGAGGGTGATAGGATGGCGAACTGATTAGAGCCTGAGTACATTAGTTATTGCCGAGCTCCTACTCATGATTTCCGTCAACGATTCATCGCGCACGCAGCGGCGTGTTCAATGCTTAATCGCGGATATTATACGGCTGATGTCGCAACTGGAGACCGAGATATTGGTGCAGCGAGAGCAAAACCGTGGGCATTTGGACGCGTCCCCAAAGTGACCCAAGTGATTTTATTTTAAATCGGCATAGGTAAATTTCTTGCTGACTTTCTCATAAGGTTTCCCGTCCACTTCGACGTAAGGATAGATGAAAAAATTAAGCGGCTTGCCTTTCTGGGGCGGTTCTAATTGAATATCTCGGCCCGTCGAAAAAAGAACTCGATTCTCATCATGAGCGCCGAAAAAATACTCCTTCTTAGATGGATTCTTGGAGGCTTCGGAGCAATCCACGGGTATCCACCCCTTCAAACTTAAGTAGAATTGTGCCCAACAGTGATAGCCCCCGATTTCTCCACGGCCTCGTTGTTCGGGCAGTGGAAACCCAATCTCAAACTTGGCGGGGATCCCAACCGCGCGACAAAACCCGACAAACATGGCGTGGAAATCAGAACAGTTGCCTTTTTTTATGTCGCACGCATAAAGGATATCGCCGCGGCCCCATCCCGATCCGCTCTTATCATACTTCACATTGGCAACCGTGTAGTCATAGATGGCGCGTGCGCGTGCCGGCGGCGTTGGTTTTTCGAGAGTGATTTCCATAGCCAGCTTCTTTATCTTGCCATCGACCGGCATTAAATTATCGGACTGCAGGAAACGACCCAATTGCGCTTCCGGCTTTTTTTCAGAGAGGGACTCATTAATCTTCCGCAAATTTTCCCGGCGGTTGACCTGGAATTTCATACTCAACGAGGCCGTGGCCGAGGGCGGATGGTCGAGCCCAATATAAAGCATTGAGTTGCCATAGACAGGATCCTTGGTTACCGTCGCCTGGTACGGACTCTTGATCTCCATGTGGCTGATTTCCTGGTTCTCATCGCTAGTGGGATAAGGGATCCAAATATCCATGCGTTCCGTACCGGACGGAATATCGGTGATATCGGTTTGGTAAGTAAATTCAAAACGCCGCTCCATGAGCGGACGATTCATCGGTACGGTTTTGGATAAAATGAGCGTGGATAGAATAATCAAGATAGCCGTGGTCCCCATCCAGTATAATTTCTTCATCGATTCATGCCTCCTAGACTACATGCTGAGCGGCGAGGAGTCCGAGAACGAAATTCCTGCCGATAAGGCTAGAGTTTCTCCAATGTTCCTGCTTCTACAGACCGGGAGCGGTAGCGACCGGGTGCGCCCTCTTTCGCACAGGGCCGACCCGGTCTGTTATTTTATGACCGTTCAAAGTATAGATACCAGACCCCCGACTTTAGATGTCTGACCTTTTCAGACACTTGATCTCAGATTCCAGCCTTTGCTCCTGTCTGTTGTCTCGCGTCCAGATCGCAGCTAAAGTTTAGAGGGCCGCCCACACCGTGTCAAATAGATATTTACGATAGAAAAGGCGTATACTATAGGCGGGCTTGGCAGTGGACAATGGTAAACCTTACACGTCGCGTACTAATGAGGGGATTTATGTAACGGGGCCGCCAACGTTCCGCCAGCGTATGATGAATAGATCCGGGCGCAGGAATTGCTGTTCCTGATGCGCACTGGTTGTAATCCCGGCGGCCTTTATGTATACTTTTTTAGTCGAAATTTTTTGAGGAGACATTTGCGCGTCATGAAGGAAAAAATTCACCCCAAGTACGAAAAAACATTGGTATCTTGCGCTTGTGGCAATCAATTTGAAACGCGATCGACTAGACCGCCGGAAGTCCGTTTGGAAATTTGCTCAAGTTGCCATCCTTTTTTCACCGGCAAGCAGAAACTGATGGACACGGCCGGTCGCATTGAGCGATTCCATAGGAAGTACGGCAAGAAAGCTGAGTAAGGCAGGCATTATGAGGTTGTCCAATGCTGAAGATTAGCGCCAACGGCGAAAAACCGGGTGTATTTATTAATACCGAGGAGATCTTGGTCGGCGGTCAGGCCGTTATTGAGGGCGTCATGATGCGGACGCCAACGACCTATGCCATAGCATTGCGCCGCGCCGATGGCTCTATCGAAGTGCGAAAAGGCGTTGTCGCTAAAATCACCGGTATTTGGCGCTTCTTCCGTTTTCCCGTGCTGCGAGGCTTCGCCGTTCTTATTCAATCATTACGCCTTGGCTACCGTGCTTTACAATTCTCGTACGAAAAGGCGGTAGAAGATTTGGAAGCGAAAGAAAGATTGGCCGAGGACCCGGGTGGCCACAAACCCGCCAAAAAAGCTAACACTATGTCTATGGTGGGCATGTTTGCCATATCGCTGGCTTTTGGTATCGGCCTGTTTGTTCTGTTGCCGTTATATATAACGACTTTCTTGAAGAGCTATTATGGCGCGATCAACAACTGGCTCATATTCAACCTGGTTGATGGCATCATCCGAGTTGCCTTTTTCTTAGCTTACCTGGGAAGCACTTATTTCATGAAAGACATAAAACGTGTCTTTCAGTACCACGGCGCCGAGCACAAAGTCGTTTACACATGGGAATCCAAGGAAGAGTTAATCGTCGAGAATGCTCAGCAACACTCGCGTTTACATCCCCGATGTGGAACGAGCTTTTTGTTGTTTGTGATGGTGGTGAGCATATTGGTTTTTTCGCTCTTCAAGTTTGGCTCCTTCTATCTGATCTTCTTATCCAGAATATTGTTGCTTCCGCTAATTTCTGGGCTGTCTTATGAACTGATACGATTCACGGCCAAGAAAGCTTTTGTTACGGGCGGTGGCTGGAGTTCGGCCTTCTTCCGCGGGCTGACGGCGCCGGGCTTATGGCTACAACGAATCACCACGCAGGAACCCTCGGCGGATCAACTAGAGGTGGCTATTTGTGCCCTTAAAGAAGCGCTGGAGTTAGAGAGAACTGGCGAGCCGGAGAAGGCGTTGGCTACCTCTTAAACTATGTACGACAAGCTTGTATCCATCGAACAAAAATATAATCAACTGACCAATCAGTTAGGGGATCCGTCTGTCATTGCCGACCAGACGAAATACCAGAAACACGCCAAGGCCCGCCGTGATCTCGAAGCCATCGTCGAAAAGTTTGCACACTATAAGCAGATACAGAAGAGCATTGTTGATTCGAACGTGCTATTTGCGGAGGCCAAGGATGATGCGGAGATGCGGGCTTTGGCTGAAGAAGAGTTGAGCAAGCTACAGCAAGAGCTTTCGCAATGCGAGCAAGAGTTAAAAATTCTCTTGATGCCGCAGGATCCCAACGATGAAAAAAATATCCTGCTGGAAATCCGGGCCGGAACCGGTGGAGATGAGTCATCGCTCTTTGTTGCTGAATTATTCCGTATGTACTCGAAATTTGCTGAGCGGCAACGGTGGAAAGTAGAAGTGATGAATTCGCATCCGACCGGCGTTGGTGGCTTCAAGGAAATCATCGCCATGGTGGAAGGATCCAACGTCTACAGCAAGTTGAAATACGAGAGCGGCGTTCATAGGGTCCAACGGGTTCCGGCCACCGAAGCCAGCGGAAGGGTTCACACTTCGGCCGTCACTGTAGCCGTACTGCCGGAAGCGGATGAGGTAGACATCGACGTGGATCCTAAAGATATTCGTGTGGATACCTTTTGCTCATCCGGGCCCGGCGGCCAGGGAGTCAATACAACGTATTCGGCGGTGCGATTAACGCATGTGCCCACGGGGCTCGTGGTGAGCTGCCAAGATGAGCGATCACAGATAAAAAACCGCGTAAAAGCCATGAGAGTGCTGCGCGCCCGCCTATTGGAAATCGAAGCCGAGAAGCAGCGACAAGAGATTACGGAAACTCGGCGGTCGCAAGTGCGCTCAGGAGATCGCAGCGAAAAAATTAGAACCTATAATTTCCCGCAAAATCGGCTCACGGATCATCGCATTGGTCTGACGCTTCATCGACTGAACACGATTGTTGACGGCGATCTGCAAGAAGTCATCGAAGCCTTGACGACGCATTATCAAACGGAAGAGCTTAAGAAAATGTAGACAGCCCGCATGGCGACCGTTAGGAATTATCGTGATTTAGACATTGGGTTGCAAGGTGGATGCATAACGGATCGCGGAAGTCTTTGGAAAATAAACCCCAGCATAATCGCCAGATCCCCGACCCCTGACCCCTGTGAACAGTTGCTGTTAATTCCACATATGCGAAATAGAGAGCCTGAGCATAAGGTTCGTGCGGAGCGCGCGCCGGCCGAAAGCCATGGTCTAGTGACTATTGCCCAGGCCATCAAAGCTGGAGAAGAGGCGCTCTCAAACCATGACCAGGAATATCCTCGTCTCGACGCCGAGTATCTTCTGGCGCATTGTCTGGGTTGCAGCCGTACGCAATTGTACACTCGCTACAGTGAGGTTATTCCAAATTCTACGCTAATAACCTATGAATTGGCGCTGGCTCGCCGTGGGCGTGGAGAACCGATACAATACATTACCGAAGTTCGTGAGTTTTGGGGACTTGATTTTCGTGTGACCCCTGCTGTGTTAATTCCGCGGCCGGAAACAGAACTGATCGTTGAGAATGCGTTGAAAATCTTTGGCGAACCGAATGCGGTCGCATCCTCGCGGATTGTTGATTTGGGCAGCGGCTCGGGCTGCATGGCCGTTGCCCTTGCTATCGAGTTGACCGATGCGCGTGTCATCGCCGTGGATCTGTCGCTAGACGCTTTAAGAATCGGCTGCGAAAACGCGGAACGACATGGTGTACGCGATCGAATTGATTTTGTACAATCCGATGGTCTTACGGGCCTTAATTCATCGCGATCAACCGTTGATTTGATTGTTTGCAATCCCCCTTATATTTCTCAGGCGGAATTTAATGATTTGCCCTACGAAGTTCGCCAGTTTGAACCACGGTGCGCCCTTACCGATGAGGGAGACGGGTTGGGCTTCTACCGAAAATTTATCCCAGAATCCGCAGCCAGAGTGAAGCCCGGGGGCCACTTGATCCTTGAGTTGAGCACGGGTCAATCCGACCGCGTAATTAGCTTAATTGAAAAGTCGGATTGGGATGTTACGCCGCCGGTAAAAGATTTGCAGGGTCATGATCGCTGTCTGGTCCTGCGCCGTCGCGGGTTGGGCGAGATGATTTAACTTACTTGCACAGAATTTCGATGGAATTCAGGATGCACAAGTCCTCCCTTTCATTCATAGAGTTACAACGATGGATAAATTGAAAATCGTCGGGGGAAAACGGTTGGCCGGAGCGGTGCGGGTAAGCGGCGCCAAGAACGCGGCCTTGCCGGCTATGGCAGCCGCTTTGTTGACGGAAGGGCCCGTTACCCTTCACAATGTGCCCGAAGTGAAGGATGTGGCCACCTTCAGTCAACTATTAACTGGGATGGGCGCCAAAGTTGTCCGTGCCGGGAAAGACACTCTGAAGATTGATGCGGCTGAAATCAGTTCACCTGAAGCGGTGTACGATCTTGTGCGCACGATGCGCGCCTCCGTGCTCTCGCTTGGGCCCTTGATTGCTCGCTTTGGTCGCGCGCGCGTTTCGCTTCCCGGAGGTTGCGCCATCGGCCCACGGCCCATTAACCTGCATTTAGCCGGCTTAGAAAAACTTGGCGCACGTATTGCTGTCGAACACGGTTACGTGGAGGCTCACATTCCATACGGTTCCCGACTGCGAGGAGCGGAAATTGAATTTCCCATGGTTACGGTCACCGGAACCGAGAACTTGATGATGGCCGCCACGCTGGCTGAGGGAGAGACGACGCTAATTAACGCCGCCTGCGAGCCGGAGGTCGTCGATCTGGCTGATTTGTTGCGCGCCATGGGCAGTGATATTAAAGGTGATGGAACAAAAACAATTATGATTCGCAGACGAAACGCGCTCGGGCAAGTCGAACACTCGGTCATACCTGACCGTATCGAAGCCGGAACTCTCATGATCGCGGCGGCCGTTACCAAAGGAGATGTTGAGGTCAACGGCTGTCGACCTGATCATCTACAGGCCCTTATTGAGAAGCTGCGGCAGGCCGGCGTAATCGTCGAGAATGTAAGCTCGACCAGTTTGCGCGTCCACGGAACGAACCAAATCCATTCCGTAGACGTAACCACCAATCCTTATCCGGAATTCCCAACGGATATGCAGGCCCAGTATATGGTATTGATGACACAGGGCGAGGCGCTGGCCACGATAACAGAGACTATCTTTGAAAATCGCTTTATGCAAGCGCTTGAACTGATGCGGATGGGCGCCGATATTACGATTGACGGAAGTCACGCCCTAGTGCGCGGGTCGAGGCCTTTGACGGGGGCCGCTGTTACGGCGTCGGATTTGCGCGCCAGTGCTGCCCTTGTTCTCGCGGGATTGATCGCCGAAGGAACCACATGGATCAACCGCGTTTACCATCTCGATAGAGGGTATGAAGCGCTTGAGAACAAATTTCGTGGGTTGGGCGCCGATATTGATCGAGTTCGCTAGTGCGTTTTCAATTCGCTGTATGCCGATTACGTAAGACGCTTACCCCGACGAATGAATAGCCAAACTCACGGTTGGATTACCTCTTGTGAATTTCATTCTATGATGTACGCATGGAGGGAAAGACCCTATGGCCGATTGTCTTTTTTGCAAAATTATGCGACGAGAAATTCCAGCCAAGATAGCGTATGACGACGAGAAAGCGTTTGCGTTTGTCGATATTAATCCACAGGCGCCCGTGCATATGTTGATTGTCCCGAAACGTCACGTAGCAACACTAAACGATCTCAAGATCGAAGATAGGGAGCTGTTGGGACACCTTTTTTACGTCGCGGCAGAGCTGGCCCGAGGTGCGAAGATTGACCAAGCGGGTTATCGAACCGTGATCAATACCAACGCAGAAGCGGGCCAGAGTGTATTTCACATTCACGTTCACTTATTGGGTGGCCGCGCCATGCGCTGGCCGCCGGGATGAAACTGCGATTTTAGAGGCGGCCATACTGCTATAATCCATGAATATCATGATGTATTGGTTTATGGTTGTTTAGGCGTATGAGGCCATACGTTTCTATGAAACGAACGATCGATGCCGTTCTAATTATTTTCATTCTTTGTATAATGGTGTGCGGCGTTGGTTTCTATATCTATCGTATTGAACTGATATGGCTTATAGTGAGAAATGATATGCTGCAGAAAGCTCCCGATGACTACCCAAGGGAACGTATATTGGAGGCCTTTGATCAACATCGTCGATCCTGGGAGAAAGGCAGCCGACGGACGGATACGGCGCTAGTGGATCTCTCCGCGCTCTCGCAGACTCTGGAAAAGACGCAATACCTATCGGCCCTTGAGCTTGACAAAATGCTGCGTACTTTCTTGACGGATACGGCAACGAAAGATAATGAGCAGAAAGCCTTGATTGAATAAGCGATTCCATCTCTTGAACCGCAAAGATTTTATTTTCTCGCAGCGATCCATTCGTCGAGTCTCTGGACGATTATCGGATCGAGCGCACGGTTCTCGAGCGTCATTACTTTTTCTGCCGCGGCCGATTTTTTACTGAATTGTACAGACGACCTTCCTTGAAATCTTTCGGCCAGGTTGATAGTATTATACACTTCGTCTTGTTTAATGGAGAAGTATCAATCGAAAGTGAGGATGTTAATTTATGAAGCGGACGTATCAACCCCACAATTTACGTCGTCGCCGAACACACGGATTCCGTGAAAGAATGGCTACGAAAGGCGGGCGTCTTGTTTTGAAGCGTCGGCGCGCAAGAGGACGTAAACGGTTGTCTGTAAGTGGCTAAGTCTGTTCAGCGCTGCACGTTTCCACGGAATTCCCGCTTGGTGCGTTCGCCTGATTTTGACCGCGTCTACAAACATGGACAGCGCGTAGCTACAAAGTATTTCGTGTTGTATGGCATTCAAACGGATCAGGACGTTCCTCGACTCGGGCTAACCGTATCACGCAAAATTGGCAACGCGGTTCAGCGAAATCGTATTAAAAGAATATTTCGCGAGATATTTAGAAAACATGCGCCTTGGTTTGTTAAAGGCCCAATTGACCTGGTAATTAATGCAAAGCGAAGCATTAATGAAGTTTCGTACCAAACCCTAGAGTCCGCCCTTGGCCAGGCGCTGCCGCAACTATATGAAGCACCCTTGCGGCAGCAAAAGCCTACGAACTGTTGAAAGAAATTTTTTTATGGGCTGACCTAATGGATCATACCTTTAGGAGTTTCGGGCATTGGCAGCTTCGATAATCAAGAAGTGTCTTTTATTTTTGATTTCACTGTATCGGGTTCTTGTGTCCCCGATGTTACTCCCAACGTGTCGATTTTATCCGTCGTGTTCGGCGTATATGTCAGAAGCAATACGAAGAAAGGGAATTCTTGCCGGACTTCTTCTTGGCGCTGGCCGGCTCGTGCGCTGCCACCCTTTTCATCCGGGTGGATTGGATCCTGTGAAATGAAGGACCCCAGCGAATAATAGCTGTAGGATATATAAGTTTATGGAAAATGGAATGGAAAAGCGATTGCTGTTGGCGATCGTGCTATCAAGTTTAGTATTGGCCATATTTGGCTACTTTGCGGATCGGCAGCGTCCGCCGTCTCCGCCGCCCCACCCGCCGGTGGTCTCGGCGCCTCCCAGCGAATCGGTCGTTCCTCCGGCTCAAAGCCAGGTTATTAAACCTGAGATCGTTCCCTCACCCCTTGTGCAAACTTCAGCGCCGGCAGCACGGAAGGTACATATAGAATCGCCATTGTATCAAGCCACGGTTTCCACGGCTGGGGCTACCCTTACCAGTTGGAAATTGTCGAAGTACAAGAGCGATGAACAAAACCAGCCAAGACCGAGTGGACCAGATGGCGGTGATCAGCTTGAAATGATCCCGCAATACCTACCCCAAGACAGCTATCGCCCGTTCTTTATCAGCACGGGGGACGCGATCTTAGATCGCGAAATCAATTCTGCGCCGTATGCCTTAAGAACAGAAACTCCTATGGGTAATGAAGTCTGGTTAAAGGCGCCCGCTTCGATAAGCTTAGTATATGAGCGGCCGGGCTTGCAGGTAGAAAAATCGTATTTCTTTAAAGCGGATACTTACGTCGTCGAGACGAAGCCCCGAGTTGTGATTAATGGCAAGGATCGCCTCTGCAGCCTTATACTGGGCCCATCCATCGGAGAGATAGCCCCCATCGCCGGTGATCCTCGATCGATTCCTCATGCGGTAGTTCGGTATGGTAGTAAGATTGATCGTAAGCCTGGAGAAAAGCTCGACAAAGAGTATCATTATACAGATGTGAATGATTTTGCCGGTGTTGAAGTGCAATACTTTGCACTGGTTTTTTTACCAGTGTCCAAGCAAGAAGTTCGTTTTCAAAAGTTCGTATATAAGGATACTAAGCTGCCGGCAAAGGAGGCGGTAACAGATCTAGTTCTTGCTATTCACCCTGTGGGTGGTTCCAACATTGCGGCCTTTCTCGGCCCCAAAGAATATGACACACTCCATAAAATCAATCCTAATTTAGCAGGGTTAATTGATTATGGAATTTTGGCTCCTATTATCATACCGCTGCTCGTGGTGTTGAGGACGACCTATCAATTCGTTAATAATTACGGTGTTGCCATCATTATACTGACCCTGCTTTTAACCGTAATTCTGTTTCCTTTACGCTTCAAGCAACTCGTGTCAATGAAGCGAATGCAGAAGCTCCAACCAAAAATTAAAATCATACAGGAAAAATATAAGAAGCTTAAAACCAGTGATGCGCAACAGAAGCAAGACATGCAGAAGGAAATCATGGGAGTTTATTCCAAGCATGGAGTCAATCCTCTGGGCGGTTGCCTTCCGATGCTACCTCAGGTACCTATCTTCTGGGCTTTCAATAATTTACTGTCATTTTCCATTGAATTACGTAAAGCCCCCTTTTTTTGGTGGATACGGGATTTGTCGGTCAAAGACCCTATTTGGGTGCTACCCATCCTAATGGGACTAACTATGGTGATCCAGCAAAAAATGACCCCCAGCACTAGTGGCGACCCCATGCAGGATAAGATGATGTTCTTGATGCCGGTCATGCTGACGTTTTTTTTCGTCAACCTTCCAAGCGGTCTCACCTTATACTTTCTTTTCAGTAATATTTTTGGCATCATCTTACAAAAAGTTAGTGAACAATGGATTCCTTCCGAGCCTAAAAGTGCAACAGTTGACGCCTAGAGTTTAACCTCTTTAGGTTGTGGCCCAATGATGTTCGATACCACGATTGTCGCCATTGCCACGGCGATGGGCCGTTCGGCGATTTCTGTTATTCGGCTGAGCGGACCGAAGGCCTTGGAAATTTGTTCTCGACTGTTTGTTGATAAGCAGCGTTGTCCGCAGCAACTAAGCCCTTTCAAACCAACTCTGGGATTCATTATCGACGAGAAGGCCTCTGCATTAGTTGATCAAGTCTTGGTCACCTATTTTGTATCACCGCGTTCTTATACCGGCGAAGATGTAATTGAGATCTCCTGCCATGGTGCTCCGGTCATTTTAAAAAAAATTCTTGAGTTATTGGTACAGGCGGGTGCGATTTTAGCTCGGCCTGGTGAGTTTTCAATGAGAGCATTTATGAACGAAAAAATGGATCTGGCGCAGGCCGAGGCCATACGTGATTTAATCAATGCTCAGACCTATTATCAGGCCCAGGTTGCTAATTATCAGTTAAATGGTGGATTGTCAAAGCAGCTAAAGCCTTTAGTAGTAAAACTTTTGGAAATTGCCTGCCATCTTGAATCAAAATTGGAGTTTGTAGAGGATGATATTGAGACTGAAGAACGCGAAACCATCAATTTGAAACTCTTAAATGTGCTACGCGAGTTAGAATCATTGCAAGATAATTTTCAATTCGGGAAAATTGTTCATGATGGACTGAGCTTAGCCATTATTGGACGTCCTAATGTGGGTAAATCCAGCTTGTATAATGCCCTGCTCCATTCTGATCGAGCCATTGTATCTGACAGGCCGGGGACTACGCGAGACCTACTATATGAATCGGCATGCATTGATGGCGTTCCGATTCGCTTGATCGATACGGCGGGGATAAGGGCCAAAACATCATGCGACATAGAGCGTGTTGGAATCGAAAAGGCACACGAGGCCATTTCTGAAGCAGATTTTGTCTTGTTTGTACTCGATAGGTCCGAGCCATTAACTACGGATGATTTTGCGTTGCAGCAGATACTTCACCAAGCCTACCGTCCCTATTATATAGTTTTGAATAAGTCGGATCTCCCGGCAAAAATCAATGCTTGCGAATTAGAGCAATTGATTGACGGTCATCAAAGCATTGAGGTTTCCGCTAAGGAACGGCGTGGTCTTGATATCCTTAAGAAGGTTATTCTGAAGGGAGTACCGTCGTTTGCTGACTCTGAGACTGCATCTCATGTTGTAACTAATGTTCGGCATCAGGAATGTGTTCAACGAGCGATTAACCATTTGAGAAAAGCGCGAACGGCTCTTGAAACGGGCCTGTCGGAAGAATTTGCTCTTTTTGACTTACATAAGGCCCATCGAGCTTTGGGTGAAATTACGGGAGAATACCGCACGGAAGACCTGCTTGGGATGATCTTTTCAACGTTCTGTATTGGAAAGTAAGGATCTAAACACACAGAATTTATCTATGAATTACAATTTCGCTGAGGAATATGATGTAATCGTAGTTGGCGGGGGTCACGCGGGTTGCGAGGCTGCATGGGCTTCGGCCAAGATGGGGGCGCGCACGGCGCTTTTCACAATGAATGTAGATCTTATCGCTCAGATGTCCTGTAATCCTTCTATCGGTGGCATCGCCAAGGGACACATTGTTCGCGAGATCGATGCCATGGGCGGAGTAATGGGGTTGGTTGCTGATCGAGCCGGTATTCAGTTTCGATTGCTCAATCGTAGCCGAGGACCTGCCGTGCAATCGCCACGGGCTCAATGCGATAAATCGTTATATCGCCTTGAAATGAAAAAACTCCTGGAATCAAATCCTGCTTTGGATTTAAAGCAAAACGAGATCGTTGATCTTGTAGTTGATAACGCCAGGGTATTAGGAGTAGAAGTAATAGACGGACGATTAATTCGAGCCGAAGCTGTTGTCTTGACAACCGGGACATTCTTGAATGGATTGATACATGTGGGAGAGAAGCAGTTTGCAGCAGGTCGCGCTGGAGAGACACCTTCTTTGCGTCTAGCCACTCGCTTGAAAGACCTAAACTTTCCTGTGGGCCGATTGAAAACCGGAACACCACCTCGTTTGGATGGGCGAACCATTGATTTTTCAAAATTCACACCCCAGGACAGCGACTTGAATCCAGTGTTTTTTTCCTTTTGTACTAAAAAGTTCTATCAACCTCAGATAGCATGTTATCTTGGTCATAGTAACCAACGAATTCACCAAATAATCCGCGATAATCTGCACCGATCACCATTATACGGTGGCGTTATCAAAGGAATTGGCCCTCGCTACTGCCCCTCTTTCGAAGACAAAGTCGTTAAATTTCCTGATCGTTCCAGTCATCAAATTATCCTGGAGCCGGAGGGTTTGGAGACCAATGAGATATATGTGAATGGACTTTCTACCAGCATGCCCGTTGATGTGCAACAGGCGATCGTACGAGAGATTCCCGGGTTGGAACACGCGAAAATGATCAGACCTGGATATGCTATCGAATATGATTTTGTTCAGCCGACAGAATTGCATAGCTGGCTAGAGACTAAGCGACTGTCTGGGTTATTTCATGCTGGACAAATAAACGGAACCACCGGTTATGAAGAGGCGGCTGCGCAGGGCCTGATGGCTGGGATCAATGCCGCTTTGCATGCCATGAGACGGCAGCCTTTTGTCATATCCAGATCAGAAGGTTATATTGGTGTACTTATTGACGACTTGATAACAAAAGGGGTGGATGAACCTTATCGCATGTTTACGGCACGCGCAGAATATCGTTTGCTACTCCGCATCGATAATGCCGACACTCGGCTAACGACGAAAGCGAGGTCACTGGGGCTAATCGAAGCGGATCGTCTTAAACATTTCGAAAGGAAATACTTGCTCATTAACTCCTTACTTGAATTCTTACATCGGTGTCGCCTGCAAGAAAGTGATCCGGCGTTGAAAGATTTCTTGACTCGACACGGATTCGAATTGAAGGGTCGAACTTTGCACGAGCTTTTAAAGAGGCCGGATGTTAGACTCACGGATTTCTTATCCTGTTGGAATTGCGAAGAAAAGAATTTTTCGGACGTTAATATGCAAGACGTCATCACTGCTGTTGAGGCGCAAGTGAAATTTGAAGGCTACATTATGCAACAACAAATTGAAATAAAAAAATTGGGCGCTCTGGAAAATGAGAAGCTTCCCACTAACATTGACTTCCGCGGCATTCACGGCTTATCGGTTGAGATTAAGCAGAAACTCACTCTAATGAGACCAGCTACTTTTGGAGAGGCGAGCAGAATTCCGGGTGTGACTCCAGCTTCGTTAACAGCCATACGCATTTATTTGATTTGTCGAGATCGAATGCGTGACAAGCCTTCTATATTAAAAAGGCTGACGGTTTAATGGAATTTGCTCGGCTTATTGAAAATGAAGCGCCTGCGTTCCAGCTTTCTTTATCTTCTTCCGTAATAGCGTCTTGCGAGTCCTATTACGCTTTATTGCAACGATGGAATACCGCGGTCAATTTGATGGCTGACTTGGATCCACTGGAAGTTGCACGTTTTCATTTTCTCGAATCCATGTATGCCGTGCACTTCATTTCACCATCGACTAGGAATCACATAGACCTGGGATCGGGCGCTGGTTTTCCAGCTATTCCCCTCAAACTCCTCTTACCAACATTGCGAAATTTCTTGTATGAATCACGGTCCCGTCGCTGCGCGTTTCTTAAGGAACTCATCAGAGAGCTAAAATTGTCCAATGTCTCAATTATACCCATAAACATTTCTTCGGTATCTATACGGAAGCTTCATATGCCTTTCGACATTATCACGTTTAGAGCAATTCAGTTTGATTCTAAGTTATTGAATGCGCTAGTTTCGGTGATGCCCGTTGAAGGGCGGCTGCTTGTTTGGCACGGGCAGGCTTCCCCACACCGAGACTATTTATTACATGATCCCCGCCTCGTTGAGATTGAAAAACGGCGGATACCCACGTCGAGAGCTCGCTTTATTTCAATATTTGAACGAGATGCAATAGCAAAAAAATGAATACTGAGTGTTCCACGTAGAACACAATTATGATTGCCGCTCTATTCCAAGAAATTAATTTTGCGAAAGCTAATGGAATTATGATAATCTAACGCCTATCTAAGAGGTCATGCACTCAATGGGTAAAGTAATCTCCATTGCGAATCAAAAAGGAGGCGTTGGAAAAACTACAACGGCCGTCAATCTCTCGGCATGTCTTGCTTACTTGGGCGAAAAAGTTCTGCTTATTGATTTCGATGCCCAGGCCAATGCAACTAGTAGCCTGGGAATTTATGACAAATCTCCCTTCACCCTATATCAGTCACTACTTTTCCTGGAACCATTGCAAAAAATAATCCTTGATACTGAAGTATTGAACTTAAAGATGATTCCCGCAGATAAGCAGCTAGCGGCCGCGGTATTGGAATTGGCTAATGTTCCACAGCGAGAGTACTTGCTTAGAAATTTACTTGGAGCAGTGAATGATGATTTTACATATATAATGATTGATACACCGCCATCTCTAAATCTTCTCACTATTAATGCCTTGTCTGCGTCAGATTCCGTACTGATACCAATTCAATGTGAGTATTTTGCATTGGAAGGCGTTACTGACCTGATGGATACGGTCTCACGAATCCGTAGAAGTCTTAACACCAATTTGAGAATCGAAGGTGTACTTCTTACTATGCATGATGATCGGACCAACTTATCTAATCAAGTTGCGGACGAACTCCGGCGTTTTTTTGGGAAACAACTTTTTCAAACCATCATTCCACGAAATATTCGCTTAGCGGAGTCCCCTAGTTTTGGCAAGCCTGTGATATTGTACGACGCCAAGTGCCGAGGGGCAGAGTGCTATATGAACTTAGCGAAGGAGTTATTGAGCTGTGAAGCGAAATGTTCTGGGTAGAGGACTTAACGCATTGATTCCTGATGGTTTATCAGGAGATGACGCGATCGTTTCATCAATCAGGATTGATGCAATATCACCGAACAAGAATCAGCCAAGGGCTAAAATGAACCATGATTCACTTCATGAGCTTGCCGCTTCAATTCGAGAGCACGGCGTCGTTCAACCCATACTAGTAATTCGTGCGGAAGGTGGCTATCAAATTGTGGCAGGCGAACGAAGATGGAGAGCTGCGCAAGTGGCCGGTCTTAAAACCATCCCAGCGATCATTCGAGAATTCACTGAATCACAGTTGCTGGAAGTCGCTCTTATTGAGAATCTTCAGCGCGAAGATTTGAATCCGATTGATGAGGCATCCGCCTATCAGAAGTTGATGGAGCTTTTTGGCTTCAGTCAGGAAACAGTCGCCAAGAAAGTTGGAAAAGAACGGTCCTCGATTGCAAACGCGCTCCGCTTACTACGCTTGCCTGGAATCATCCGAGAGCTTTTGGCAGAACGGCGCATATCCGTGGGGCATGCAAAAACTCTTCTGTCGCTTGGAACCGAGGCGTTGCAGCACAAGGTAGTTGAGCAAATCCTGAATCAAAATCTTTCTGTTCGGCAAAGTGAAGAGTTAGTCCGCAAGGTTTTAGAGAATAAACAGCCGGTTGAAAAAATCTCCTCGCCCGCAGACCCCAATAGATTAGCGGCAGAAGATAAATTGCGTCGTCACTTGGGGTCGAAGGTAAGCATACGACAGACAGGCCAAGGAGGACGAATTGAAATCGAATTCTATTCAGAGGACGATCTGCATCGCATATATACGCTGATATTAGGCAAGGAAGCATGTTCTTAATGGATTCGTTCCGTACGTGGCCAACACATACCAATGGTTCACCATAACATTCCGATTTTCGTAGTTCCAATTTAAGTAATGCCGTAGATTCCCCTGATCGAGCCGTAGATTAATCATATTTTTTGTCCATCCCCGTTTAAGGAGTAGTCAAGGACGACGACGCAGATTATAATTATAGAAGGAATTCAGACCAATAATGAGGTGCCGTTATTTTGAGGCTAACAAGTGACAAGATTCGGGGATTAGGTGGAAATTCCTCGGCCAACAAGATCCTGGTCAGCCGACTGAAATGGATCGAGTGGCTCATTATTGTGACGTTCATACTATTCAGTACACGGCTTTGGCAGTTACAAATTATTGAAGGTGGCCGCAACACAAAATTGGCGGATCAAAATGGCATACGGAATATTACGCTCATGGCCCCTCGGGGTGTAATTGTCGACCGAAAAGGCAGGCCCCTCGTAATTAATCAGCCTTCTTATAACGCCTACCTTATGCGTGACCGAATTAAGAATCGTACGGAAACTCTACAATATTTATCACAGGGATTGAGACTTCCTGAGGAAGATGTCTTACTGCGGTTGGAGAAGTTTCGATCGGCGCCCTCATTTCAGCCCATCGTCATCAAAGAAGCCCTCTCAATAAATGATATCGCATTTATCGAGTCGCACCAAGTTGAGCATCCCGAAGTTCGCATAACCCATGAGCCCAGACGCTTTTATCCCTACGGGTCCCTTGCGGCTCACCTGATTGGTTACGTGGGTGAAATTTCAGAGAGCCAATTGCGGGGAGGTGACTTACCTGATCCGAAGCCCGGCGATATTGTTGGGAAGGCAGGGCTGGAAAAACAATATAACACGCTTCTGATGGGCAAGGACGGTAAGAAGCGCGTCGTAGTTAATAGCCTTGGCCGGGAGATAAGTGAATTATCACGGCAGGACCCGATAATAGGAACCCAACTTACTCTTACTCTCGACCTTGATTTGCAACTTGCCGCGGAGCGCTTGCTGGAGGATAAGACCGGAACCGTTGTAGCACTAAACCCTCAGAATGGCGAAGTTCTAGCAATGGCTAGTCACCCGGCTTTTGATCCCAATAGTTTTGCTTCTCATATTTCTGTCAGGGATTGGCAGGAGCTATTATCGAACGCGGACCACCCTCTGCAGAATCGCGCTCTACAGAGTATGTTCTCCCCTGGTTCCGTGTTCAAAGTAATTATGGCCTTTGCGGGATTAGAGGAGAATGTGCTCACTCCTCAAACCTCCGTGATCTGTAGCGGCGGCGCCTACATCTACGGCAATTTATTTCATTGTCATAAGGTCCATGGCTTTGTAAATCTTAATCGAGCCATCGCGGCCTCTTGCAACGTATTTTTTTACAACCTCGGTAAAAATTTAGGTATTGAACGAATTGCACGTCACGCCATGCAGCTTGGCTTAGGTCGAAAAACTAATATCGATCTTCCCGATGAAAAATCAGGCCTGTTTCCAACACCAGAATGGAAAGAGCGCATCCAAGGCGAAAAATGGTTTGCCGGTGAAACGATCTCTGTAGCGATTGGGCAAGGATCTGTGACGGTCACACCCATACAACTGGCCAAGGCTATCAGTGCTATCGCTTCCGGAAAGATATCCCAGCCGCATGTACTATTACATCCGGCCGTACCCACCAACCCTACCGATACGCCCCAGAAGAAATCCCCTGCTGACCTATTTACGGTTTTACACGCGGACACGAACAAGGAGACTCAGTATCCTATGGATGGCTCACAGACCGTGCTTCTTTCTGATCGTAATCGCCAGATCGTTGTTCGCGGGATGTGGAGCGTAGTTAACGAAGGTGGGACAGGTGGGGCCGCTCGCATCACTGGATTGGATGTCTGCGGAAAGACCGGCACGGCGCAGTTGATCAGTTTGAAAGGAAAATCAAAGCTTACAGAGGGTGAGAAATCACGCTTTGAGCATAACGCTTGGTTTGTAGGGTTTGCGCCCCGTGATAATCCTGAGCTAATGATTGTCGTCATGGTAGAACATGGCGGCGCCGGCGGTAGAGCTTCCGCTCCCATTGCAGGAGCCTTGTTTCGCGAATACTTCGTCCCGAAGCCCTCTGATAGTTTGCCGCTTCAGCAAACAACCATTGACGTTCCCTAAATTCATCACTATGCTGACCCGCCGAATGATCTCGAATTTTGACTGGGCCCTTTTCTTGTCCATATTAATAGTATCCGGCCTCAGTGTTGTTTTCATTTATAGCGCAAGTTTTACAAGTCACATGATAGGTGATTTCTGGCAGCGGCAACTTTTTTGGATAGTTGTCGGCCTGATCGTCATGATGACTGTTATTTACGTAGATTACCACATCTTTGCAGAGTATAGCTATTTACTCTACTTTGTCTCCCTTGCTGGGCTGGTTTACGTGTTGTTATTCGGACGAGTGATCAACAACACGCAAGGCTGGTTGGTTTTTGGGTCCGTTCATATACAGCCGGCGGAATTTGCCAAGGTTATCAGTTTGTTCGCACTTGCGCGCTTTTTCTCGAATAATGATCGAGAGATTTTGGATTGGCGGGCTTTGACCATCGGCGCCGGGCTCATGGTTCTCCCTATTGCGCTCGTCGTGCTTCAGCATGATATCGGCACCGCGTTAACTTTTGTTCCGGTTTTTGCCGGCCTCTCCTTCTGTGGCGGCGTTCAGAAAAAAGTCATGATTGCATCGTTGGTGATTGTGCTGATTGCTGCCCCGGTGCTTTGGATCAATTTGAAAGATTATCACCGAGAACGTATACGATCCATGCTTGATCCCGATTATGACGTTAAGGGAATTGGCTATCAAACGGCTCAATCAAAAATTGCCATTGGCTCGGGTCGTGTCCTTGGCAAGGGCCTTAAACAAGGCAGTCAAAGTCAACTGGGATTTCTTCCTGGCCGTCATACGGATTTTATCTTTTCAGTCATGGCTGAGAATATTGGCTTTGTTGGGGCAAATGGCATTCTAATACTCTACCTGATAATTTGTTTTCGTCTGATTCACATTGCGCGCGATGCCAAAGAGCGCCTGGGAAGTTTGATCGCCATCGGGGTTTTGTCAATTTGGCTCTTTCATGTTATCATTAACGTCGGTATGGCTTTAGGATTAGTACCGGTTATCGGGATACCTTTGCCGTTCTTTAGCTACGGCGGCTCATCCATAATATCGAACTTCATGGCACTGGGTCTTGTACTCAACGTTGGTATGCGACGGTATGTCAATCAGTAGGGTTGTCCTTTTTACTGTAGCGCTTAGGTTGATGGGTTAACTGCTGAGAAGATTTTTTGGGTGTAGAACAATTTTTGAAGCCTTCGCCTATTATGGGTCAATTTTTCCCGCTTAGCCTGTTTAAGCGAATGGCTTAGCGAGACTTGGCGCATCGATTCACTGTTGTATAGTCTTTTCCAATATGCATCTTGGACCAAGGAATTATCTTGACCGGCAAGCGCTGGATCGAATTCTGTCACGAGTTCAGAAACCCATACGATACGTTGGGGGGGAATGGAGTTCACTTGTAAAAGATGCCAATTCTATCGACGTCAGCATCGCGCTGGGTTTTCCGGATACGTATGAAATAGGGATGTCTCATTTAGGGCTTAAGATTTTGTACGGCCTTCTCAATGAGAAAAACGGAGTGGCCGCCGAGCGTGTCTTTGCGCCTTGGCCGGACTTTGAGCGCGAGTTGCGCTCAGGCGGGCTGCCACTTTATACTTTAGAAACAAAATCACCAGTAATAGAGTTTGATTTTTTTGGCTTCTCAATTCAATATGAACTTTGCTATGCGAATATTCTAACGATGCTGGATTTGTCCGGTATCCCACTTCGCGCCAGGGATCGCGATTTGCGTTATCCGCTCGTTCTTGGCGGTGGCCCCTGTACGGTCAACCCGGAACCCATTGCTGATTTTTTTGACTTATTTCTTCTCGGAGAGGCGGAGGAAGCTTTGCCGGAGTTGTTGGACCGCTACGTCGCTATCAAACACCAGTTGCCTGACCGAGGGATGAGTTCAAAACAAACGTTGCTTAGGGCACTGGCGGAGGTCGAAGGTTTCTACGCGCCCGCCCTCTACGATACGGCCGTCGATGAAAAAACAGGCCTAATCTATGTTGTTGATACCGGAATTCACAGTCCTAGCCAACAGGCTAAGCCTCCTTTTCCAGTGCGACGAAGAGTGGTGGCTGATCTTTCCAAGTTTCCATTTCCGAATAATCCGCAAGTTCCTTTCGGCGAAATCGTACATGATCGAATCTCGATTGAAGTGGCACGCGGCTGCACCGAGGGTTGTCGATTCTGTCAAGCCGGAACGATTTATCGGCCCGTTCGTGAGCGGAAAGCGTCTGATATCGTATCGACGGTCAAAGAGAGCCTTAGAACCACCGGCTATGACGAAGTCTCACTGGCGTCACTCTCCTTCGGAGACTACAGTTGCGCCACTCCGCTGCTGAAGGAATTGATGCAGGCGCTGGAGCCCAAGCGAGCAGCGCTCTCGCTGCCGTCGCTGCGTGCGTATGCGCTGACGGATGAGATCACCGATGAATTGAAGAAAGTTCGTCGTACCGGCCTGACCATTGCACCGGAGGGCGGAACGCAGCGCATGCGCGACGTCATCAATAAGAATATCACGGAAGATGATGTACTGCGTTCAGCATCGTCGGCATTTGCTAATGGCTGGAACATAATTAAGCTTTATTTTATGATTGGGCTGCCCTCGGAAACCGATGAAGATGTTGTCGGCGTAGCCGAACTCACTCAGAAGGTTGTTGAAGTGGGAAGAAGAATTTGCAGAGAACAAGGGAAGAGGTCCCCAATTAAGATTAACCTTAGCGCTTCTTCGTTTGTGCCAAAACCGCAAACCCCATTTCAGTGGTCTCGGTTGGACAGCGCAGATGAACTCTATCGCAAACAATCTCTTATTCGGTCTTCGCTTAGAACAAACCAGATCCACTTCAAATATCATGACGTGGAGTCCAGTCAATTGGAAGGCGTTTTTTCAAGGGGCGACCGCGCTTTAGCTAATGTAATTGAAAATGCCTGGCGAAAAGGCTGCCGGTTTGACGGGTGGACCGAATGCTTTAATTATTCGGCTTGGCAAACGGCCTTTACGGAAGAGGGCGTGAATTTCAAAATCTACTTACAGGAATTTCCTATAGATAGCCATTTACCCTGGGATCACCTGGATTCGTTAGTGAAAAAAAGTTTTCAGCTTAAAGAGCGGAACAAGGCTTTGGCGGCCAGGGTCTCTCCGCCGTGCGAAAAGCCATACCTACCGCGTGTGCTGAAGGAATGGGGGCTACAAGGCACTACTGCACAAGCGGGAATGAATCATATCGGAGACCGGTCAACTTTTGAATCAAAAGGCCCCCTGGTGTGTTATGCCTGTGGTCTCGAGTGCGACCTTGAGGAAATACGAGCCGAACGTCTGGATAACTTTAAGGCCTTTCGTACTAATCAGCCGACGCCTATAGTATCAACGGCGCCTCTTACATCCGCCGTGTCTAAGAACGGCGCTTCAGCCGCTACCACATATACCTATCGGACCAGTTATGTCAAATTGGAGGAAGCAAAGTACGCTTCCTCTTTAGACCTGAGTCGCGCAATGGCGCGGGCCTTTCTGCGCGCAGGTATCCGCTTGAAATACTCGCAAGGATTTCACCCGGCTCCGGCCATTTCCTTTGGCCCGGCATTGAGCGTTGGGGTCGAGAGTCTTGATGAGTTCTTGGATTTTAGCGCGTATGAAAGACTAACTAAGGAGGATTTTTTGGACAGGGTAAATCCGAATTTGCCCGCCGGCCTCCGATTTACTGATTTTGTCGAGATTCCGTCGAAAACCAATTCACTTTTCAAGATTATCAACGGCGCTGTGTATTCAACTCCGCTTAATGCGGAACCCATTCTGGAAGTCATAGCCTCATACCGCCGGGAGAGTAAAAACGGCATGCTGAGTGACTCCGATATACACAGACACCTAGTTGAAGTGTTCACGCAGAGAGAAAAAGTCATTGTGGTGAGAGAACGTGAGGGAACGCGGAAAGAGTTGGATATGATGCCGTTTATTCAAGGGATCGATTTTATACTCGATGCGCGGCCGCCGCGCCTGTCGATGACATTGTCCGTGAAAAACGGTGTTTCCGTAAGACCGGGAGAAGTATTAGCAGCGATCTATGGGATTGATGCGTCCCATTTTCAAATACGGAGAGACAGATTACTATTTTACAGTAATAATACCGTACTCTCACCACTGCGCGCTTCTCACGTCTAAGGCGCCTGCCTTGATCAAGAGAGCGAAGGAGTGGTTGACATGGCCAAGGAGCTAGTTGTCAGTGTTTCGCCATTAGAAACAAAATTGGCGATTCTTGAAGATGATCAATTAGTAGAGTTTTATATTGAGCGAGTCAAAAATCGAGGCATTTTAGGCAATATTTATAAGGGGCACGTGACCAAGGTGTTGCCTGGCATGCAATCCGCATTTGTAAGTATTGGCTTGGAAAAAGATGCCTTTCTATACGTGTCGGATTTTTTTGAAGAAACGGAGGAATACGAGAGATTATTCACTACCGCAGATGAACGGTCTACAAGTATATCCGCCGCTGTAACCGAAGATGAGCCGGTGCGTAGATCCATGCGCCGCGACCGCGATCGTGATCGCCGCCGATATGAGGAACGCGGGCAACGGCCGGTCTATGCCGATAAAATGCCGGTTTCCGCTCCTCTCGAAGCGGCGCGGCCTGCCGCCGTGGAATCGGTCGCCGAGACTCTGGAGAAATGGCAACTGCAGCATTCTCATCAAGACGGCGAACCGGCAGCACCCCTTCCCAATGAAAATGAAACGGCGGGCCAGCCCGGCGTATCCCTCAGCGCTTCCCGGGAGCAAGCGGCCATCAACTCACCGGACCACCGAAGTTACTTTGTTTCGCCGCAGCGCCGCGGACGTCCGGCACACAGACCCCGTCGGAATAATTCTAGGTATCGACCGCGTGAGAATTATGAAAAGCAACGCCCGCCGGAGAAACAATCGATCGAAGATCTTTTGCGGGAAGGACAAGAGATTATCGTTCAGATCGCTAAGGAGCCGATTGGTAAGAAAGGGGCTCGCGTAACGTCGCATGTTGCGCTGCCCGGTCGATATATTGTTTATATGCCGACCGTCGACCATATTGGGGTTTCACGCCGCATTAGCTCAGAAGCCGAACGATTGCGACTAAAGGATATCGTTTTGCGCAACCGTAACAACTCCAGTGGCGGCTTTATCGTGCGAACGGCCGCGGATGGGCAGAGCGAGGCCAGCTTCCAGGCGGATATTCGCTATCTTGTCCAGCTTTGGGATGATATCAAGGCTCGGTTTGAGCGGTTATCGGCGCCGGCGTTGTTGCATACGGAAATAGATTTAGTCGAGCGCATTTTACGCGATCAACTTTCCAGTGGCTTTAGCGCTATTCGGGTTGACGATGAAGGCGGTTATGAACGGATTCTTGATTTCGTTAATCGTTTTCAGCCTTCGCTGGTATCCCGTGTAAAGCTCTATACCAAGGATCGTCCCATTTACGAGGAGTACGGAATCACCGCCGAGGTTGAAAAGGCCTTGCAGCCCAAAATATGGCTCAAGTCCGGCGGCTACATTGTCGTAAATCAAACCGAAGCTCTCGTGGCCATCGACGTGAATACCGGCAAGTTCGTTGGAAAGAGCGACAGCCTGGAAGACACTATTACCAATACCAACGTGGAGGCCGTGAAGGAGATTATCCGTCAGATCAGACTTCGAGATCTCGGGGGCATTATCGTTATCGATTTTATCGACATGGAGGAGAAGCGAAATCGCAAACGGGTCATGGAGGCGCTCGAACAAGAAATTGGAAAGGATCGCTCGCCTACCAAGACATTGGAGTTTAACGAATTTGGCCTTATCGCCATAACGCGCAAGCGGGTCAAGCAGTCACTTGAGCGAATTCTTTGCCAAATTTGCCCGGTCTGCAACGGCTCCGGACAGGCCCGCTCCGTCACTACAACCTGCTATGCCATCTATGATGAAGCGCGGCGGATGGTTCAAAATCATACTCTGGAGGAGGACGAATTGACCATTCGAGTGCATCCGGAAGTTGCCCGTGGGCTTCGTGAAAGCGAGGCTATCGTAATTCAAGAACTGCGCCACCTGACGGGCCGTGAAGTGACGGTTCGAGCGGACCCGCTAATGCCGATTGGCATTTTTCATTTTGAATAATTGTCAAGCGGATTCATGTGAATAGTATTTGTTTGCCGCGGATGGTGTGCAAAGGCCCAGCCTTTGTACACGCCTATAGGGCCAGCAAACAAATAGCGTAAATAATTACTTAGGTGCTCTGGCGGGTCGGTCTGACTGTGACCGATTCAGCTAGAGATAATGGGAACCCAAGCAACCCTTTGGTGATGACGACTATGACAGTAACTAAAGCTGAGAAAACCGGAAAAATTGCAAAACGTATCGTTAGACAAAGCCCGGCCGTGGAACTACTCGAGCGGGGCATCAAGCACCTCCACGAAAAGGAATATAAGCCGGCCCGAACTAGCTTCCAGGCCATCCTCGACAAGCACTCCGATGAGCGCGACGTTTGTGTGCGGGCATCTAGTTATCTTAGGGCCTGTGAGATTTTTTTGACGCCGCCAAGTTTTGTTCCTGAAACCGCTGACGATTATTACAATCTCGGCATCTTAAAACATAACAACGGGGCTTACGATGAAGCCATTGAATTTATTTCGGAAGCCATTAAAATAAACCCCGATGGCGATCATTTATATTATGCCATCGCCGCGTCCTCCGCTTTTAAGAATGATCTTCCATCGGTATTAAAAAATCTGGAGCGGGCCATCAAGCTAAATCCGGACAACATTGCGTTTGCCAAGAATGATCCGGATTTCGATAGCGTCCACAAAGAGCCAGGAGTTGCTGAGTTGTTGGGATTGCCGCCAGTGACTTAGTTTTTTTCGCTTAAGGCGCTGGTGAAAACAACTGACGCTTTTTATGGACAAATCGTCGGCTTTTTTGGACACCAAGTTGAGATGAATTGAGCTTTTTCGTTGGTCGTGACTCCGGTCGCCAGTTGCCGACCTCGGGCGATCCATGGTGCGTCTGTATCGCTTGATGGAAGGCGCCGTGAGCGGTTCCGCAGAAAGGTTATTGAATGGGTCAGTAAGCCATCGGATTATTTATGGAAGAGCTTCGTATTTTAATATTGGCGGCCGGTAAAGGCACTCGGATGCGTTCCGAGAAAGCGAAGGTTCTTCACACCGTCTGCGGTGTGCCTCTGGTTATGTGCGTTTATAACTCGGCAGCCAAGCTTCCCAATCAAGGTTTGTATGTAGTCGTTGGAGAAGGGATTGATGAGGTTAAACAAGTTTTTTCAGATCGGGAGGTCTTCTTTATTCATCAAGCAAAGCAGTTGGGAACCGGTCATGCCGTTATGACGGCTGCCGAGCAATTGCGATCGCACTCAGGCTCGTTGCTAGTACTTAACGGAGATATGCCGCTGGTCTCTACGGCCATTTTGAAGCGCCTGGCCGACTTTCATAAAGAAGCCGCGGCCGCGGTTACGCTTCTAACCGCGAGGCTCGAAAATCCGTATGGCTATGGGCGCGTAGTGCGAACCGTTACAGGAGAAATATCCAAAATTGTTGAAGAACGTGATGCCTCCGACCTGCAACGCGCGATCTTAGAAATTAACACGGGAGTCTATTGCTTTAAGATCGGAACCCTATTTGAGGCCTTGGACAAGATCAGCACTCAGAATGCCCAGAATGAGTACTACCTGACGGATGTTATCAGTGTTTTGACAGCCATGGGTCAGCCGGTGGCAGGAATGGTTGCACCGGATCCTGATGAAGTATTGGGCGTTAATACCCGCTATGAGTTGGCAACGATTGAGGCCCGTGTACGCGCATCCATACTGAAAGGACTGATGGAAAGTGGAGTTACCATCATAGATCCCGCGGCGACGTATATAGACGCTACCGTCAACATAAAATCGGATACCGTAATTTACCCCAATTGCATTCTCGAAAAATCGACGCGTATTGGATCGCACTGTACGATTCATGCGGCTAGCCATCTGGTAAATGCCCAAACGGCTGATTACGTTACAGTGCGTGAATCGACGGTCATAACGGACAGCACGATTGGAGAATATTCAACGGTTGGTCCATTTGCTCACGTGCGAGAGCACACGTGTATAGGCTCGCATTGTCGTGTGGGCAATTTTGTGGAGATCAAGAAATCCGTTCTCGGCAACGACACCAAGGCGGCCCATTTAGCCTATATTGGGGACGCGGAAATTGGTGAGCATGTCAATATCGGCGCCGGCACAATCACCTGCAATTACGACGGGGTTCACAAGAACAAGACTATTATCGAGGACGGCGTTTTTATTGGTAGCGACAGTCAGTTAGTGGCGCCGGTGCGCATCGGCAAGGGCGCTTATGTCGCGGCCGGTTCGACCATCACCGAAGATATCCCGGCCTTCTCACTGGGTATTGCTCGCGGTCGGCAAGTAGTGAAAGAAGGTTGGGCTCAATCTCGCCAAAAGCCCAACAAGCCCAGTATTCATAGTGATCCGCCGGCTAAGCCGGATAAGTAAGATGGGCTGGCGTAGCGCCGACAACGATCGACCCTACCGGGTTACTGCCAAGCAACGGCCAATCATAGCCAAACTAAAAAAAAACGGGACGCCCTGATCAACGCCAACTATTATTTCTCCCGTTCTACTTCTTCGCTTGTGGGGGTAACTCCAGTCGGGCTACGGCCCTCCTTAGGCCTTCGTCCTATTTGCTGGCCCACACCTTATGGGCGGAAGGATAGGGCGGGTGGTTTGGCGGGGCGGCTCGTCCGGTGGTGGGGAAAGAGCCTGCGGGTCCGGCGCTGGGCTAGGGTTCTCCAGCAGAGCCGTAGGGCTAGTCCGATGAGCGCCAGCCCCAGCGTCCCCAGCAGCAGCCCGGTCAGGAGCGACGTGGGGGATGGCATCGGGATGGCCCCCGGCTGGCCGATCAAAATGAACGGCGCCCAGAAAAACGGATGGGCGCGGCCGCCTTGTCTTAAATCGGCTTGCGCCTGTTGCAGGGCCCGGCTCTTGTCGAGCCCGCGCGCCAGGTAGCCGTAAAACGCCGCCATCAGTTGGGCGGTGGCCTCGTCGTCGACCGGCCATAGGCTGGCCAGTAGGCTTGGCGCCCCGGCGTATAAAAAAGCGCGGCTCATGCCCATCAGCCCTTCGCCGCGGCGGAGCTTGCCCAAGCCGGTATCGCACGCACTCA
>JACOSC010000005.1 GCA_016179055.1 Acidobacteriota bacterium
AATAAAGGATTAAATCAGGCCCTCACCAAAAAGCTGAAAAGAGGCTGGAAGGGTATTCGTTAAAGGGGGAAAGTAACATTAGCAGGTCTGTCGCTCTTCACGTATTTAATCCCTGTGGCACACGGCGAAAATCACTGATTGTGAAAAAAATAACGGAATTTTTTTATTTCTCGGTACACAATCGGCAAAATTTGGCGTCTATTATACTTTAAGGGTGCATCAAACTAGAATAATGTGACATGGGTGCCCAACTTAAGATTGCAAACGGGCAGTAAGTAGCTAGGCTTGAATAACCAGGCTCTAGGAAGGATAGCCCATGCCGACTTCGCGCACCTTGTTTGGGCAGCTTCTCTGATATTTTCCTAAGTATGATCTCGAGTGCTTGATGTCTGAATCGCAGAGAGAGCCTCGCTTGTCTTGATTACAAGAATCGAAACTATTAAGGAGGTCTCGCAGACTTTGTGATACGGAGAGATAGCCTAAAGCAATAATCTGAGCTTCCCGATATTTGGTTTTTCACCGGCCATTTGCTATTGAAGGAGGGGTTATGCGAACAATAAAATGGAAGTGATAAGACCAAGTACAAGCAAAGTGTCCGACCTCAAACCGACGAGGGCAACGGATACTTTAATCTCAACAACCATTCTTCCCTTAAAGGGAAAAAGTCAATAGCCGGAGGTGGAGCGCCGCGGAACCGCCGTTTGCTGTGCCACGTCCAAGACATCGGCCCTGAAAGGGTCCAATCACCGGGGGCGTTGTCTCCGTGGGTTCCACTCAAGCGATACACTATTTATTAAATACCAAGCATGGACGCACTCACGTATGAAGGTTGATATAGTAGTCTTCATTCTTGCCCAAGGAAGGGGTAGCTTAATGAGAATTCTTATCGCTGATGACCACCCCGTCGTACGGAGGGGTTTAGTACAGATATTAGCCGATTCTCATAATAAAGCTTTCGTTGGTGAGGCCAAAGACGCTTATGAAGCCATGGACATGATTCGGGGGCACGCCTGGGACGTGATCCTAGTGGATATTACGATGCCGGGCAAAAGCGGGTTGGATCTACTCAAGGAATTGCGCTGTGAGTACCCGAAACTACCGGTCCTGATTTTAAGCATACATCCGGAGGAACAATTTGCCGTGAGGGTTCTGAAAGCCGGGGCCGCGGGGTATATAACCAAAGAGACCTGCTCCGACGTATTGCTGGGCGCCATACGGAAAGTTATTCAGGGCGGGAAATATGTCAGCTCCGCACTGGCTGAAAGACTGGCTATCGACCTGGAAACAGACTTCGAGAAGCCCCGGCATGAAAAATTGTCCGATCGCGAGTATCAAGTGTTACGGATGCTCGCCTCCGGGAAACCGGCGCGTGATATGGCCAAGGTTCTGTCGCTTAGTGTCAAAACCATTCACACGTATCGCGCGCGCGTATTGGAAAAAATGCAAATGAAGAGCAATACGCAGCTAATCCAATACGCGGTACAAAACCGCTTGGTGGACTGACTTTTTCCACTACTGGGCAAGGTGACAGGTAGGTTACGTTGTACCTGTTCAGGGGGCCTGCGCTGATACAGAACCGGGAGCGGTAGCGACCGGGTCTATGGGCCCTACAGTGTTTACCCGTTTGCCTTCGCCCCCGAATCTGTATAGGCTGCGTGTCCTAATGTGGGGGCGGCGGAACAGTAAGTGCGACGACGCGTTCCGGAGGATTGACATGTCACAGAAGCCCATTAGTCCCGCGATAACGCTATCCGTTTGGGAGCAACTGTTCCGGCATGTTGGAGTGGGGCTAGCAATCTCCAACACGGTCGACAGTAGTTTGCTGGCAGTGAACTATGCTTGTGCGCAAATGCACGGCTACGCGGTGGAGGAAGTACAGGGAAAGTCACTCGCCGACCTTTTCGCTTTTGAAACTCGAGCGGAATTGGCCGTGCACGTTCAGCGGGTTCCGGAAAAGGGGCCTTATACGTACGAGTCCTTTCACATACGCAAAGATGGCAGCCCATTTCCCGTTCTGAATAGCCTCACTTTAGTTACAGACGCGTATGATAAAGTTACTTATTCTATTCATTCTTTCACCGATATTACCGAACGTGCGCGACTGGAAAAGCAATTGGAAGATCTCCAGGAGCAACATCGCTTAATGGCGTTTCATATGGGGAACACTTTGGAGGACCAACGAAGGCAGATTTCACGCGAAGTTCACGACGAGTTCGGCCAACCCTTAACCGCCTTGAAGATGGATGTGGCCTGGCTGGTCGACCGATTGCCGGACGCGCCGAGCCCCATCTACGAAAAAACCCAATCGATGCTCAGGCTGATCGACGCCACGATAAAATCGATAGGCCTGATTGCCGGTGGGCTAAGGCCTGGAGTTTTAGATTATCTCGGGCTCAGGGTCGCCCTGGAGCAGCAAGCCCGCGAATTTCAAGACCGCACAAATATAGAATGTTCGTTTCGTTCGGATCGCGATGATGTACCATTGGACGCGGCGCGCAGCATCGCAGTATTTCGAATAGTCCAGGAAGCCCTGATCAATATAGGCCGGCATGGGCAGGCCAGCCGAGTTGCTGTTGCGCTCTATCAGGAAAAAGGCGAATGGATATTAGAAGTGGTCGATAATGGCCGTGGGATTAGCGAAGCGGAAATTGACCGTCCTGACACACTGGGGCTAATAGGCATCCGAGAGCGCGCCGTTGCCTTTGGTTGGACGGTGCAGATCCAGGGCGAACCCGGCCGTGGCACCACCATCAGAGTTCGTATGCCGCTTCAGTGCTGAGCAACCGAAAGACCATCTACCTAACCCGAACAAGTCGGAAACCAACAGGTAAAATTCAAAAAGTTGAGGGCTCTGGAAACCCGTCAAATACCCGCAAAGTAGAAGCGGCATCTTGCCGCTTTTCTTGCGTTATGCGGCTGGAAGCCGCATCTACATGAATAAAGCGTGGAAGGCTACCTCCAATAAAATTTTGTCTGTTTCAGCACAATTTCATCTTGTCAGATACTAAACTGTTAGAGTTAATTTGATGAAGGGCACTCGGGAAAATCATCAAAAATCCGCATGAATAAAGCACCGAATGGCGTCGACGAAAAACGTTAGGCAAAAAAAAACAAATCTTATGACCAGGGTACTATCGCAGTTTCCGGCCTCAAATCGACGAAGACAACGGGCACTCTAGCGAGCGGAATACCGACACAAGTTTGCTAAATGAAGCTGTAAGAAAAATTCCTACACGATTAATGGCTTAATACTCACAAATAAATTATCCATTTACCTATATTTTCCAAACCACTTCCGCGTTATCTTACACTTGTTTCGTCCATATGGACGGAAGAAAGAAACGTAAGACCGGATTCGCCGCGATTCGGAAGATAGCGTACGAATTCGGAATGCGGTCCGCGCTTGTAGGGTTTGACCGCAGGGCTGTACAAAATCCCCTCCACTAGAACCAAGCCATCGAACGGTGAGCATCTACGCGCTCACGTAAGTCTGTATTTTCCCCCTCCGTCATTGCCAACTAAGCTTTTTCTCCGGGATAGGTTCCCCATCAACTCTATCTGCGGTTTGTAAGGTTCACCGAAAGCGCCTTACAAAGATCAGCGATGTAGTTGAGGCGGCGAAGCTATATCCAAACGGCGGTTTAGACACCAGATGTCCGACCTCAGATTTCAGACAAAAGAAAAGCCTGAGTTCTAAAGTCTGAGGTTCGGTGCCTGAATTGGAGTAGGAGTACAATCCATGATTAACGTAATTTATTCCTTGTTTGTGTCACTGTTGCCATTTCTCTTGATCGGATCCCTATACGGCATGCAGCGGGACTTCGTCGTCGTTGAGGAATCTGCCGCTTCGAGGACGCGATTGACGAACACGCCGGATGGAGCACGAGCCGCTCCGGTGTCGGGTAATCTGCCCGAAGATTTTCGTATCGGCGTAGGCGATATCCTTACCGTATCGGTCATGGGGGTCTCGGACCTCGAGAAGACGGTAGAGGTCAGCTCTTCCGGCAACATCCGATTGCCTTACCTTACAGAAGTCCACGTAGAAGGCTTAACCGTGCACGAGCTCGAGAAACGATTAACCACGCTTTTTGACGCGGCGATCGTGAAAAACCCGCAAGTTTCCGTTTTCGTGAAAGAATATCAAAGCCAATCGATAACGATCATCGGTGAGGTCAACAAGCCGGGCATTTACCAATCACGGAGTAAACTGTCCTTGATCAACGCGCTTTCAAAGGCCGGATGGGTCACCAGCAATGCCGGAAATGCCATTTATGTGCAGCGCGCCAACAAGCCCAATCTTAACCGGACGCGCACGGCGCCGTCCGGCCCGGGCGAGTCCAAAGTTATTACCGTTGCTTTTAAAGATCTGATCAACGCGGGCGATGGAGAGGCAAATATCCTCGTGCAAGGCGGGGACATCGTACGCGTTTCCAAAAAGGAGGATGACAAACTTTTATATTTGATCGGGGGAATAAACAAACCCGGCGCTTATACGGCCAGCCAGGGGCCGAACCTGTTGGAAGCGATTGCCGTGGCGGGGGGTTTGTCCCCATCCGCCAAAAGAAGGAAAATTACGATCAGTCGAGTCAATCCCGATGGCCAGCGCACTCGCCTCGAAGCGAATTTAGAGGAAATCTTGAAAGGAAAAAATGAGAATCTCGTGCTTCAAGAAAAAGATATTGTTTTCGTGCCGGACAGAAACATGAAGAGCCTGAAGGGGGACCTTATAAATAGCATACTGGTTCCAGGCTCTCTGCTGCCTAGCCTAGTTTATTTACTAAGCCGATGAGGTCACTCGATGGAAGCGGATAATAAACTTACCGTTAGAAATGCTTACGCAGCTTCTTCCCCTCTCTATGAGCTAAACTCGGACCCGAACGAAATTCAGACGCGCTTGCGGCACTATGTTCAAGTTGTGCTCAGGCGCCGTTGGGTAATACTCACCGTGCTGGCTTCATCGGTCATACTGACCCTGCTCAGCGCTTTGAAAGAAACCCATGTTTACAAGGCCAGCGCCACCATTCAAGTTAACTTGGAAAAAGCAAAGATTCTGCCGTATCAAGAAGTCAGCGATCCTTCCCCATACATGGCTTCGGAAAAGTATATACAGACCCAATGTAGCGTTCTGCAAAGTCGCTCATTGGCGAGCCGCGTCATCCGGCAGTTAAATTTAACAAAAAACCCGGCCTTCATTAAACCGGAAAATCCAACGATCCTGGAAACGAGTCGACAGAAAGTCCTGGGCTTATTTTCGGTAGCGGCTGAAAAGGAGAGTACGGGTTCTCCAGCCAATGAGCCGGAAGCTACGTACTCGCCTTATACCGAAAAGTTATTAGGGAATCTGGAGATTGTTCCCTCGGTGCAAAGAAGCCAGATCATACAAATCAATTATAACTCGGATAATCCGGCGCTGGCGGCAACGATATCCAATGCCGTGGCCAGAGAATTCATTCAGCTGAATCTCGAGAATCAATACCAAGCGACTCAGCAAGCCATGACCTTTCTCTCTAAGCAGATTACCGAGATGAAAGGCAAAGTTGAAAGCGCCGATGAGGCGCTATTAAAATACGCCAGAGCCTATGATCTGTCGCTTCCCTCCGACAAGGAGAAAACATCGCCGCAGCAAGAGCTGACTAATTTGAAGGTTGCTTTATCAGAGGCTAATGCGGAAAGAATCAGAAAAGAATCACAGTATCAGGTTGTAAGAAAAGCCAGCCCGGATGAGGTGCTGCCCACGGTGTCAAAGACGCCGAAAATGTCCAGCTTGGAAGAGAAGCTAGCGGAGCTAAAACAGCGCGAGGAGGGTTTGAATCGGAGGTTTCAGAAGGGGTGGCCGGAGCTCATACAAGTGGCGGCACAGCGGACGGAGTTGGAAAGGCAACTCAGAGAAGAACGGCAAAAAGTCCTACAGACGATCCAGCGAGATTATGCCGAAGTGGTGGAGCGGGAAAACATGTTCAAACAGGCCGCCGAAAAGCAGCAGGGACTGGTGATGCGGATGCAAGAGCACGCCATCCAGTACAACATTCTTAAGCGAGACGTGGAAATAAATCGACAGCTCCTAGAGAGTATGCTGCAGCGACTGAAAGAGGCGGCCGTTTCGTCGAGCCTCAGCGCCAGTAATATAACCATACTCGACCTCGCCGATCCGCCAAAAACTCCCTTCAAGCCCAACAAGAAACTGAAGGTCATGTACGGCTTACTCATTGGTTTGTTCCTTGGCTTGGGAGTGGCGGTTGCGATGGATAAGCTGGATGACACCATTAAAACACCGGAAGAAGTAAATTATTTCGTCCGTGTTCCCGTACTGGGTGTGATTCCCTCGCGTTTTGCCTCCGGCGGAAATGGGCGCATGCTCCCGATTAAATCAGCCGCCGACAAGGCGACGGCGCTGGCCATGTACACGATCGCCTTTGCCGATACCAAATCGCTCATTTCGGAAGCGTTTCGCGCGGTGCGTACCAATATGCTCTTGTCAAATAGTGATAACCCTCCCCGGATTGTGCTCGTGACCAGTCCACAATTGGGGGATGGCAAGACCTCGCTTTCGCATAATATCGCCATCACACTGGCGCAAATTAACCGAAAAGTCGCGCTGCTGGATTGTGATTTGAGAAAGCCGCGCATCCATAAAACCTTTGAGCTGGATAATAGCCTGGGGATGAGCAGTTACCTTTCAGGCGAGGCGGACCTATCGGCGTGCATTCAAGGCACGAGAATTCCCAAATTGCACGTGATTCCCAGCGGGCCCCTGCCGCCGAACCCCGCCGAATTGCTCACGTCTGAGCGGATGAATCAAGGGCTGGAGCAGCTTTCCAAGCTATTCGATTACGTTATCATCGACTCGCCTCCGCTGCTATTGGTGACCGACGGTTACATATTATCTTCCATTGTCGATGGAGTCATATTGGTTGTCCGCGCCGACAAAGTTCCCAAAGAATTGCTGCAAAGAACCAAGCAAAACTTGGAAGAAGTCAATGCGAATGTCTTAGGCGTGGTGCTTAACAATGTAGACACCAGGGCCGGCCGGTACGGTTACGGCGGTTACTATCACTACGATTACACCTATGCCGCCAATAGTCAAACCTAAGTTAGTGTCTAGCGAAACGAGGAAGAGGGAATGCTGACCGCAACACAAGAACGTCTGAATTTCTACGATTACCAACAAGCTTTAGAGGTTCCCCAGTGGTACGCCGTATATACTCAAAGCCGTCACGAGAAGAAAGTCGCGGCGTTGTTGGCCGAGAAGGAGGCCGTGTGCTTTCTCCCATTATGCCGAGTCCTGAGCCGGTGGAAAGATCGACGAAAAATCGTCGATCTCCCGTTGTTTCCCGGGTATGTTTTCGTGAATTTGCCGCTTCATGATAAGCTGAAAGTGCTGACCACGCAAGGCGTCGTGAGTTTAGTAGGCTTCCAAAATCGGCCCGATCCTATACCGGATGAGCAAATCCAGGCCATCATGGTTCTGATGGACGAAAAGCTAAGTTGTGACCCTTACCCGTACTTGACGGAAGGCAAGCGCGTGGAGATCAAACATGGCCCGCTGAAGGGTTTGCGCGGGATCCTCCTGCGAAAAAAAGATAAGTATACCTTTGTCATTTCTATCGACCTGATTCGAAACTCGGTCTCGCTAGAGATTGATGCCTGCGATGTGGAGCCCCTAATGGCAGGGTAATTCCACGCGCCGCACCGTCCTAGCTCGATTCTTGTCTTCGTAGCTCCGCAGGAGCGTCATATAATAGCCAGGGGCAGAGCGCGCAGCGCGCCGCCCCTGGTATGTAAGACTATAAAAGTTATAAGCCCTGAAAGGGCGCAATATCCTTCGGCGAAACTACCGACCTCAATCCCAGACATAACGCTCATCCAACTCGATACCGTTTTTCCGGCGCCAGCCGCGCAGTTCATCCTGAAACGCGCGGCGCTGGTTTAGGAATTGATCTCCATTAGTACGCCCTTTCAGGGCTGGCGTGCTGGGGGACGTTTTCTTTCCAGGGGCTGCGCTGCGCTTGCCCCTGGCTATTATAGATCGCTCCTGCGGAGCTTTGGGTGGTAAGCAGCACTCCAATTCATACTAAATGTCCAAACTCCAGATCGTGCCTTGAAAGGCACAGCTAGAGTCATTAGGCCGCTACGCGGACGGCCCACAGGGAAATTTGCGCAGACTATGAAGATTTTGTTGCTCAACCAAGCCTTCTATCCCGATGTGGCTTCGTCCGGTCAACATTTGACGGACCTGGCGCTCCATTTGGTCGCACGCCGCCACCAAGTAACTGTCCTTACCGGTGCACGGGCGTATGACGATCCCGTACAGGAGTATCCCAAACGCGAACGATGGCAGGGCATTGACATCATACGGATTTCCTGTTTCGGTTTCGGAAAAGCTGCGCGCTGGCGAAGAGCGCTGGATTTTGCAAGTTTCCTCCTTAATTGCGCCCTATGCTTGCTGTGGCTGCCTCGGTTTGATTTAGTGGTGGCCATGACGTCGCCTCCTCTAATTTCTTGCCTCGCCGCTTTGTTCGTAAAGCTTAAAGGCGGGCGCTTCCTATTTTGGATCATGGATCTAAATCCGGACGAAGCGATCGCTGCCGGTTGGTTACGACCGCGTGCGCCGGTTACGCAGTTCTTGAATGGGCTGCTGATGTTTAGTCTTAGCCAAGCCGCCAAAATCATTGTACTCGACCGTTTCATGAAAACGCGTATATTGGCGAAGGGTATAGCGGAATCCAAGGTTACCGTTATCCCGCCCTGGTCCCATGATGAGGCGGTTTGCTATGACCCCGACGGGCGCAGGGCGTTTCGTGCCGCTCACGGCTTGATGGAGAAGTATGTTGTCATGTATTCCGGGAACCACAGCCCCTGTCACCCGCTCGACACGCTTCTGCAGGCCGCCTGGCAAATGGCGGATGACACGCGCGTACACTTTTGTTTTGTCGGGGGAGGAAGCGCGTTCGCCAAAGTTAAGGCATTTGCCATGGTCCACCATCTGCGCAATGTTGTCTGCCTGCCTTATCAACCATTGGACCGATTGTCCGCTTCGTTGTCAGCCGCCGATAGGCACGTGGTCGTTATGGGGGACCCGTTCGTTGGAATTATTCACCCCTGCAAGATATATAACATTCTGGCCATCGGCGGAGCCTTCCTTTACATAGGCCCCCGGGAAAGTCATATTGGAGACATCCTCGATCAAACCGACAATCGCGCGGCGGCGGCGGTCGCCCGTCACGGGGAGGTCGACACGGTGGTTAGACAAATTAAGGCCGCCGCCGATAAAGGCCTGCGATCCGGAAACCCCGGCAAGCTTGCCATAGCCGCTCACTTCTCTAAACGAGTTTTGTTGCCTCAGCTTACTGACACGCTGGAATCGGTCTGTGGTCAATGGCAGGGCCTTAAAGCGGGCGCCGCGCAATCTCAGACTTCGTCGAGTAAAGTTTTGAAATTCGATTTGTAAGCCTTGCTTTCGGGCGCCATGAAGCTTCCACCCGGTCGCCGGCGGCGAGGTATCTGGTCCGATCCGATAGCTTATTATCGAATCTCAGTATGCCCGCTCGCCGTATAGTAGCGACTGTTCCTATAGGACAAAACTCCTCTCCCATCGTAACCGACCCATTACTTGCGAATCTATGCTTGAAGGAGGATCTATGTCAGATCAGGTTAAAGTTCTGGTAACGGGGGCCGGCGGATTCATCGGCCACCATCTCGTCAATTTTCTAAAGCATGAGGGATACTGGGTGCGTGGCGTGGATCTCAAGGAGCCGGAGTTTCATGCCACACGAGCCGATGAGTTTGAATTACTGGATCTGCGGAGATGGGATAACTGCCTGGAGGCGACCCGCGGGGTCGACGAAGTGTATGCTCTGGCGGCCGACATGGGCGGTATGGGATTTATCTCCTCGCACCATGCGCAGATCTTACATAATAATGCGCTGATCAACCTGCACACTTTGGAGGCGGCCCGCGTACAGGGGGTCAAGCGCTATCTCTACACGTCCTCCGCCTGTATTTACCCGGAGTACAAACAGCTCGTTACCGAAGTCACTCCGTTAAAGGAGGAGGATGCTTATCCGGCACAGCCACAGGACGCTTATGGGTGGGAAAAGCTGGTCACCGAGCGACTCTGTACGCATTACAGAGAGGATTATGGCATGGAGACGCGCATCGTACGCTTCCACAATATATTTGGTCCGTTGGGAACGTGGCAAGGCGGCCGCGAAAAGGCGCCGGCCGCCCTCTGCCGCAAGATTGCTCTGGCTAAGTTGGCCGGGAGTCCAGAGATTGAGATATGGGGCGATGGTGAGCAGACACGTTCTTTCTGTTACATCGATGACTGTGCGGCCGGCCTCTATAAGCTTATGCGGTCGGACTATTGCAAGCCGCTGAACCTGGGCCAGGACCGCATGGTTTCCATCAATCAACTGGCCGATATCATCGCCGATATTGCCAACGTTCCGATTGTCAAGAAGCATGTACACGGCCCGCAGGGTGTGCGTGGCCGCAACTCCGATAACACGCGCTTAAATGAAGTGCTGGGGTGGGCGCCGGAGATCTCGCTGGAAGAAGGGTTGCAACGTACCTACGCCTGGATCGAGGCGCGGGTGATCAGGAACTATGGCAAGCCGCCGCAACGGCTTCTGGAAACAGAGGTGGCCGCTCTTCTCGGTCACGCCGTCTAACGGTCATGCGCGACTCCCTTGAAAAGACCTGGGAGCGTCGGCTTCCAGCCGGCCTCATCCGAGCCCGAGCACGGGTCTGCCGGCAAGATGCCGGCGCGCCCAGGGGTGCCGTTGCTATTTTCATACGTAGTGGTGTCCCAATGGGGCCGCCTATTGCGAGCTTAATCTCGGACAGGGCCTGAAAAATACATGTGTGGCATTGCCGGTATACTGACAGAGAACCAAGGTCATGATCCTGTATATCAAGCCGCGGCTCAAAAGATGGTGCAGGCATTAGTCCATCGCGGTCCCGATCATGGCGGCCTGTATCACGATGGACATATCCTATTAGGGTCTCGACGCTTGAGCATCGTGGACCTTTCTACGGCGGCTACTCAGCCAATGACCAACGAAAATGAAGACCTATGGATTGTCTTCAATGGGGAGATCTATAACTTCCGGGAACTCAGAGCACAGCTCCTATCGCGCGGGCATCGTTTTCGCTCAGCGACGGATACCGAGGTCATACTGCACCTTTACGAAGACCACGGCGAAGAGTGCCTGAAATACCTGAGAGGAATGTTCGCTTTCGCGCTCTGGAACAAACGAACGCGGCGGTTATTCTTGGCCAGGGACCGCTCCGGCATCAAGCCGCTTTATTATTGCCGTACCCAGGATTTGTTGCTATTTGCTTCCGAAATCAAAGGACTCCTGGCCAGCGGGCTCGTATCGCGAGAAATTGATCCGCACGCCATCGGTGGTTTTCTGGCATTTGGATCCGTCCCGTCCCCGGCGACCGGCATATGGGGAATTTCTTCGATTCCGCCGGGCCATTTTATGATGGTAAAAGGCGGGGACATGCCATTAAAAAAGTACTGGGATCTGCGGCCGACCTTAGTAAGGAATTCTCCGGTCGATGATCAAGGCATTGTTAGTGAGACCCGCGCACGGCTGGAAGAGGCGACAAGACTTCACATGGAAAGCGACGTCCCCCTGGGGATCTTCTTGAGCGGCGGCATGGACTCTTCAGCACTGGTGGCGCTGGCGACTCTTTCCGCTCCGGCCCAGAAGCTTAAAACGCTTTCCATCATCTTTCGTGAAGCGGCGTACAACGAAGCCAAGTACGCCCAGTTGATCGCTCGCAAGTATGAAACCGATCATTGCGAGACCGTCGTCGGCGCTAAGGATTTTATTCAGGAATTGCCAAACATTTTTCAAGCCATGGATCAGCCTACTAACGACGGAATAAATACGTACTTCGTATCAAAAGCCGCGCAACAAGCGGGATTGAAAGTGGTGTTGTCGGGTTTGGGCGGGGACGAGCTGTTTTGGGGTTACTCCCATTATCGTAAGCTGGCGCGGCTGGAAAACTGTATCGCATGGTACTCAAAGCAGTCGCTCGCCGTGCGGACGTTCCTCCTCGAATCCATTTTAAAACTCAATAAAATCGCTCGGCGGCCGAGCTTGGCCAAGCTGCGTTATTTAAAGCACCCGTCGATGAAGCACCTTTACATGGCCGTCCGTGGGATGTTTTCTCCGGACCAAATAAGCGCCCTATTGCAAGTTTCCTACGACCAGTGGAGCGCCGGTATCGGCGAGACGGACGAGCCGCCGGCCGGGGACCTTCCGGCGCGCTTTTCTTACTTGGAAATGAAAAGGTACTTGCACGATCAGTTGCTGCGCGACACCGACTTCATGAGCATGGCCTGTTCGATCGAGGTCCGCGTGCCCTTTCTGGATCATGAATTAATGGAGCATGTCGCTCAAACCGAGTCCCGCCTTAAACTAAGTCCGCAAGTGAATAAAATACTTTTAGCGCGCGCCATGGGCGGCTTGCTCCCCGAGGAGATCGTTCGCCGACCCAAGATGGGTTTCACTTTTCCTCTTGCCGAATGGATCAGAATATACCGCAAGGAGCTGATGGAAATTTCGCTGCAGGGCCAGATCCTTGATGGGAAAACCATACGATCAATCTGGGATAGCTTTCTGAAAGGCCAAGAGCACTGGTCCCGACCATGGTCGCTCGTGGTGATTAACCAATGGCTCAATACGATGAGAGCCGGCGATTCAGATCTCAGACACCAGACCTCCGGCCGCCAACTGCAGCCGCTGAGCAAAGAAATGGGCGCAGGCTAAGGCAGCAGAGAGGGTCGGGATCAGAGCCCCGGCAAGGGAGTCGGAGATTAACCGTCCTACTTCCTCTTCTTCCAGAAAACGAGTCGAGCAGAGCCCCGGCAGGGGCGTTGGAGATTAGCCTGGGGCAAGCGTAGCGCAGCCCCAGGAAAAGATCCATTTCAAAGAGCCCGCGCCCCGGCAGGGGCGCTGAGAGGATGATATGCCATCTACCCATTTGAGCCTTCATTACTCTGTGATCTTCAGCAACCAGGCGCCGCCCCAGTGGAAGAAGACTTTGCAGGAGGAGTGGGTGGAGGTTATGAACCAGAGCGGAATCAAACACGACGCTCAGTACCTTTGGTAGAGCACGAGGACTCCAGCGCCCCTGCCGGGGCGCGTGGGATCCGAGGGACTTGTATCCTGGGGCTGCGCTACGCTGGCCCCAGGCTAATCTCCGACACCCCTGCCGGGGCTATGGTTGACGGTTTCTGCGCAGATTCAATGAGCTAGAGTCTGACGTCCAGCGTCGGAATTGGAGCAATAAAGGCATGCCATCTTTAAATGAGTCCGGGGTTAATTTGACGGCCAATCCCATCAACTCACGAATGATCCAAGCCGGTAATTCTGCGGCAACAACCGCGAGCACGACGGCCGCTTTGCCCTTCATCGTCATCGAAGCGAAGAAGGGATGGTTTCAGATCGGCCTCCGAGAGCTTTGGCAATTTCGTGAATTGCTTTATTTCCTGGTGTGGCGCGATGTCAAGGTTCGGTACAAGCAGACGGTATTAGGCGTGGCCTGGGTCATCCTACAGCCGCTCATGTCCATGGTCGTCTTTACACTATTCTTCGGTAAGTTGGCCAAAATTCCCTCGGATGGGTTTCCTTATCCCATTTTCAGCTACTGCGCGTTATTGCCCTGGGGTTACTTTGCCAATGCCTTGGATGGCGCCGGCAACAGTCTAGTGGGAAATGCCAATCTCATACGCAAGGTTTATTTTCCAAGGCTAATTATTCCCGCCGCCGCGGCCCTGGCCGGTACATTAGATTTTGCCATTGCTTTTACGCTGTTCTTGCCCATGATGGGCTATTACCGGATTTTCCCTGGAGTAGGCCTACTTCTTCTTCCCGTACTTCTTTTTTCTACCTTGATGCTGGCCATGGGCGTTGGATTGTGGCTATCGGCCCTCAATGTAGAATACAGGGACGTCCGCTACGCCATTCCATTTCTTATACAGCTCTGGATGTTCACCACACCCATTGTCTATCCGCTGAGCCTGGTGCCCGAGCGATATCGCTTCCTAATGGCCTTAAACCCGATGGCCGGCATCATTGACGGATATCGTTCTTGCCTGCTCGATCGACCCATGGCATGGCCGGCTCTCCTATGTTCCATTTTGATCGGGTTCGCCACTCTTGTCACAGGATGCATTTATTTTAGCCGCGTGCAGCGTCGCTTTGCCGACGTGATCTGAAAGGGTAGTCGTGAGTCAAGCCATCATAAAAGTAGCCGACCTTGGAAAACGGTATTCTATTAAGAGCATCGATCAGCGCTACAGGACCCTGCGCGAAGCGATTAGCAAGGTCTGCGCGTTCCCTCGGAGAAAGCGCGCGTCTATTGCTTTCCCGAAAGAGAATGGAATTGTTTGGGCGCTCAGGGAAGTCGGTCTAGAGGTCCAGCCTGGCGAAGTGCTCGGTATCATTGGCCGTAACGGCGCCGGAAAAAGCACCCTGCTTAAGATTCTCTCCCGCATTACCGAGCCCACCACGGGGAGAATAGATATTGGCGGTCGTGTAGGATCTCTCCTGGAGGTTGGCACCGGTTTCCACCCCGAGCTGAGCGGACGAGAGAACATCTATCTCAATGGCTCTATATTAGGCATGCGTAAGGCCGAGATCGATAGGAAATTTGATGCGATGGTGGCCTTCGCCGAAGTAGAAAAGTTTATTGACACTCCGGTGAAACATTACTCCAGCGGGATGTACGTGCGACTGGCGTTCTCGGTTGCAGCGCACCTGGAGCCGGAGATCCTGCTGGTAGACGAGGTGCTGGCGGTGGGCGATGCCGCCTTCCAGAAGAAATGTTTGGGCAAGATGGGGGATGTATCGAAAGAGGGACGAACCGTCTTGTTTGTGAGCCATAATATGCAAGCCATTCGCAGCCTCTGTCATCGCTGCTGTCTGCTCGAGGCGGGACAACTGGTTTTCTCCGGGAATGTCATCGATGGCATCAATCGCTACTTATCCGATGTGGGTCAAGATCTGCCGGAGCAGGTCGATATTTCAGCCTTTCGCCGGCCCAATCAAATAGTAGACTCCCCGCTGCAAATACTGAGCATCAGAATTAAGGGGGAAAATGGGCAGGCATTAATCAAAAGCGGTTACCCCTTGGAGATAGAGATGACATTCCGGTGTGTCGAGCCTTTGGATGAAGTGGTGTTTGGCTTCAGCATTCATACGATGGATAACATCAGAGTATTGGAGTGTCGCAGCACCGACACCTACGCGCCCATTCACGTCTCGGCCGCCGGGGAATATCTGATGCGCGGCCGAATTCCTCAGAATCTTCTGTCGCCGGGCCTTTACGCCTTGGCCGTCGGGGCGCGTTCTGCCTCCAAGGGATTGGATTACGTTCCCGATGCGCTCCTGTTTGAGATCCATTCGGTGGAGCAATATGAATCCTTATGGCTGGAGGCCCCCAGTGGGCTTGTACGACTCCCGTCTGAGTGGGCGGTTCCCTGTGATGGAGTTATCGGGCAAAAGCGAGGTAGCGCGTGGTCACAATGAGAATCCAACAACCCTACAGTCGATTTGCTACAGCAGCAGAGGTAATGACCGATGAGTTTCAGTCGGTGATTCGTGTCATGGATGAAATAACGGTTAGGCATAATCTACCCGACCACTCGGATGTTAACCAAGAACGTTACCCTTGGGCGAAGGGTTTATTAAATGTACCGGCCTTCTATGCGGCCCGTATGTGGGAGTACCCTTTCGCCATTCATTCCGCCGAATTGCAAGATGGCATGCTGTGCGCGGACATTGGTTGTGGAATGACCGCTTTTACCATCTACTTGAAAGAAATTGCCAAGTGTGGGGTGATCGGCGTGGATCCTGATGCCTTTGAATCCGGTCTTCGCTACAAAGGTCATGGAGTGAGTCGGGAATTTATTCGTAAGACGGGCCTGGAGATTATCCAATGTGGTATGGAAGCTATCGCGCTGCCCTCTAATCGCTTTGACCGAGTTTTTTGTTTGAGCGTTATCGAGCACCTGCCGCCGGCGGCGGCCCGCCGTGGCGTTCAAGAGATGGCCAGGATTCTTAAGCCGGGCGGCAGGCTCATCATTACAGTGGATGTGAATATGCACTCTGATATCACACGTCCGTTAGACTTGGTTTGGGAATCCGGCCTCCTTCCGTTAGGAGAAATCGACTTGCAGTGGCCGGCGCGTCGATTCGGCATTTTCTGCGACGGTAAGCAGCCGGCTGACGTGTTTGGTCTAAATTTGATTAAACGAGATTATTGGGTGGAACCGCAGTATGTATCGCCGAGTGGAGGGAAGGATGCGCCCCTTATACCTCATTGGGCCATCCCGGGGCTCCGCCGGCCTACGAATGGATCCGCCCATACACGTCCGCGGTGGCGGAGGGCTGCCGGTCGGTTGAAGCGTGCGACGGCGGTGCTATTTCAAAAATAATTCAGGAGGTCAATCATGCATACATGGGTATCTCGCAAAGTGTTAGTTACAGGTGGATGTGGATTTATCGGTTCGTACCTGGTCGAGGAACTGGTAAAAGAAGGAGCCGCGGTGACCGTAGTAGATAACTTGAGCACGGGTGTACTTAGTAACCTAGCGGCCGTGATCGGCGATGTGCGTTTCATCGAAGCGGATTTAGTGCATTTCGATAAGTGCATGGATGCGTGTCGAGGCATGGACGTGGTCATGAACTTAGTGGGGAAAACCAATGGGGTTGGTTACAGCAGTTCGCATCACGGTGAAATGTTGTTCGAAAACACGATAACGCAGCTCAATATGTTGGAGGCGGCGCGGCGGCGCGACGTCAAACGGTTTCTGGTCGTTAGCTCATCGTGCGTATACCCGGATGATGCGCCGGTGCCGACGCCCGAGTTGCCGGTTATGGCGGGTCTGCCGGAGCAGGCCAACGAAGGTTATGGCTGGGCGAAACGGATCGGCGAGCTGCAAGCGCAGTTTTACCACCGAGAAACGGATATGACGATAGCTATCTGCCGCCCTTTCAACCCCTACGGCGGGCGCTATGCTTGGCGCGGTGAGCTAAACTCCCACGTTGTACCCACGCTGATCAAGAAAATTATGGATGGACAAAACCCGCTGGTAGTTTGGGGAAGTGGCAAACAAAGGCGGAATTTCCTGCACGCACGCGACACCGCCAAGCTCATGATGCTGTTGACCGATCGGTATGCCGGCGCGGACCCCGTCAATATTGGCTATGAAGAGGATGTGTCCGTAGCAGAGCTGGTCTCTCTAATGTGTCAACAAGCCGGACATCATCCGGAAGTCATATTCGATACCTCCAAACCCGAGGGACGATTTCAGAAATGTGTGGATGCCACCCTCCTGCGCAAAGTCACTGATAATTACGAGCCAAAAATCAGCATGAGTGACGGGATTCGTGACATGATGGCGTGGTATCAGCAGACGTTTAAAAGGAGCCGCCTCTATGGAACCGTATCTTAGCTTCGTGGTAGCGGCGCGCAACGACAACTACGGGGGCTATTTTCTTCATCGCATGCAGATATTTATTAACGGGTTGATGGCTTTGCGGGAGAAGCACGATCTTCCGGCTGAACTCATCGTAGTTGAATGGAACCCGCCGGTCGGTAATCGCCGTCTCATAGACGCCCTGAGTTGGCCCAGGCGTGCGAGCCCTGGGACAATTTCCTTGGTGGAGGTTTCTGGCGAGCTGCACCGGCAACTACCAAATTCCGACCGAATGCCGATGTTCGAATATATAGCCAAGAATGTGGGGATACGGCACGCCAGAGGCAAATTTGTTCTGGCTACCAATCCGGACATTCTTTTCAGCGACGAGCTAATGAAATTCTTTGCCAATAAGCAATTCTCTGCCGCTTGCTTTTATAGGGTTGACCGTTGCGATGTAGCCAAGATAATTCCCTTAACACTGCCGGTCTCCGAACAATTGGAATTTTGTCGGAAATATGCCTATTGCATCCATCAACAATCCGGCTCGCGGCCGACCAGCCCGATGGCCCGTTTAGGATTATATCTTAAGCATAATACAGGCCGCCTGACTCCTGCCCGAGTCCTGCGCGGGATTGCTCGACGAGCCAAGGCGCTTAGCGGGCAGAGCGACTTGCCAAGCGCGTCAACCGCACTGCTTCCTCCTGTTCATGCCAATGCCGCTGGTGATTTTATCTTAATGGCCAAAGCACAATGGCATCGGTTAAGAGGATTTCCTGAATTAAAAACGCACTCGCATATAGATTCTTTCATGTGCCACCTGGCCAGTATCGCCGGTGTTCAACAAATCATATCGCCGCATCCGATCTATCACCAGGAGCATGAGCGCGCGGAAGCGGCCGCTCGTCCCCTGACTATCCTGCAAGACTTAGACGTTTTCGAGAAGTGGAGGCAAACCGGTCAGTTAGAAAATGTAAACGATGAGAGTTGGGGTCTGGCCAATGCCTGCCTTCCGATCACGCAGATATAGTGTCCTGTGCGGCGCCGCCGCAGACCGGCCATACATGTTCCTAGCGCAGAATGTTTCGTGATGAATGTTGCTCCGGCAAGCCATATATAATTCCTCAATTGTCGCTAAACGGGGTAAGCCTCAATTCCAAGAAATTTGGGGCTTGCAATTACAAATAATTTTTGTTCTGGCTCGTCCAGGTTGGGAGCACAGCCCGCAATGGATTCACTTTCTGCCATACCCATTGACCGCGTCAAGGAGTTTTGGAATCGGCGTCCTTGCAACGTCCGCCATTCGCCCCAGCCGGTGGGCACGCGCCGGTACTTTGATGAGGTGGAAGCCCGCAAGTATTTTGTGGAGCCGCACATTTCGCGCTTTGCCCAATTTGAGCGCTGGCGGGGAAAGCGGGTGCTGGAGATCGGCTGCGGGCTCGGCACCGATACCATCAAATTTGCCCAAAACGGAGCTTGGGTAACCGCCGTGGACCTTTCGGAAAAGTCGCTCGAAGTGGCGCGACAAAGGGCGCAGGTCTACGGACTGCAAGATCGAATTCAGTTTTACTGCGGTAACGCCGAAACGTTGGACACGCTTCTGCCCACAGCCTCGTACGACCTCGTCTATTCCTTTGGTGTGATCCATCACACGCCCCACCCCGAGCGGGTGATTGCGCAAATTCGTCAGTTTGTACATCCGAGCAGCACTATCAAAATAATGATCTATTATCGCTGGGCTTGGAAGGCGCTGGAAATTCTGTTGACCCACGGCAGGGGAAAAGTTTGGCGTTGGGCAGCGGAAGTCGCACGCCATTCGGAAGCGCAGACGGGATGCCCGATCACTTACACGTACACGCGCCGCCAGGCGCGGGCCCTGCTCGAGCGCCATGGGTTTCAAACGACCGAGATGGAATTGCATCATATTTTTCCATACCGCATTCCGGATTACACACAGTATCGGTATGTGAAGACCTGGTATTTCCGACCGATGCCTCCCGCGCTCTTTCACTGGCTCGAAAAACACTATGGTTGGCATCTTTGCCTGACGGTCAAACCCCAGGAGTAGATGATTAAGTGCGGCATTTCAAAAATACGGTCCCGCATAGTTCAGGGGGTAAAGGTCACTCCTTATCTCGGACAAAGGCCAATCACTGATGAGATACTGGTAGCGGTCTCGCCCCGAAGGGGCGGCGGAGATTAGCCAGGGGCCAGCGGAGCGCAGCCCCTGGACCGCGTGCCCCGTCTCTAGAGCGCCCTGAAGGGGCGCGGGACGGCATCCACTGCGGCTCTCCGGCGCCCTTACAGGGCGCGGGAGGGTGGCATGGCCGTATTCCTGGGGCGGCGCTCCGCTGGCCCCAGGCTAATCTCCTCGGCCCCTCCGGGGCCATTAATAAAAACAGCTCCTTTGCCAAGAAAAATACTCAATTGCAATTAAGAAAGGTTGCACTAGGATGAAACCCTGGAAGCCTCTCGATGCGGTCCTACTACTTTCAGCCCCACCATGGCTGAATGTTTATCAGGAATCTGTGGAGTTGCCGAGCGGCAGGATCCTCAATGATTTTTATCGCGTCGTGCTGCCGGATTTTGCCGTGATTGTAGCGGTCACGCCAAACAAGGAGCTGGTGATGGTGCGTAGTTACAAACATGGTCTCAGGAAGATTAGCTTGAGCGCGCCGGCCGGACTGGTGGAGACGGGAGAATTACCGCTGCAAACCGCCCAACGAGAGTTGTTGGAAGAAACGGGCTACGCCGCGACAGAGTGGAGATCTATGGGCCGATTCATCGTGGATGGCAACCGGCAGTGCGGCACGGCTCATATTTTTCTGGCCGAAAATGCTCTCCCGGTAGCCGTCGGCAGAGAAGATGAAGCGGAAGAGGTACAGGTGGAACTGCTGAGCCCCAATAAATTTCTTCAAGCCATCCAACAAGGGGACGTCGCCACACTGACTACCGTCAGCGCGGTGGCGCTGGTCATGGTGAGCGGCCTCGGCCGGTAAGCCAAGAACACCTTTGTGGTCTCGTGTCTGAATTGCAGAACACTTTTAGAGCTCTGAAGTTCGATCGTAAGCCTATCAGATGGTAGCGGAGCCGGCCCGGCACGGGGGCTCTGGAGTTTGGACATTTTGGTGTCCCGAAGTGCCGAGCCCCGCCTTGCGGGGCGGCAGCATAAAGCCTGGGGCGTGAGCCCCAGGAACGCGTCACTCCTACACTATAAGCCCCGCCCTGCGGGACCACATAATATGCCCAAACTCCAGATGCGCCCTGAAAGGGCGCGTTAACCTTCTGCTCGATTAATAAGAATGGAAGACAACGACGACGGCATAGGAATTGATCTTCATTAGTGCGCCCTTTCAGGGCTTGCGTGCTGGGGACGCTTTCTTTCCAGGGGCGGCGCTGCGCTTGCCCCTGTCGAGTAGACGAGGTGCTCCCAGAAGAGACAGACCGTTTCCTCCAGTTGCCGCCTCGTCCCTCACAGAACCGTACTAGTGGCTTTCCCAGCATACGGCTCTTCAAC
>JACOSC010000282.1 GCA_016179055.1 Acidobacteriota bacterium
CAATTCCCTCGAGACCATTGTCCAGGCCCTCTATCTGGTTTCCCAGTCCGACTTGCCGGAAAGTACCCGCCGCTGGCTCGAAATGATGCAGCATGCCTCGCAAGACGCAGTCAGCATCAACCGCAAGCTCCGCGAAATTCTCCGCTCACAAAGCTAGGGCTGTAGGCACCCGCATGCGAAGGCATGGTCGCCAGGTGCGTTCCGTCACTCACCCGTGTGATCGCAGCATTTTCTTCTTGACAGTGGATAATGACTCTCGTAGATTTTCGCCAATCCTTGTAAGAAAGCTTTTGATCTCATGTGTCTCTGAGACTTTCTTGTGGGGGTTCTTCCCTAATTAGCTAGCAACTGGCCTCCGCTGACGCGGGGAGCGGAATGACTGCGCTTCCATGACGATCAGCGATGCGCCGAGTGCACCTGATTCAGTTCCCTTGGAGGAACCCCGTGTCCATGCGTCCTGTTGTCTGTGGCTGTTTCCTGCGGTTGCTGCGGCTATTCGGGCCAGTCTTGCTCATCGCTTGTGCTCACGCTCAACTTCTCAGTGTTGATAACACGACGGCCCCACCCACTCCGGGGGTGGGGCACGACTACATCAAAATGCTGGCGGAGACGGTCAACCCCGCCAACGGGTCGGTCAGCTTGAGAATCGATCTGCCGCTGCCACCCGGTCGGGGTCTCAAGATTCCGTTCGCGCTAATGTACAACTCCAGCAGCGTGATGCGCGTTGGGAGCCGGTATCCGGGGGGCGGGACCTTCTATAGCAACTCGGCGGGCCCCACGGGCGGGTGGAGTAAATCCATCCCAACACTCACTGCGGTACAGGCAAGTAAATCTTTCTATAACGATACTTATTGGCCTCCAGTATCGTATATCTGCACATACATCAGTAGCTACAACATGACCGGTTGGTCGGGATCCACGCATCCACTTAACATCTCCATTGCCCAATCCGAAGGCCCGAACAACCATTGCGATATGATACCCGGCCCGCCGGTGAACATCTTGACGGGCGGAGATGATTTTTACCAAGCCGTCACAACAAACCCTTGTCCTTCTTGCATTCCTACCGCACCAACTCCCGTTCAAGTGGTAGACGCTGACGGTACCGTGTTCAAGTTCACGGGATCTTGGTCGGTGGATGGCACTTTTAATCAGTACTATGCTCCGCAAAGCGCGAATTACGCAAACCAATACAATACTGGATACTGGGGAGGGGTTACCTCGATTGAGGATCGGAATGGCAATGTCACAACGTTTTCAAACGGCAGCATTACGGATGATGCGGGCCGGCAGGTTGTGACCATCTCTAATGTAGGCAGCACACAATCCATTTCGGTACTGGGTCAAACTGCGCCGTACACGGTCTCGTATACTTCGGCTCCCCATAACTTTAGTGTCACATCGACGATATTAGGTGACTATCCCTCCTTGTGCAGGGGAATCGATACCACCGGACTAGGACAGAATCCATCGGTTCCTGCCGTGCAGACTCTTACCCTTCCCAACGGAAAATACTACCAGTTCTTCTACGATTCGAGTTATGGATTGCTGCGCAAGATCGTCTATCCGGACGGCGGATATGTAAGCTACACCTGGGGCGTCAATCGCCAATCGGAAATCGTCGGGCTTCCCCAAGTTCAAGACGGCACGCACTACGGACGCTGCTTTGCCATCTATGACTTGCCGGCCATCACTCAGAGAACCGTCAGCTACGATGGGACCAATATCGCGGAAATCCAGCAGTACCACTACGCGACTACTATGCTGACTCAGGGATCGTACGAATGGACCAGTAAGACAACCACAGTTGTAACCACCGACATCATTCGAGGCACACTCTCCCAAACCACTTATACATATACCCCCATGGTTGCCCCCACCGGCCCTAATTTGCCGACTTCGGCCGCACCCGCACAAATTGCCCTGGAGCAGAGCATTGCCTATCATGACTTCAATGGCGCCGTCCTCAAAACTGACTACAAGGGTTGGGGGGCGTGTCAGGCCAATTGCTGAATTGCACGCTTACTCAGCTCGACAATGGCATGATTTCCGGAGCCTGGTATAGCTACGGGCCAGGCGGACAAATCACCGACAAGAAAGAATACGATTATGGACTGATTAACTCCGGACCATGCACCTATTCGGCGCCAGCTAATCCGACTCGCGAAACCGTCACGGCGTACCAGAGCTTCCTCCCTACACCGATCTTTCCCAGCTTTGCATCCATCTTCGATAGACCGTCGAGCACCAAAACCTATAAGAACGGCACGAGCGGCACTCTAATGGCGGAGACCGACTACTTGTACGACGGGACTGCTGTTGGCAGCGTATCCTCCCTGACTGGCCACGACGACGTGAATTATGGTTCAGGCTACAACAATCGAGGCAACCTGACGACCAAGACGGTCAAGTGCATAGGATGCACTGATGCTGTGGCTAAATACACATACGACGTGACTGGGCAGGTCCTGTCCATGACCGACCCTTGTGGTAATGGGACTTGCAGTGACATGACGGGAGCAAGCCACACCACGAACTACTACTACGCCGACAGCTACTCCAGCGGTACGCCACCGGGCAACACGAACGCCTACCTCACAAAGATAACGGACCCACTGGGCCACTCCACGAGCTTCGCCTACGCCTATAGCGACGGGCAACTGACCAGCTCGAAGGATGCGAATAACCAGACAACGAATTACATATACAACACCCCGCCCTCCGGCTGTAGTTTTCCCGACGGTCTCGACCGATTGAGCGAGATTGACTACCCGGATATTGGGAAGACAATGTTCTGCTACAACGATGCAGCTCCTTCGCCGAGCGTCACCACGACAAAGCTTATCAATAGCTCGACGACTCTGGCGACTATTGCCACCACGGACGGCTTTGGCCACGTCGTCAAGACTCAGCTCACGAGTGATCCGGACGGAACGGACATCACGGATACAACTTATGATGGACTAGGTAGAGTCTGGACGAAGTCCAACCCACACCGGTCGTCCTCTTTGCCCACGGACGGTATAACCACGTACTCCTATGATGTGCTAGGCAGGGGCACCTCAGTGCTAGAGCCTGACGGCTCAGTCACGAGCACTGCGTACTCCGGCAATTGCCAGACGGTGACAGACGAAGCATACAAGATCCGGAAATCGTGTTCTGATGGACTCGGAAGACTCATCGAAGTGGACGAACCGGGTACTGGAGCCGGTATCGCTACCAGCGGCACCGGTACGATCACAGTGAGCGGTTCGGAGCAGAGCACCACGGTCAGCGCAAGGGCTGGCAGCGGAACCGTGACGATCAGCGGTTCCGAACAGACTACAATCTATTACCCGTGCGGCACTTCTTCTTGTCCAACGACACTCTACGATACTGGCTCAGTGTCGATCATCGTAAACGGATTCACGGCTACTACGAGCTACTATCAGGGGGCAACTGCGAGTTCGGTGGCGAGCTCTCTGCTGTCGGGCCTTAATTCAGGCTCGTCGCCCGTCACCGCAACGCTCAGTGGCACCGTGATCACGATGACTGCGAAGACGACGGGAGCATCAACCAATTATTCGCTTTCGGCAACCTCCAGCACCAACTACCCGTCGTATTTTTTCGACCCTTCTTTCTGGGGCACGCCTTCCGGCTCGACGCTAACCGGTGGCCAGGACGCGGGTACGCTTTATGACACTGGGACGGTCTCCGTTACGGTTAACGGATTCACGGCAAGTGCTTCCTATTCCCAAACCGCCAACAATACGCCGTCCCTGATCGCGAGCAGCTTGGCGTCCGCTCTCAACGGCAGCGGGTCGCCGGTTGTGGCCTCGGTTAACGGAAGCGTGATTACGCTTACTGCGACGCAGGTCGGGTCTAGCTCGAACTATGCTCTGTCAACCACCAAGACTTGGAACACGCAGTCTTTCACCAACCCGTCGTTTATCGCTTCGCCCTCTGGGACTACTCTTACCGGAGGTACTGATAGCAGCCTCGGCAGCAGCCCGCTCGTTACGCTATATAGGTATGACGCCTTGAACAATCTGACCTGCGCGGTGCAGAAAGGCACGGACACGACGGCATTTAGCACGTGCGCATCGGCGTCCTCAACCTGGCGTCCACGCTCGTTCGTCTACGATTCATTGTCGCGGCTGACGATAGCGACTAATCCGGAGTCTGGAACCATCTCCTACACCTATGACGCAAACGGGAATGTTGCCAACAAAACTGCACCCACTCCCAACAAGATTCCTGCTGACACCAGCTCTCCGCAAACCGTGACCAGCACGTACTTCTACGACGCCGACAACCGGCTAACCAAGAAACAATACAGTGACGGCACCACGCCGACCGTCCAGTTCGGGTATGACGGAGTGAACCCAACGGGTTGCAGTCCACCGACGATCACCTCCCCGACGAATCTTGTCGGGCAGCGAACCGGTATGTGCGACGCTGCCGGAAGTGCTTCGTGGAGCTATGACTCGATGGGGCGTGCCTTGACCGAGAAGCGGCTGTTGAACAGCACCGTGACCAACACCGTTGGGTACACCTATAATTTCGACGGGTCACTCAAGACATTGACGTATCCCAGCGGGCGGACCGTCACCTACACCCCCGGAGGTGCGGGCGGTCCGCTCGAAGCCAAAGACACGGCCAACAGCATCAACTACGTGAAATCGGCCACGTACGCCCCGCCGGGAAACTTGACTGGAATGACAAATGGCCTCACGGGTAGTTTCAATGGCATCATCACGACAAACACGTACAACAGCCGTCTCCAGCCAATCACGCTTTCTGCCGCGACCACGGGAAGTGGTGGCCAGACCGTCTTGAGCCTGGGCTACGATTTCCACCTGGGCAGCGACAATGGCAACGTGTTCCAGATCGTCAACAATCGCGACAACAACCGGACGCAGAATTTCACCTACGACGCGCTGAACCGGATCGGAAGCGCCTACACCACGGGGTCGAACTGGGGTGAGACGTTTACCATTGACCCCTGGGGCAATCTGACCAATCGCGGTCCGGTGACGGGCAAGACCAGCTATGAAGCCCTCAATGCTCCCGCCGCGAGCAACAACCAGATTTCCGGCTTCTGCTATGACATTGCCGGAAACATGCTGGGAACGGGCGGCTGTCCAAGCCTTCCCTACAATCCCGTTTACGTCTACGATGCGGAGAACCGTCTCCGCAGCATCAACCAGACTGTGACGCCCTGGTATACCTACGATGGCGACGGCAAGCGCGTAGTGAAGGGCTTTCCCGCCGTAAATCGTCTGTACTGGACCGGCGTGGGCAGC
>JACOSC010000283.1 GCA_016179055.1 Acidobacteriota bacterium
AGTGCCTTGAGCTCCGGAGGAGCGGCCTGTTTATAGCAGGAACCTATGCGTGAGTTCGAACAAGCCCCGTAGGGGCGGCCTGTGTAAAGTTGATTTCGTCGGCGAAGGCGCCCGGACAGGTCGCTCCTACGGAGCTTTAGGACCTACGATAGGAGCTACTATAAACAGGCCGCCCCTACGGGGCTGAGACGCATTGCCTGAATAGTTACATTAATTCTAACTACTGATCTGGAGGTATCGTGCATAACGAAGGGTTTTTTCTGCCGCCGGATCACCGCCGGCTTTCCATTGAGTTAGACAGACAGCGCACGCAGTGGGCGGTTGAGCAAAGGGCAGACCGTACCTCCCGACCCGAGGATCTCCAGAAGGCCGCACGCGAATTTGAAGCGATTTTCGTCAACTACCTGATTAAGACTATGCAGGAGACCGTGGGTAGCTCTGAGCTGTTCGGTGAAGGCCTGGGGGCTGAGTCGTATCGTGATATGATGTTCCAGGAGCTGGCGCGCCGGCTGACGCAAAGCGGCGGAATTGGCCTTGCCCGGCAACTGGAAGAGCGCTTGCAAAACCGATCGCCGTTAGGGGACCCGTCGTCCAATCCAGGGTCGAAGTCACCACTCCCGCTTCCCAATTATAGCGGGACGGACATGATCGGTTTAAGTTCAAGCGCGGGAAAAGAGAAAGTAGGGCCGATCCCAGCTTCGTCTTTGAATACGCTGATCGGAAACGGAATGACAGCACTGGCCCAGGGGGATCTTTCCCAAGAACCGCACCCTATAACCTCGTTTCTCAAAGCGTCGGCCGAATACGCCGCGCAGGCGTCGAACGCGCATTCCAATTACAACTCAGGCGCGATGAGTCCCGATTCGGAAAGGGGATTTATTCTCCCGGTACATGGACAAGAGACCTCAGGATTTGGCTTGCGTACTCACCCTATAAGCGGGGGATCGCATTTCCATCGCGGCGTTGATCTGGCGGCGCCGGCCGGAGCTCCTATTCTCGCTGCGCGTCGCGGGCGCGTTGTATCAAGCGGCTACATGGAAGGATACGGAAAAACGGTGCTCATCGAGCACGCCGATGGTTATCGCACTCGCTATGCCCATCTGCAAACGATCGGCGTCGCGGCGGGCGACGATGTCAGACAGGGACAAGCGCTGGGTCGAGTCGGACAGAGCGGCCGCGCCACGGGCCCCCACCTGCATTTTGAGGTAATGCACAACCACAAGTGGATCAATCCGCGCAACCTAACGAAAGGGTAGCCCGGCGTCGCCGCAGTGCCCCGCCACAGCCTATGCAATAGCAATCTTCACCTTGATCGAGACTTCTTCAACATGGCTTCTCCTTTCACACCACAGAGGCACGGAGATCACCGAGGAATTCGGTGGAATCTGTGACATATACTCACCTCGCCACCACCAGGAACAGAGCGTCCAAGAGCCGCTCCTTCTCGTTGCCCTTAGGGTCTTAATGCATGGTCTCATAATCCACCGAAACGATATGCGCGCAGGCGTCGATGCCACGTTGTGCGGCAGGCAAATGCGCCGGGTGTGTCACATAGCGTTCGAGATCCTGGCGATTGGCGAATGTAACTATCAAAGCCAAATCATAAGCTCTCGGCGAAGCTACAACGTTTAATCCAGCCTCCAAGTCCCGGATTTCGGCAATAGCGGCGGGCATCGCTTTGAAGCCGGCCACCACCGCGGCCCGCTCCGCTTCGGTAACGTTTGAGTTGAATTTGAATAAAACTATATGTCGAATCATGAATAGAGTCCTCCGCCGGTATTATAGTTTAAGCGTCTCCGTTAGGGTAGGTGACATTTCATGGCGGATCGCCGAGATCCCATGACGAGCAATTCTTGACCGGGTCGCACTCTGGCCGCGAGGTTCTATTCCGGCTCCTAACTTAGGAATGCCGGAGTCGTAACGATTTCTCTAGAATTCAAGGCGCAAACCTGATAAATTAGAAGCACCAATATGGGGTATACAAATTACGCCTGCAACCATTTCATTCTTATTAGGAGGTTCATTGATGAGACCCATCCCAATTTCACGCTTGCACGTTATTGTTGCGCTTTGCTTGGCGGTGATCTTTGCCCAGACCACGTTTTTCGCCGCCCAAGCGCCGCCGCCTAAAAAATCAGAAACGGGTGTGGAAGTCACCGCACCCACCGGGCCCGGCATTCCTAATCGTGATAGAGAATCTTTACTAAACACGACTATCGGTCCGAATATCAGGACCAACAGCCGAGAGGACTGTGGCGGCCGCGGGGTTACGCAAAGCGAGACTGCCGTGGCCGCGTTCGGGGATGATATCGTAGTTGCTTATAACGATACCCGCGTCGCCTGCGACCCCGATCGCGGCGTGATTGGCTATGCCTATTCGCGCGACGGCGGTCAGACGTTCGTAGACGGCGGCGGTCTTCCCCGCGGATTTGATTCCGGCGATCCCTGGCTCGCGGTAAATTCCAGCGGCACATTCTTTCTCTCCGGCATATGGCAGCGCACCAACGCGTTGGCCATGGTACGGGGGGCTTTTTCCGAGACAGGTCTAACCTGGGATGAGCCGACGGTGCTCGGCGGTCTTCTTTATGACAAGCCGGCTTTAACCATTGACCCATCCAACGGGACGCTTTATATGGCCTATACGCGGCTTTTTGTCGGTATACAAATTCGCCGCTCGACCGATGACGGTTACACGTGGGCGCTCTCCACAACGATACCCGGCACGATCGGAAACCAGGGCGCCTTTCCCGCCGTGGGTTCTTCCGGCGAAATTTACGTAGCCCTGGCGCGGCCGGCCGCGCCGCGCGGCGCCATCGCCGTATCCAAATCCATCAACGAGGGGCGCAATTTCTCGACGCCGATCGAAGTTGGACAATCCTGTGGATTCATTATTGCCGGCTATAATCGACCTACAGTGCAGCAGCAGCTCTTGACCATGCCGGCGCTGGCCGTGGACACCAGCGGCGGCCCATTTAACGGCAACGTTTATGTGACGTGGGCCAGTGGCTGCGGCGGCGATGCCGACGTTTTTTTAAGCCGGTCGGAAGACGGCGGCGCCACTTGGAGCGATCCGCTACGCGTCAACGATGATACGACCAATGGCCTACAGTTTTTCCCGTCGATCGCCGTCGATGCCGGCGGCAATGTAACCCTTATTTTCTACGATCGGCGAGAGAATCCTGGGACCGCCGTGACGGATGTCTACATGGCTCGGTCACGCGATGGCGGTCTCACGTTTGAGAATACTAAAGTGACCAGCGTCGCCAGCGATTGGGCAGCCGCCCGCTTTGACGCCACGCCAAATTTCGGCGATTATATTACCGCGATCAGTGCGGGTTCGGACGTATTGGCCACATGGGCCGACAGCCGCGACGGCGATCCGGATTGTTACTTTGCTCGCATTACTCCGTAGCGAGTACAAGAACGGCCGGTGGTGTGCAAGTCGGTGATGTCCACCGGATGAGCACTCACCTTAATAGATTCACGAACGAGTAAGGCAACGAAGTTAATTCGCGCGGATATGGCCCTGTTCACGATGGGGTCAGCCGCGAATCACCGAGTCTAACAAAAATAATTTGTGGGCGGGCTGTCTGCTCGCCCCTGAAGTTTGGACATTTGCCGCAGCCGCGCGATGCTCCGCCATAGTCCTAAGCTTGTTCTCGTAGCTCCGCAGGAGCGCAATATAATAGCCAGGGGCAGAGCGCTCAGCGCGCCGCCCCTGGTTATGAAAGACTATAGAAGTTATAAGCCCTGAAAGGGCGCGATACCCATCGGCGAAACTACCGACCTCCATCCCAAACACAACGCTCATCCAACCGGGTGTAATTAAAAGTGGTGGTAATTTCATGCTGCTTTTTTTTGGATGTCTTCCCAATACTGCTCCCACTGGTCATTGGCTCGTAAGACTCTGAGCGACAACATATTTTCGCCATTTTCTGGCTTCCACCAAGCCCCAGATATTTTTAAACGTTCTTGAATCACATGACGATGG
>JACOSC010000071.1 GCA_016179055.1 Acidobacteriota bacterium
CCGTCCGCGATTGGCGGAGTTGATTGAGCAGCGTGATTTCGTCAGGGGTCAACACTAATTTCGAACGAGTTGATTTTCTTGCCATGCCCTCAGCATAGCACATTTTTACTTTTATAGATACATTTTAGTGAAACCATATAATAGTCCTGCCGGAACGGAAAAGGGGTTCCCTATCTACTTTTTGTTGGCGGCTTTGCAGGTCAGCTTTCTGTCCGCCCAAGTACGAGAAGAATAAGTACCCGATACAATGATCCTGGTAATGATCGGGGTCAAGCCATTGCTTTGGTCCATCATCCGGATCGCTCCGGATAGAGCGCAGACCGCCATAACGCACGTCAACGGCGCGAACGGCAAGGCTGTCTGTTACTTTGCCGGCGAAGTTATTCCAAAGTAAATTCTGTAAGGACAAACGCGGTCCCACTTTCCGAAGTTTCACTGCTCCGGAGAATACTCCATGACTAAAATCTTGAGAATCATAGCCATTCTCACAATTCTTGCCCTTCTACTTGTCCTTACGGTGATCGCCATAAGATACGCAGCTCTCCAGCAGATCTTTTCCTATTTTGTAGACTCCGCGTCCAGGTTATTAGCCATTAATCAATATATGATAAAAGCCGCCGTTGCTTTGGCACTTCTGCGATTTCTATACGCGCTTAGGATAACGTTCTCCTTCGATAAGACCAGAGGATCGGTGCCGGGGCATGTGTCCGGAACCAATTCGCCCGGCATCGATTCGCCGATTCCTTTATCAGGCCGCAAAGAGAGGGTGTTATGCGATTTCTCATCATTTCTATGCTACTTCTCTCAATGGGATTAACTAACCTGCAAGCCGAGCCGGTTGAGCGTCGGGTTGTGGTGCTCTTTACGGGCTATCCTATATCTCGAGACAGTGGTAGGGGTATAGAGTGTCTCAAACGCAAGATCGATAGCCACCCAGAAGTCGGAAGAACAACGATTAGCGGGGTTTTTGGATATGACTTTCCGCAAACAGGGCCAGGTTCTCCACTGGAATTCATAAGAGCAAACTATCGACCCGGGACGTATCTGTTTAGCGTTGGACTGGAGTTCGTCGATGAACTCAACAGACGTGTGGTATCCGAGGCGCTGCGCGAGCACTTTCGAAGCCGCGGCAGGGCTCTCACCCCACCGATCCTGGTGGAAGTGGAACAGGCCGGAAGCAGATGGAGGATTTTCGATGTCAATACAAGATTCTACATACGAAATGAAGACCGGATGCTAAATGTGCACCTCGAGACTATCGTGTTTATTGTGGGACACAGCTATGGGGGAAATAGAGCAAGACTGCTTGCCGACCAACTTAGACAGGAAAATATTCCTGTTGCGGCGCTTGTGCCCATCGATCCAATAGACTGGAATCTATGTCCTCCAATTAACCTTTTGGCGGCAGTGATAATAACATTAAATTGTACCATACCTATTAGTAACTGCAGACAGGCCGAGTTTCCTTACCAAGCACCACCCGGCGTGCGTTTAGTAGGTTCCTTTACCCAAACACGTACGCGCTGTTTGCGGGGTTATACTATTACCCATGTTGGCGAGGAATCATCTACGTATAATGATCCAAACGTAGACCACACTGATATTGACGGGGATAGCTGGGTCCACCAGAGTATTCTTGATAAGCTTGTATACCTATGCAAATATACACCCGGTCGCGGTCCGGTAGAGCTCGATCCATCCGCATTCCAGAACGCATATAACCGTGCTGGTGGGCGGCCAGTTCTTGGCTGTCCCGTTGCCCCCGTCCAAGATAGTTTTACTTCGTACTTCCGCACTTCTAGTCACTACCAGCGTTTTAAGCGCGGTGGTGCCATATTTGACCACCATGATGGTCCCCACGTGGGGCAAGCGTTTGCTGTGGTTGAACCATTATACTCAAGATGGGCAATGGTCGGACTTCCGGATGCCCGCAATCCGCTTGGGCTGCCGATTGGGGACCTTTCTGCTACCAGTCAAGCAAGATACACCCGCACAGGGTTTCGTAGTCAAAGATTTGAAGGTGGGTCCATAGTATGGCACCAGGATGGGGAACGCAGGGACCAACTGTTTGAGGTTTACGACAAGATTGACACCAAGTGGAGACGCCTTGGGTACGCAGATTGGTTCGGCGGCTTGCCGATCAGTGACGAATTTGACGCACCGAGATCACCGACGGCAAGAACCGGACGTGTAAGCGTATTCGAACAGGGTCATATTTTCTGGCGGAGGGACGATCCTGAAGCGTTCGCGACGCACGGTGATATTAACAGGGTCTATGCCTTGATGGGCAGCAGCGGAAGCTGGCTTGGTTTCCCAGTGACTGATCAATTCGTCAACGCATGCAGCCGGCCGCAGAGCAACTTTGAAAACGGTTACATAACTACGCTCGATGGCACCAATTTTCAGGCATTTCGCTACGAATGCACTTACGGCATCGCGCCCACGAGCCAACCCTTTGGAACCGCTGGCGGGAGTGGGAGTGTAAGTGTGACGGCGGGGTGTGGCTGTGCATGGACAGCGAGTAGCAATGCAGGTTGGATCACCATTACCTCCGGCGGTATCGGCACTGGCAACGGAACGGTGAGCTACACGGTGGCCGTAAATACGAGCCCCAGTCTCCGGATAGGGACGCTGACCATTGCTCGTCAGACCTTCACCGTAATTCAGGACGGAGCCGCTTGCGCGTATTCCATCCTTCCGACGAGCCAATCTTTTGGGGCCGGTGGCGGGAGCGGTAATGTAAGTGTGACAGCGGGCAGCGGCTGCAGCTGGACCGCGAGCAGCAATGACGATTGGATCCGCATCACCTCCGGCAGCAGTGGCATCGGCAATGGAACGGTCAACTACACGGTAGCGGCAAACACCAGTGGCAGTTCCCGGACGGGGACACTGCTTATTGCCGGCCGGACTTTTACGGTGACCCAGGCTGGAACCGCTTGTACGTCTACCATCTTACCTACAAGTCAATCCTTTGGGGGCAGTGGCGGAGGCGGCAATGTGCGTGTGACGACGCAGAGTGGCTGCCTGTGGCAGGCCCTTAGCAACGTCGGTTGGATCAGCATCACCTCCGGCAGCAGCGGCAGTGGCGATGGAACGGTGACCTACCTGGTAGCTGCGAATTCGGGACCCGCACGAACGGGTACGCTGACCATTGCCAATCAAACCTTCACCGTGACCCAGGCGGGCACCCCTTCCACATATCGCCTGTTCGCCGCCCTGAGGGGCAGCGGGACCATGACAAGCAACCCACCTGGGATTAGCTGTCCGGACGACTGCTACGAAGACTATCTAAGTGGAACACAGGTAACCCTGACGGCCACGCCGGCCAGCGGATGGCGCTTTACCGGCTGGGACGGCGCTTGCAGTGGGCTCGGCGCTTGTGTGGTCAGCATGACTGTTGACCGTACGGCCATAGCCGCTTTCGAGAGGACAAATCCGCCGAGAATTGGGTTAAGTCCTACAAGCTTTATGTTCACGAGCCTGCTGGGAGAACCAAGCCCCCCCAATCAGACGTTGACCATTACAAACATAGGCGGCCTGGTATTAAACTGGAACGCCAGCACCAGCCCGGGGTGGTTATCGGTTAGTCCAAGAAACGGTAGTCTGACCAGCGGCGCCTCCACTCCGATTACTGTGTCGGTAAATACCAGCGGTCTGCCGGAAGGCAGCCATAGCGGAGAGATTCTGATCGAAGCGCCGGGCGCCATAGGCACGCCCCAAACCGTTCCCGTAACGGTGGTCGTCATAAGAAGCCCAGCCTACGGTTGGGGGCCGTTACGCACGCTCGGATTCGGATTCGGCTCCATAATGACCATGCGCCAAGTGGCCTACAGCCCGGACGGTGCCCGCTTGGCCATCGTCGGTAATACCGCCATCGTAATTTGGAACGTGGGGAACGCGGCCGTAGAAAATGTGCTGGCCGGGCATACCGGTCCCATACGCTCGGCGGCGTGGTCGCCCGATGGCAGTCTGATCGCCTCCGGCGCCGAGGACCGTACGATTAGAATCTGGGATGCAGAAACGGGACAAGTTAGGGGCATTCTCACCGGCCACACGAATTGGGTGGCGTCGGTCGCCTGGTCGCCGGACGGCAGCCTGATCGCATCGGGCGCCGAGGACTCGACCCTCCGAATTTGGGATGCGCAAACGGGACAGCTTCTGCGCACGATTCCGCATACGGACTGGGTGTTGACGCTGGCCTGGTCGCCCGACGGGACTATGCTGGCGTTCGGCTCCCCGGATCGGACCGTCCGTCTATGGGAAGCATCCAGTGGACAAGTGATAGAAATTCCCCGGGATCACACCGCCACCATAATGTCCGTGGCCTGGTCGCCCGATGGCAAGTGGATTGCCTCGGGTTCTCAGGATAGGACCATCAAGATCTGGGATGTAGCGGGTAGGCGACTCGAAAGAACGCTCACTGGGCACCGTTATCAGGTGACAGCCGTAACATGGTCACCGAACTCGCAGATGATCGCTTCCGGCTCATATGACGGCACCGGCATCGTCAACCTCTGGAACGTGTCAACGGGTCGGGTTATTCTAACGATGACTGGCCATACCGACTATGCTCTGTCCGTGACCTGGTCACCCGATGGCAGTACGATTGCGTCTGCCTCCTATCAAGAGGTCATAATCTGGGATGCGCTGCAGGGAGACAGACTGATAACGTTTACCGGCGGAGATTCGGTGTCTTCGGTGGCGTGGTCGCCGGATGCCGGCAGGATCGCGGCGGGTTCCCGAAATAACACCATACGGATCTGGGACGCTCAAAGCGCGCAACCGATGGGAACGCCCCTAACGGGGCATAAGTCTGGGGTGCTGTCGGTGGCATGGTCGCCCGACGGGACGATGATTGCGTCCGGTTCCAGGGACGCAACCGTCAAGATTTGGAACGTAGAATTCGGCCTGCTGATAAGAATCTTTACGGAACCCACGGCTCCGGTGAGCGCCGTGGCCTGGTCGCCGGACTCCACTAGAGTCGTTGCCGGCTGTGATGATACCTTCATCCGAATCTGGAATGTGCGGACCGGCCGCTTGATAGCAAGGCTTGGGGGGCCGCCTGTGGGGCACACCTCGCACGTGCTGTCGGTGGCGTGGTCGCGCGACGGTAGATACATTGTCTCCGGGTCCCGAGACAGCACGATCATAATCTGGAAGGAAGACGGCGGATTCGAAAGAAGGCTCAACGGGCACACAGGCGCGGTGTATTCTGTGGCGTGGTCGCCGGACTCCCGTTTGATCGCTTCGGGCGGGCAGGACCGAACCGTTAAGATCTGGGATGCGCAAAGCGGCGTCCTGCTCCGAACGCTCACCGGGCACGCCGATGAGGTGCTGTCGGTGACGTGGTCGCCCGATGGTCGCATGATTGCGTCGAGTTCGGGCAATCGAGACCGGACCGTAAAAATCTGGGATGCGCAAAACGGTCAAGTTCTAAAAACTCTCACCGGGCATCTCGATTCCGTATACTCCGTGGCCTGGTCGCCCGACGCTAGCGCAATTGCTTCAAGTTCGGGGGATGGCGCGGTGAGGATTTGGGGCGCTCGTCCATCCAAGATTGGGTTATATCCACGATCTCTAACGTACACGGGCGTGTTGGGGGAACCCGATCCGCTTAGCCAGACACTGGAGATCGCAAACACGGGCGGCGGGATATTAAACTGGACGGCCACCGCCACTCCAGGCTGGTTATCGGTTAATCCTAGAAACGGTACACTGCTCAGCGATGCCTCAGGCACGATAGCGGTATCCGTAAGCATGAATGGTCTGCCGGAGGGAAGCCATACCGGAGAAATACGCATCGATGCGCCGGGTGCGGTGAACACGCCGCAAACGATCCCGGTGGCGCTGACTGTGATCCGGAGCCCTTTAGAAAACTTTGGGTCGTTGAGCATTCTGGGATTCGGATTTGGCTCCGTAATGACCTTGAGCCAGGTGGCCTACAGCCCGAACGGTACCCGCATAGCGGTGGCCGGCACTGCAGGCGTCGTGATCTGGAATACGGAGCAAGAAGCGGTGGAAAATGTTCTGGTGGGACATACCAGTGGCGTGCGATCCGTGGCCTTGTCGCCGGATGGCGGCAGGGTGGCTTCGGGATCCGCCGATAGAACCATCAAGATCTGGAATGCGCAAACGGGCGCTTTGATACGAACGCTGCAGGGGCATACCGGCACAGTATTGTCTTTAGCTTGGTCGCCTGATGATCGTTTGATCGCCTCCGGCTCCGCGGATTCGACCATTAAAATATGGGATGCGCAAACCGGACAGTTCCTAAGAACTATTGCGCACACGGACCCGGTGTGGTCTGTGGCGTGGTCGCCTGACAGCCGCTGGATCGCGTCGGGCTCCGATGATAGAACCGTCCGCATTTGGGAAGCGGGGACAGGTGTCTTGATTCGGACGCTGAGCGGGCATACGGCACCGGTGCAGACTGTCGCCTGGTCGCCCGATGGAAGCATGATCGCTTCCGGTGCCGGGGGATTAGATAGAACCATCAAGATCTGGAATGCGGAAACGTGGGGCCTGATGCACACATTGACGGGGCACGGTCACTGGGTGGAATCGGTGGCGTGGTCGCCCGATTCGGGTAGGATTGCCTCCGGCTCGCAGGACACTACGCTCAGAATCTGGGATGCATCAACGGGCGAGCAGCTCCAAATGGTGATTGCCCACCCGTCACATACACTGTCCGTGACGTGGTCGCCGGACGGCGGTACGATCGCTTCCAGCTCTTATCAAGAAGTCAAGATCTGGGACGCGTCGAGTGGCATCTTGATACGAACGCTTACCGGAAATTCTATATCTTCCGTGACGTGGTCGCCCGACGCTACTTTGATTGCTTCGGGCTCTCAGGATAAGACCGTCAAAGTCTGGGATGTGTTCAGCGCGCAGGTTGTCAGAACGCTGAGCGGGCACACGGCGCCGGTGCTGGCAGTGGCGTGGTCGCCGAACGGTCGTATGATTGCTTCCGGTTCCGGGGGATTGGATAGAACCGTCAAAATCTGGGATGCGCAAACCGGCGCTGAGCTCCGAACGCTGGCGGGGCACGGCCATTGGGTAGAGTCCGTGGCCTGGTCGCCGGATTCGAGCAGGATTACGTCCGGCTCGGATGATACCGAAATCAGGATCTGGGATGCGCAAAGTGGGGCGCTGATCCGAAGGCTAACCGGACACACGTCGCATGTATTGTCCGTGGCGTGGTCGCCCGACGGCAGCCTGATCGCTTCCGCTTCCAGAGATGGCACCATTAGAATATGGGACGCGTCACGCGGCACGCAGCTCCTCATGCTGACGGGACACATGAGTGCCGTGCTTTCTGTAACATGGTCGCCGGACTCCCGTCTGATCGCTTCGGGCGCGGAGGATCGGACCGTCAAAATCTGGGACGCGCAAGCCGGCCGCTCGATCAGAACCCTGAGAGGGCACACGGACAGCGTGTTATCCGTGGCGTGGTCGCCCGACGCCTTCATGATCGCATCGAGCTCGGCGGACAAGACCGTCAAAATCTGGGACGCGCAAACCGGGCTGGCGATAAGACATCTTACCGGACACATTGATGCAATAAACTCCGTAGCCTGGTCGCCGGATGCCGGCGCGTTAGCCTCTGGTTCGGGCGACGGGTCCGTCAGACTTTGGGGTTATCGTTAAAGTCCTAATCAAACTCTGTGTAGCAGGCTCTCGAATGGCATATAGAACAGGATTAGGTGCCTGACACATGGCTGCGACTCCTTTCACGGCGCAGATGCTTGCGGCTATATTACGCCGCTGGACGGCCGTAAGGACGGTGCCGGTGGGGTTTTTTCTGCGCGGCGCGGTGCTGGTGCCGACCATTCCTGACAGCGGTCAAGCCTTTTGGCGATTTCGTTGCTACCGCTTATTCTCTCACCAATTGGCAGAGCGGTCCCTACACGGCGGGGCTTCCTATGGCACTATGCGCGCGCTGCTTGTCAATATATGCTGCGATCTGTGCGGTAGGTGTGGTGTACTGAGGGGTGCGGCAGTTTGCGCGGCCGCGCCATCGCCGCAGCCTTATACTCTGTCTGTTGCCGCTGTTGATAGATGGCTTGACCCAACTGATGGGATGGAGGACCAGCACAAATTGGTTGCGAATGCTCACCGGGTCCTTAGCCGGGCGAGGATGGGCGTGTTTGCGTATCCACTGCTTGACCAGGCCATGCGTGCGCGGCGGCCGGGCGGCATCGCCAATCCGAGCAGTCGCGAAAAGGCATTTCGCTTTGAATGCAAAACAAGGAGGATAATCCAATGATGCAAAAGATTCACAACCTTGTAATTGGTTTTGTCGTGGTCCTATCCGTAGTGTTGCTCGCGCAGGTCTCCGTCCAGGGTCAAAGCCGCAAAGCACGGCGCGAGGCAAACGCCGAAGAATCGGCGAAGCCCAAGAAAGTGTCTGGCGGCGAAACCTTCCAAACCAGCAACCCCTATGACAAAGCTTACGATTTAACTCTCAATTTTTTCAAGAAGCAGGATTACACGATGGACTCAGCCAGCCGAGAGATCGGGCAAATCATTACCGCCATGTCCATCGAAGGGGGGTACAGGCAAACGGGCACAAGAGTACAGATTACACTCATAAAAGAGAGTGAAACATCAACCACCGTCCGGGTAGCGGTCGCGAAACAGAAACGTTATAAAGCGCTGCAGGTAGAGCCTTGGGGAGACCCCAAAGTGGACGCCAAGGAATCGGCCAAGCTGGCGGACGACCTTAAGACGACTCTCAAAGCGGCTGAACTAGCTAAATAAAAGCCTCGTTCGCACTCTTAACTCCAGATCTGGATGCGCTTCAAATGTAGGGGCATACGGTGGGTCATTGGAAAGAATTTAGCAATCAGTCACGTTTGACTCAGAAATTTTCGACCAAGGGAGGATGTCACGTATGAATAGGTTTAAAAAACTCGGTGGCACCGGCCTCGCGGTGTTTTTGCTGTTGCTGAACCTGACCGCTATTGCGCAGAAGAGCGAGACGGTGACGCTGAAAGAAGGCACTGAGGTGAAGCTCAAGTTTGCGGAATCGCTCAGCTCCAAGACGGCGAAGGAAGACGACACGGTGAATTTGGTGCTGGATGAAGATTTGCGCGTGGGGGAGGTGGTCGTCGTCCGGGCCGGTGCGAAGGCCCTCGGCACCATTACACACGCCAAAACGTCGGGCCGCATGGGCAAGGGCGGCGAACTGAACATGCGCCTGGAATACCTCAAGGCCGGTGATACGCGTATACGTGTGCGCGGCAGCAAGGGCAAAGAAGGGGAAGGCAAGGAGGGGACGGCGATTACGCTGACGGTGCTGTTCGGGCCTCTGGGCCTTCTCAAGCGCGGTAAAGAGGTGTAATGCGGCGTCTGACACCATCTCGGTGATCGAGACGGCGACCAACACCGTAGTGGCCACTATACCAGGCAATAGCCCCAGGGGCGTGGCCTTCACGCCGGACGGGTCCTACGCCTATGTGACGAATTTTACCTCCAATTCGGTCTCCGTGATCGACACGGCATTATACAAAGTTGTGGCCAATGTCGAGGTTGGATCTGACCCGGTAGGAGTGGCCATAACCGCGGACGGCGCCTACGCCTTCGTGGCCAACAGCACGGCCCACACCGTCTCGGTGATTGACACGGCGACCCTTAGCGTGGTGCGCACCATACCAGTGGGACTCTTTCCTTCAGGGGTGGCTATTAAGCCGTAGGCCCACTTCAAACAGAGCCCGTGCCCGGCACCGCTTGTTGAAATCAAGATAAGGCCGTCAGAAGCCGGGAGTAGTCAAACTATGAAGGCATGTTTGAATCGAGGTCCCGAACATGACCGGTGCCGCATTTTGAATCGAAAATAATGCTTGCGCTCCCACTCATTCTTTCATAGTATGGGGACGTGAGGCGTATAGGCCTTCACTCCGGTGGAACCCTAAAACGATTGGAACCAAGCGGGAAAGCTTCGATCCATTGTAGCATTTGTTTGATGTTGAATGTTTGACCCTTTGTGAATGTTGAACAACGCCTCTACTAATTTTGGTGTAACGAGTTGAAGCTGATGGTTGTTCAGCAGTGTCTGGTTCGATAAGACCGGTTTCTATAGTGATCGGCCGCTAACGACCGTATCATTGTACAGCTTCCAACCAAATGAGGGAATTATGAGACGAATGGTTTGTTTGGCGTTGGTTTTTAGCTTGACGGCCGGCATAATGGTTGGCCAGGCGCCTACAAAGAACCCTGGAAAAAAACCGCCGGAAAAAACGGCGTCCAGCTCGCAATTCACGGTCGACACTGTTATTCGCCTGCACAAAAGCGGCATTTCCGAAGACATTCTCATCACCAAGATTAAGCAGAACAATAAGCCGTTCGATCTGTCTGCCGACGAGATTCTTAAGCTGCAAGAGGCCAAGGTGTCCGACCGGGTCATACAGATGCTCATGGATCCGACGTTGGACCCTAAAACCGCGGAGGGCAAGACGGCCCCGGCCCCGTCCGCCCGGCCCATCGCGCTGCCAGGCGTGAGTGTCGGCAAGCCCACCGGCGCCACGCCAGACGGCGCCACCCCAGCCGGAGATCCCAACGATCCGGCGACGACGCACGATTCCGGGATTTATCTTTACCAGGAAGGACAGCGCGCGCCGAAAATGACCTTGCTCGAGCCCGCGGCCTACACCGGGGCGAAAACCGGCGGTGTGTTCGTGTCGGCGGTGACGTACGGACTGAAAAAAGCGAAACAGAAAGCCGTACTGCAAGGCGCGCGCGCCAATATCCGCGCGGCCGACAAAAACCCCGTTTTTTATTTCTATTTCGAGGACAAGGCCGCTGCACTGGGCAAGAGCGGATTTCACGGCGCGGGCACCATCAGCAGCCCGAACCAGTTCGTGTGCATCAAATTGGAAGAAAAGAAATCGGCGCGGGAGACCATCGTGATGGAGATGGGATCCCTGGGCACTTCGTCGGGCACGCACGAAAAATCGATCGTAGGCTTTAAGAGTGAAAAACTTCGCCCTGGCATATACAAAGTAATCTTCAACAAGAGCCTGGAACCCGGCGAATACGCGTTCATTGTCGGCATGACCATTGGCGGGGCGTCCGCCGCGGGCGCAGCCCTGCCGCTACAAATTTTTGATTTTGGCGTCAGCTCCCGGGAGTAGCTCGCCAGCGGTCATTTCGGTAGTGAACCGGTGTCGGGCACGTCCCCGGCACCGCTCTAATGAGGAGGAAAAAACATGAGCTTTAGACAAAATCATTTGGTTTTATGTCTTTTTCTGATTGCAGTCTGCTGTGGACTTTGGGCAAGTCTTTGGGCCCAAATGGCAGGTCCGGTCTACATAGCAAACGAGCCAGTTCCTGGAGCGCCCCCGGTCTCTATTACCCCAGTGACAATAGACCCCTCAGGCCAGTTCGTCTATTCCGCGATTGAGACGTACATGGGTCGAGTCTTGGGGTACCGCATCGATGCTGCTACAGGAGCGCTGATGCCAATCCCCGGGTCCCCATTCGGCGCTCCTGAATTTTGCGGGCACCGGCCCGCTGCGCATGCTGCTGGAAAAAATTGGCTTCGCACAGGGGTTTCGATTCTCCATCGCGCGGAACGGCCGTTCCTTTCCCGTGGAGCTCACGGCAATCATGCGGGATGAGAATGGCGCCGGTTTTGTTTCCGGGGCGCTCAACCTGCTTAAAGGATTGCCCATGCTGGCGCCCCGCGGCGATATGCGACCGGCAGACCAGGAAGCTATGGCCAGTTTTCAAAGCATGTCCGTCACGCGAGAGGGCCTGACCCTGTCCATTGAGCTGGCGCTGCATGAGCGGGATTTAGTACGCTGATTTATGGAGGGTCGCGTGGCCGCGGTGAGCCTCAATTTTTCTGTGAAAAGGAGGTATACCCCATGACCCAACCACTGAAGGACCTGCAAAGTATTTTGTTAAAAGCGGCGGAAAGCGCAGCCGATCCTGTACGGCTCAAGTTCGCCGCTCAGGGAAACTTTCTGGTGGCCCTTTTCTCAACCATGCTGATTTTTTTCGCCACGCAGATGAGCACCGAGCAGGCGCGCAATACCTTGTTCCTGCTGGGATTGGCCATAACCGGCATGATGACGGGAATCCTCATCCTGGGCATGGCCTATATAACGGCCGAAGCCAACGCCGGTCGGCCGCCGCGGACGAAAACGGAGGTTCTGGTTTACAGCCTGTCGAACTTTTCCGGCGCAGTGGGGGCTCCGGCGTTGTTTATGGGCGCCATGGTCTTGGCCCTGTTCCTGGAGGCCTTGCTTTTCAGCATTGGGAAAATCGAAAACTTCGGCGAGATTTTTGTGGCCCTCTTGTTTATGCCCTTCCTTCTGATCAACGTCGGCCTGGGGGCCTGCGTCCTGGCGGGGCTTTGGCTGGGGGCCGCGGCCGTGGTGGGTCAAGGCGCCGGCGGATGGGAAACGTTCAAGAGCGTGGCGCGGCTGTTGCGCGCGCACGCCCTTCGGATTATTCCATTTTTCCTGTTCCTCTTCCTATTAACCGCGCTATTTGCCTCGCTATACTGGTTCGCCATCGCGCTCTCCTTCTCGATCACACTTTGGACCGCGCAAACGGCCGTTCCGGGCATGCGACTGGCGCTGGTGACGGGACTGCCGCAAATGATCCTTGGCTCCATAGGACCCTTTGGCGGCATGATGACGGGTTGGATGGGCGGCTCGAGCCTTTCCATGCAGTTGGCGAGCTTGATCTTTCTATCTTTGTTTTTGCTGGTGGCGGCCGGGGCCGCGGCATGCCCATTCGTTTTTCTGTCCCAGGCGGCTTACATGATTTCTGAGAGTCACCGAGATGCGATCCAGCCGATAGTGAGGGCGCCGTACGCGGCGGCGGCGGCCGCTTCGGTGGGGACCGACCGGTTTTACCAGGCCAATATGCCGGCGGCTCCCAAGTGTCCAAAATGTTCCGCCGAATTGGATCCGGCCAGTGTGTTCTGCGGAAGCTGTGGGGCGCGGCTTGGTCAGTGAGGGATGCGTCGAAATATTGTTAGGTGTATTGCCGGCTTTCTGTCGGTGCAAGGGCTTTACCTTTTCCTGGTGGTCATGCCGGATGATCTTATCGCCAGCAGGTACAGAATTGCTCTTAACAGGTATAGACTTGCTCTTAATAAGGATGGAAGCGGAAGCGTTACCTTGACATCTGAACTTACAAAAGAATCGGTTGAGCACGGATGGACGACCGCAAGATTAAAATCCGTCTTGGAAGCGGAAATGGGGCTCAAGCGCCCCGGTGTTGTGTTCATCCAAAGTAGAGCACAAAACGGGAATGAATATATCTCGGCGATGTTTCCATTTCAAAATGTCGAGGAAAGCAACAACAAAGAAGCTGCCGGTTTTCAGCTCAGCTTCGAAGAGATACCGAATCTGAATCAGTGTGTTTTTCGGTTCAAGAGATACGTGGATCCGTCCCTGCTAAATGTGCATAGCCTTGAGGTTCAAATGCCGGGAAGAATTTTTGATTCGAATAAGGTAACTTAGCCACTTGGTCCTTTGAATCCCTTTACAAGATCTTGAACACAGAGCTCGCCGAGACCGGAGCCTACGCTCGATCTGAAATCTCCACGTTGCCGGTTGGCAATGAATCGATTATTGCGCTCGTCTCCGTCCTTCTCCTCGCCACTGTGATTTTTTTCGTGATTAAGCGCCTCAGAAGAAGTCCAGCCGAGGGCTTAAGGCCGGTTACGGTAGCTCAGAATCCGGACTTACCTTTGTCCCCCCACCAGCCTGCGGCAGAAATTGTCTATTGCGGTGACTGCGGAGGGCAGAACCGGTCTGCATCCAAATACTGCATTCGATGTGGCACGGCTCTCTGAGCAGACCGCCAGCGAAGAGGCGAAAGTTTATGCAATGTTTAAAGTGTGGCACTGAAGCTAAAGCCGGGAAGAAATTCTGTCCCCAATGTGGAGCCCATTTGGATCAGCCCAAAGAATTCACCGGATCCAGGGAAGCCATCCCTACGGCGGATGCGCCGCCGGCTGGAGATAGCCTCGTCTGTTCCGGATGCGGCGCGCGCATCCCGGCGGGAAGGAAGTTTTGCCGCGCGTGTGGAACGCCCGTGACGGCAACGGCGCCGCCGCCTTCCGGTCTGAAAATGGAATCGCCCGTCGCTCCGCCGCCCAAGCCGCTCCCGTCGGAGTTTCGAGAAGGGGCGGGCCCGGGTGCCGGAGCCGGTCCGCCAGAAGTCGTTCCGGATAAGAAGACCTGCGCCGCTTGCGGCGCTTCCGTGGCGGCGGGAAAGAAATTCTGCCCCTCCTGCGGGTGCCCGTTCGCGGCCGGCGCACCCACGGCCCCCGGATTATCAACTCTAGGCGCTCCGCCGTCCGAGGTCGCTGGAGCGGTCCCTCCGACACCGGCGCGCCCGGCCGCCCCAGGGCACCAGGAAACGCCGCCGCCATCGGCCCGCCCCGGCCCGACGGCGGGCATACGGACGGCGGGCCCCCGGCCGAAGGCCCGTTTCCGCCCGCCCTTTATCGTTGCGGCCGTCCTTGCGGTCACGGTATTGGCGGGAGGGATAACATATTATGTAATGCGCTGGCGGGGCGTCGCGGAAAGGCCGCCCGCCTCCGTATCTAAAATCGAACCGCCTCCCGCGCCGGTGGGCGGGCAGAGCCCGGATAGCGTGGCGCCGCCCGAGCCGAAAGCGGAACAGAAAGCAGAAACAGCGCCGCCGCAAGAAAAAGCCGAGCCGGAGAAGCCCCACCCCGCGGAGCCCTCGAAGCCTGCCGAAGCAAAACGCGAGGCTGAAGTGAAACGCGAGCCAGCCCTCCGCGCGCAGCGCGAACAAGAAGCCCAGCGCCAGCGGCAGACCGAGGCGCAGGAGCGCGCCCTTGCCGAGCTTAAGGCCAAAAATGAAGAGCAAGCGAGGCAGCTTGAAGAAGAGCGGCGACGGCGGGCGGAGCTGGAGGCAAAGCAACAGGATGATGAGCGGCGACGGCAAGAGGAAGCGGCGCTCGCCGCGGCGGCCAAGCCGGAACCGGCGCCGCGCCCGGCCCAGGCGTATACCGGCCCGTCGTCCGGGACCCTTGTTTGGGAAGGTATCGTCCGCGGCGAGAGTCGCATCAGGAAGAACGTGCCTGGCACTCTTGCTTCGACGGCTTTTATTTTATCGGGCCATGTTATTGGACCCTTCATTGTATAGTCGGAGAAATCTCTGAAATATTTCGCGCTATTTTCTACTTTCCTGGCTGACCGGATGTATACAGCAGATTTCAATGGCATGCACCCACCTACAGGATATACCGGCGGCGCTTTACTCGACTTGGCGAAGACGCTTTACAGAGCAGTTGTACATGCTCCGGCGCCGCTTACGGGCTTACTACCTCGAAATGATAGTCGCCCACAGGTTCCAGCCGCCGATCGGCCCTAGCTCCATTCAGCGTCAGGATATAATAGCCCCTACGGAAGAGGCGGGAGGGTAGCCGCAGGACAACGGCTGGGCCGGGCTCGGCGACGCGGGTGGAACGCCAATTCCGGCTCCAGATCACGACTTTTTCCACGGATCGAAGTTCTACACGATAGCTTTGGTACGCTTCGTCGTCGGCAAGCTCCAGTTGAAGTTCAATCTGATGTGCGTCAGGTAAAATAGACAACTTTGGGATAGCGCCTCTATCTGAGCTGGGATCTCTGCGAAGGTTAATGGTGGGTGAAAGCGCGAACGAAAGGATGAGGGGTTGGGGGGACGGCGTCTTCCCTCGCTGCTCCAACTGGACGAGTCGGTCCTGCCCGCGCCGGAGTTGCTCGGCCAATTCGTCGCTGCGCGCGCGTTGCTGCTCGAATTTTTGTTGCCGCTCTTGTTCCTGCCGCTGCTGCGACTGCTGCTCCGTCTGAAGACGCTCAACCTGGGTAGTCAGCTTCTGGTTTTTCACCATCAGCCACGAGCCGCCGGCCACGACCACCAGCACGGCAGCGGCCGCCAGAGACCAGCCTATCGCCGGTCGCCGCGCCCTCCACGCGCCGGGTGCATGGACAGTGGGAGCGCCCGCCGCTGATTTCTCGTTAAGCACTTTCAGCACGACTTTGGCGGATTCAAGCTGCCGGCGCCGATGCGGTACACTCAGAAAGATCTTCTCAAATTTCTCGCGCTCGGTCGGCGAAAGCTCGTCCCTCACATATTGGTCGATGAGTTCCGTCTCCATGGCGAGGAATCGATCAAACCATTCCTCATCGAGCATAAGCCGATCGTCCAATGACGCTTTCTCCACATCGGACAGGTCCCCCAGCAAGTATCGGACGATCTGTTTTTCAATCTCCGCGTCTTGTCGCATGCTCAAATCGCTGCTCTCCGCAATATAGTGTGGAAAACCTCCAAATATTTCATCAAGAATGGCGTTTTATTTGGCGTATCCCTCTCTCTCCAGACACTTCGTGACGCATTCTTCCAGGTTCACTCGGATCCGATGCACTCGAAGCGTTAAGTTACAGAGCGTTGTCTTCAAACGCGCAGCCATTATTTTTCTCGCTTCGGCTTGCGTGCGTCCCTGGCCTTGATAATACTCTATAACCAGCGCGCGGCTTTCCGGGCGAAGTTCCCACAGGCAATGCTCCATACACGCGATCCGGCGCTCCCGTTCGGTGTGGTCTTCCGCTGGCGGGTCCGGGAACTGGGACTCGTCACCGATCAGCGGTTGTTCTTTACTCTCCCGTGCCACGTCCAGCCAAACTAAATAAGCCACTCGGCGGAAAAAAGCAGGGATGTTATTAATCTTCTCCCCTTGGATTATTTTTTGGGCGCCCCGATCAATGGCCTTATCGGCGATACTTTCCGGCCACTGGCAGCTCCAGCGCCGGAGGTTTCTTATTAAACCCTGCCGAAGTACTTCATAGCTCTCCGCGGCGCGCGCCGGGTCCGCATCCAGCGCCTGTAGCAATGCGTCAAACGCCTCCTGGGTCAGAGTATAGTCTTTCTTTCGAGGAGGAGATTTGTCCATATGTTGCCCGCCTTACTTCCATTCACCCTGCAGCGTAAATGCCGCCCAATAATAGGGCGCTTCCCAACCCTTCGTCTTCCACATGGCGATCTGTGCCTGGCGCAACGCCGCCGCGGGGCTCAGCCGTTCCCGGCCCAGCAAACCCCGGTAGAAGTGGGCCATCAGCTCGGCTGTAGCGCGATCCTCGACCTGCCACAAGCTGGCCATCACGCGGCTGGCGCCGGCGTACATAAACCCCCGCGTCAGGCCCACCAGCCCTTCGCCTTTAATCTCTTTTCCCAAGGCCGTTTGACATCCGCTCAGCACCACCAGTTCCGCCGGCAGGTCCAGATTGTATATTTTGTGCAGTTGCAGGAAGCCGTTTTGCGGCGCGCCCTGCTCGTCCACCAGCGATAACACAAGTCCCGACAACTCCGGATGCTCGCTGTTGAGGAACCCATGCGTAGCGAAATGCACAATACGAAATTGGCGAAGCGCGACGCTCGTTGCAGTTGCCAGGCTCGCCGAAAAATCCACGGCTTTCATCCCATCTCCGGGAGAGGTCATAGCTAGGATGGCCTCTGCCTCCCGGCGCGTGAAGGGCAATCGCCGGAAACGCCAACCCGTTTCCGCGAGGCTCGCTTCCCTGGCCGAGCGCTTCCCGTCGAAGATTGGAGAATACTCCCGGACCTCGGGCTTCCGGGTCCCTGCCGCGGGCCGGACCGCCGGTCGAATTCGTGTGTCCTCCTTATCGTAAACCGGATCGGCCAGCACAGCCACCTTTCTGGTCGCCGGTGGGCGGCCGGCCCGCTCCCGCCGCAGCACCGCCAGCGTAGACGCCGACGGCAAACTCACGATTTCATGCCCCACCATGAGCGGGACCCCTGGCTCTGTCTCCGGGCCGGCGCCGGCCGTGGGCGGCCGCGGCAGCGCGGCAAACGGTACATATTGCAGAGCGCCATCGCTCACGATCAGCAAGCGTTTCTTTCCCAACTGAGCCGCCACCGGTCCGAGCAGCATCCGGCTCAGATCGGCGGCGGCTTCTAGATACTGCGCGCGTCGGCGGCCGCCGCGCGCGCCCGTCCTTGCTGGGTGGTTTCTCCCTTCACTGGCCGGTTGCGCGCCGTCAACCGCTCATAGACCCGTCGGACGGCCGCCTCCACCACAGAGCGTTTCGACAGATCAAAGCCGGTGATGCTCGTTGGCGCTACGACCCAGAGAAAGCTGCGTTCATCGCCCAGGGCGTACTCCAGTATCAGGGTGTCGGAGTCGAGCACGTGCTGTTGAATCTCCGATAAGCTTAAGGGCTGAGGCTGTGTCAGCGCGGCGTAGCGCGGGCTGGAAGCGCGAATCTGCGCTTGGGCCTCCTTGTACTCTTCTACCAGTGCGACCAGTTTCTTTTTCACAGTCTGTGCTTGTTCCTCGCTGGGCTTGCCGCTAAGCATCAGCGTCTGACGTTCTACCTGAACGTTCAGTAGCGCCTGCAACCGGCGTTCACGTTCAAGCAACGCGGGATCGACGCCCTGACGAATGTCCACGCGGGCCTCTCCTAGCATTTCGATCAAAGTACGCGCGCGCGCGCGCTCACTAGTCTGGAACGCGGCCGCCAGATAGCCCTCCCCGGGATGGCGCGCATGCAGGCGCATCAGCAGATCCGTGTAGAACTCGTAATATTGCCGCACCGTGGCAAAGTAAGACGCGCGCAGTTCAGGGCTGACGATTTTGGCGCGTAAAGACTCAATGACGTTGAGCCCCGACTCAATGCACGACCGCGCCTCCCCGATCTGACCGCGCTCGCGTTCCAGGTGCGCGATCGCGTAAAGCGTCGGCACCTCAATCGTTCGATCTTCGACTGCGCGACTAAGCTGAAGCGCCTGGCCATAGTAATCGAGCGCCCTTGGATTCTCTCTTAACAAGGCATAGACCGCGCCCATATTCCGGAGAGTGATGGCTTCTCCTCGACGATCCACGATCGCTCGCAGGCGAGCGAGCGCCTGATGATAGCAGTCCAGCGCCTTTTGCTGGTCCCCGATCTCGCTGTAAACTCTACCAATGTTGTTGAGCGCACGGGCTTCTCCGCGACGATTGTCGGCATCTCGATACAATTCAATCGATCGGGTGTAGTGATCGATCGCCCTCTGTCTCTCGCCTAATGCCTGAAAGGCAGCGCCCATATTGTTAAGCACGGAAGCTTCTCCACCGCGGTTGCCCGCCGAGCGAAACAATTGAAGCGCTTCGTTAAAGTAGTCGATCGCCCTCTCTTTCTCATCCAAGTCGTGATAAGTTTTGCCGAGGTTATTCAGCGTGGAAGCTTCCCCGAAGCGGTCCTCCAGGGCTCGCATTAGGGGCAATGCCTGGCTGAAGTATTTCTGCGCCGCTTGAATATCACTCGACGACTGGCAGTATGATGCCAGATTCAGCAACGCCACCGCTTCTCCGCGCCGGTATCCCACGGCTCGCATAAGCGCAAGCGCCTGGTCCATATGCTGAAACGCTTTCTGATTCTCGCCCAGGTCGTAGTGGACTTTGCCAAGGTTTAGGATTGTGGCGGCTTCTCCCCGTTTGTCTCCCACAGAGCGTCGGAGGGTGATCGCTTGAGTATAGTAGTCGATCGCCTTCTGTTTTGTATCCCGCGCTGAATACACGGCGGCAATGTTATGAGTGGTCTCCGCTTCGCCATAGAGGTCTCGTGCGGCCCTCCGAAGCGTGAGCGCCTTTTCATAATACTCCAGGGCTTTCTCATTCTGGTTCAAACGCTCGTAAATAGTACCCAGACTATTAAGGGTTTGAGATTCCCCGAAGGTATCCCCCGTGGTTCGCCAGTGTATAAACGCTTCTTGGTACTTCGCAATCGCTCGTTGTAGGGTGGCGGCCGTAGCGGTCGTATGCAGTTGCTTCGCCTCTGTTGAAACTCGCTCGGCAGCCATCCAGTGCTGATCCTGCGGTATACTGCCGCGTCGCTCTTCAATTCTGATTTGGTACCGCACGGCGAGCGCCATTTTTTCAACCACGCTCACTTCCAGCCGATAAACCCCGGACGTCGGCGCTATCAGTGAGACCGGTTCCGGTCCGTACCAGCGACTGTCGAATTTAGCGTGGAGTTTATTGTTCGGCTCCCAGAGTGTTACTGATAAATCAACGTTTCCTTGATCGATCACGACGTGCAGGTACTGACCCGCGGCTAGGGTAACAAGATAGGAATGCTTTTCGCCTCCGGTCAACACCTGTTCCATGGACGCACCAGGTTCCAGCAGAGACGTTTCTGGGCCAGACTGAGTGGCATGATTTGGAGGCGCAAGACTCTGGACAAGCCGTGCGGACGCCATGCGGTGCGGCCAGCCTGCCAGTTCAAACAGGAACAAAAAACTCAAGAAGAGACTTAACGTGCATTGAGCAACCCGCCGGGTTGGATCACACGCCATCATGCACCGTTTGATCCGCTGAGACATGCTAACACCTCCCCCCTGGACTGATCCGAAACTTTTGTGCTTATTTCGTCCCATCCAACGCCACATGCCCTAACTTCACCAACCCTGCCCGCTGACATAACCGCAGCGCTTGAACGAAATTGTTGGCTCATGCCTTCATACTATCTATTCCCATCCTTCTGTCAAGAACATTTTAGACATTCCACAAAAGATTTCTCATTTCCTCCGACCCATCCAAATCCATCCCCGACACGTTCCTTGGCGGCGGGCTGGTAGTTGGAATGCCGGGAATGGCACTGGATCGGCTGGTTTAACAGGCTTTTTTTCCACCATGGATGCCTGATGGCGCTGAGCAAATTTTTAAGAGGATCGATGCGGCTGGGCGCCTATCTGATCTCAACTTTACCGAAACTTCCTGACCTGAGCTGGATTGATATAAGGTGAGCGAGACAAAAAAATTCAGAGAGGCTCAACTGATAATAGAGCGCTATACAGACACGGCGATTAGTGTGCCTGCAGCGACCTGGCTGGACTGCGGCGACATAAAGGAGTGCTGGCCATGATCGTACCTATACATGATAAAAACAGAACCTTGATGGTCTCGGAGACGACGCCTCCGGCTCACGATGCCGTCGAGACCTGGATTAGTGATTACCTACAAATATACCCAAAGTTCTCTCCGGCGGCCAACGCTCTGGCTCGCCTACTCGAAGCCGGTTTGCGGGACAAAGAAGAAATCAATCAGGCTATGGGATCTCTAGGATTCTCGGTCCCCAACCTTGATTTGATGTTGCAGTCCATGCATTTGATGGCCTCTTGAGCGCCGACGTCGGCGCATCGCTTTCGCGGAACAGCGCAGGCGAGGCGCGGAGATCGGCGACGCTACCCACCGGAAATCAGCCACCGGCGCATGCCCCTCGGTCCTGGCATTTCAAAAATACTCACGGCCTTCTTTGACTTCTCCGTTATCCACGATAGTAGGCTTGGCCAATGCCGTCACTACATTGAAGGCGACAATGGTTTTCTTGACCGATTTACCGTGATGGCTAAATCTGGGCGATGCATAGGGATCAAACGTAATTTTCTCCAAGGGACTTTTCGCCTTATCTTCAAACTCGCATTCAACGAATACCTTTGAATTGGTTAAATTCTTTCCGTTGGTCGTCTGCACGGACCCGCCACGGCGCACTTCCAAGATTTTCCAACGCATCTTAGGGTAAAGAAAGATTCCGCTGGGATTGAAATTAAACATACTCCCATTCTGTATGGGCACCTGGTTAATGGCGTCCTCGAATCGGCTTTTGTACTTCAACTTAAGTTTGGCCTTCTCCTTTTCCCATATTATTTTGGGTTGGTTTTCTTCTACCATGTCGGTATCCGCCACGTAATAGTAGTCCGATTTAAGATAAGCGTCAAAATTTTTTCGCTGTATGGCTTGTATGCGTTCCTCAACCACAGTAATAAAATCCTGTTCGGTTGCGCATGAGGCGGTTAGGAGTAACCAAAGGGCAAGCGCTGCGCTTTTGATTGCTGTCGCCATTTTGTTCATACCTTTGCTTCGGATTCCTCTGCTAAGTGGCGGTTTAGAAGATGGCATTATAACGCCTGCCGGCCACCTTAGCAAGCGGGCCGGCAGTGCGGCAGGAATTCCCGCTCTGGGAATGTGCCCTCTGCGTGGGAATTCCCAGAACTCTTGCCTATTCGGCCCTATTGCGCTATATTTGCCGTAGCTTCCGGGTACACTTCCTCAGCGCGGTGAGTCTATGGCCTTAGCGGGAAATTTGGAAACAGCATCGCTGGAAAATATACTCCAGATGTTGAACATGAACAAATCCACCGGCGAGCTGGTGCTTATTCGCGGGTCAAAGCGGATCGGAATCTTCTTTATCGACGGCGCCATTGTTTATTCACAATCCACCATCCCCGCCCATGGCATGGAGACTATTCTAATTCGGCGCAGACGGCTCAGCCAAGCCGATTTACAAATGTACATGGCCCTACAGAAGCACTCTAACAAAGACCTGCTGGCCGTGCTGCTTGAGAATAACGTGATGACGCGACGCGAATGCGTGGTCTGTCTCGATTTCCAAACCGATCAAATCATTTTTGAGGCGTTAGGATGGGAAGAGGGCACGTTTTATTTTGAAGAGGGCCGTCATCCTGATAAAACCGTTATCCTCATATCTCGAAATCCCATCGACCTTGTGCTTGAAGGCTTACGCTGTATCGATGAGTGGCGCGAGATTCGAAAGCAATTACCGGCGCGCGATAGTATACTGGAGATCGATTTCAAGGAGAACAGAGATTCCCAAGCGCTCTCCTTGACTCAGGCGGAATTTAATTTGGCACTTCTTATGAATGGTTCTCGAACACTCAATGACCTGTGCGCGCTCAGTTCGGCTTCCGAGTTTGACACCTGCAAGGCCGTGCTGCAATTAATGAGCACAGGGATGGTGAGAGTCAAACGGACCGGAGATGGTCAGCCGGTCAGGCCGTCTACGACTTCTGGGCCGCATGCGTCGTCTGAGCGAACCTTTGAGGAGACTATCTCGCTGGCGCCGGCGTTGTTGACCACCACCACGTACCGTAGGGCGGCCGTGAAGGTTAAAGGATTGGCCAAAGGGAGAGGGCTGCCCTTCACCCATGCATCGCCGGATCCCAGAGTGAGTATTGGTCGGATTAAAGGTCTAGTTGCCACTGTGTTTAAGCCGCGCAAATAGCGGACGGCGGGCGATGAGGCTCGGGCGTATGCCAACGTGGTGGCCCGCCGGCGCGCACTTTATACCATAGTCCGTTTGTGCTGAGATTCTTGCCAAAATGGAAAAAGAAATTAATGGCAGAAAGATTTAATTACGGTTAGTCTGGATTTGTTATTCAGTAAATCTTTTGGGTGGTGGCTCGTCTGGGTTACGTATCTAACTATTTATAGGTTGACACACGTACATAAGTCGGCCGCGTAGCGGCCTAATGACTCTAGCCGTGCTTTTCAAGGCACGGTAGGTTCGGCGGCGGAAATCTCTTTCGTCGCGGAGCGACGATTGAACCACAGCTACGGGATTGAAATTAAGGCCAGTACCTACACTGCACGCCACTTCCGCAGCGTCGAGCGTTATTGAGGGAACTGAATTTTCTAGGGGGCCGTAGAACGCCAGGATCGGCGGAATCAATCGTCGCTGACGCGACGGAGCCTGCCGCGGGCTCATGGCCCCGTGCCCTAAAGGGCACGGCTAAAGTCATTAGGCCGCTACGCGGCCCGTTGATCCGGCCATCGAGTCGGTCTTCATCATCTGGGTAAGGGCAAGGCGGACGAATGGAGCTATTCCGTGGCGGCCCTGCAGGCCTGTCCCCTATGGGTTACTCAGATTTATTGAGAGCCTACAACTTTCAACCTGGTGGGCTCCGGCTCGTCCGGGTTAGGTTATTAGTCGGTGATGAAAGAGAGCCAAATTCGAGAGCAGATTGCCGCCATTGAGGGAACCCTGGTTTCTTGGTTCCCTTATACTTTGCCCAATCATTACCCTAATCTTCGTGTTAGCCTGCTTACCGTTTTCTTGCGTCTTCCCGAAGATATTTTGGAAACCTTTCGTGAGCGATTTCACTTTGTGATAGAAGTGCTGCCGTCCGACACGGAATCCGTGTCCGTCGTGTCGCCTCCGCCGATTGAGCGCGTTCGCTTTGAAGGGGACTATGTCCCTGGGCATTTGCTGAAGCAGGAAAGCGCGAGAGTCTATCATTATATTTTATTTCTGGAATCGGTGGCGCTGAATAAGTCTTCCGAGTACTTGATGGGGACTATGATTCGCTATCTTGCCGATGCCTATATCCGTTTTGTGATAAGGAAGCCCTCTTCCCCCGGAGAAGGGGCGGAAACCTTAGCCAAAGAATGGGGATTCACGGCGGAGATCTTGGCCTACTTAAAGGAGAAGTAATGGGGTTACAACCGGGCGAGTTTGCGACGGGGTGAGTTACAGTGTGCTCATTTCTACGCGCAGCACCGAATTGCCGACGCGGGCCCCATAGAGAACCTTGCGAGAGTCCGGCGAAAACACCGGCCGCCAGACCTCATCCAAGGCCGGGCCTCTCTTATTGCCGACAACGATAAACTGCTTGCCCGCATCCTTGGCGATGTAGGCCACCTGCTGGCTGTCGGAGCTAAAAGTTAGACCGGAAATTTGCTCGAAGACTGGGCCTTTCTGGCCTTCAAGCAGGACGAACGCTCGGCCGTCCTGGTGGGCCACATAAGCGGAGGCCTGATTGTTTGGACTAAAGGTAAAGTCTGAAATGGCTTCGAATTCAGGTCCATAGTTGTCACCGCTTACCAAGAAGGCCTTGCCGCTACGGTGCGCGATGTAGCTTATGGTCTTACCATCGGGCGAGTATCTTAGCCCCGAAATACTATCGTATGCGGCGCCGCTCGGATGATTATCGGTGACAATAAATTCATGGTCGTCCTTCCTGGCCACATAGGCTATATTCTTGCTGTCCGGGCTAAAAACGGGATTTGAAACTTTGTCATAAGCCTCTCCGCGTTCTTCGCCAACGACGAGCACTTCGTGGTTGCCTTCACGTGCCGCGTAGGCCAGGCGCAGACTATCGGGGCTAAATACCAAATCGCCGATGGCGGCGAACTCTTGCCCCTTTTCTTTCCCAAAGACAACAAAAGCTTTTGCCCCTCTCTTGGCGGCATAAGCTATCTTACGGCTATCCGGGCTAAAAACCATATGGCCGACCCAGTCGTACTCCGATTCCCTCCTATTGTTGCTGACGACAAAAAATTTCTTAGCCTGACGTGCAATATATGCGAGGATCGCCCCGTTAGGGCTAAAGCTGAGGGTGTCGACGCCGTCAAACAGCGGCCCGCTCTTTTGATTAAGGACAGTCAGTTCGCGTCCGTCCTGCCCGGCCTTGTAAGCGACTTTGTTCTTCTCCGCGCTAAAGATCACCTGATCTACGGAATCAAATGCAGGACCGCGTTGTCCACCAATCGCGACGTGCCAGAACTGACCCAGCCGCACTTTGTAAGTCACCTTCGATGTGTCTGGGCTAATATGAATGTCTTGCACGGCGTCGGCAGCATCATGCTCGACGGTCGTGAGCGTGCTTTCACGCACCCTGAATTCCAATCCGGCGGTCTGTGGCGGGATAATGCCAGTAGTTTGGATCGACCCCGAGGGATCCAATCCGCCGGCCTTCGCGGCTTTGGCCATTTCTTCCTGGTTTAATTTATAGACAAAGAGGGTAAGAAGTACCCCCATCAGGACAGTTATGCTAACGCTCCACATCCGAACAAATGAGCCATTCTCCACCGTGGCCCGCTCTTCGCGTTTCTTGATTTTTGAGGCAAAGTGGTCCGCCTCAATTCGTAGAATTTCCGCTCGCTCCTTTTTCTCTTGTTCACTGCTGTACGTTTCTTCGAGGAATTTTAACCGGCTGTTTTCATGCTCGACCCTCTTCAACTCTTTATATAAAGAGCGTTCCGCGGGATTAAATTCTTCAAGCTGATTCTGCCCCTCTATCCACTTTCTATACTCATCCAAGAGAGAAGGTCCATCCTGACTCTCTCCTCGCCGGCGGTTGAATGCTTTTTCCTCCGAGTCCTCGTGGCTTTCTTCCACGGACAAGTTGTCGTACGCCGAGAGGGGCTGGGCTCCTTGATGGCCGCTCAGGGCGGCTCCCATTTCGGCGGCCGTATTCCAACGCTGACTCTTGTCTTTGGCCAGCGCTTTCTGTAGCACCGCGTTGATCGATTCCGCGACGCCGGCTAGTGGGGCAGGCGTCTCGGTCAGAATGGCTTGGCGTAAGTTGCACCCGGAAAGTGGGGGTTTCCCCGAAAGCAACTGGTAAAGAATGCAGCCAAGGGCGTAAATGTCGCTACGGGGATCGCTTTCTTCTCCGAGAAGCTGCTCAGGGGCCATGTTGACCAAAAGCCGGCTGCTGTCGCTGCTCGTTAGGCGAGTCGTCAGGGCACGTGCCACCTTGCCGACGCCAAAGCCTCCCAGCTTGATAGTCCCGCCCCCGGTCAGTAGAATATTTTTCAGTTTTAGATCTAGATGTGGGATCTTGCGGCTATGCGCGTACTCAAGGCCTCGTATGATTTGTTCTGCAAAATTTAAAGCGGTCTCAATCGGGATTTTGCCGGCCGGTAATGTGGTCATGAGATCCGCCAGCGATGAGGCGTCCGCATACTCCATGGTCAGGAATTTGCGCTCGCCGTCGTCACGGACACCAAACAAACGAATAATGTTCTTATGATTAAGAATCGTTGCCTTTTCAATATGGCGAAGCAATTCTCGAACGATCGCGCGGTCTTGAGCGACAAGGCTATTAAAGACCTTGATAGCGATCTCCGTACTGGTTTCCGTGTCGTAAGCTTGGTATACCGTGCCAAAGAGGCCGGAGCCAATAGTCCTGCGGACATGATAACGGCTCATGAGTACGGTGCTCGGCGCCAATTCCTTTTCAGCTACTCGTAGGATATCCAATAAGTCAATAGGTTGATCTTCCGCCATACTAAGAAACCTGTTTCACAGTGACTTCGTTAATTCCGAACTTTCCGCCACACCGATGTTCGAGCATAAGTGCCCTTATGTTATTAATAGGACGGGTCAGGTGGTCGAAGCTAAGCGTTCCCTAAACATGAAAATTTTACCATTACTAAACAAGGCAATGCAAGAGAAATATTTGGGCGGTGGATTCCCTCATTTACCGTGGTGGTTCTTGGTGGGAGGTTCGCATCCGAATACATCCCGGAGTTTCCTTTGATGAATTTTTTTAATCGCCGGTGTCTCCAGCCGATGTCCCATTGGCTATAGCCTCTGCCACGCCATCACTGTTCGCCCGTTATTATTATCTTGGCTTTAAGCAGGTTATCGAGATCCGCGGGAAGTACCTTTCTGGTTAGAGATTTGGATAACAACAGAGTCCTGCTTGCTTATCGGATCTGATTTTGTTGGTACAGTAGCTGGCTGCATGACGACCGCGGCGGGTCGGGCAGTCTAATAATACAGGAGGGTCATCGATGAGGTTTGTGTAATGCCCAAACGGAGCCCTCCCCGACGGTCGGGCTACGGCCCCCGGCTGCGCCCTCTTACGGTGCTTAACTTACCCACAAATTTGACGCGCGACCCACATGCGGGGGAAGTTCCGGCCTGCGTGGCAGGGTACACCTCGCATGATAGGCATCAGGCATGAATTGATGGGACCTATCGATCAGCGCCCCCCTACAGCATCATTATCATCAGAAAACGGTTTGGAGTTGCAAAAGGGGAAAGCCAATGACCCCTGACCGAGCTAACCCTCTGCCGGCCGAGGTTGTCGGATGCTGAAGATCTTGAACATAATAGTTCATCTGCAGCCTGAGCCGTTTATGGAAATAGGCATTTGCTCCGATGACAACCGTCGTCATTCGATTGCCGGCGATGTTAAAAGGGTTTCCGAAAAGTTGGCTCGGAAGAACAGGATTCATGGCCGCGAGGACCACGTTCTTTCCAGAATTAATCGACAAGCGATCGACGCGGGCAATGAATTGCAATCCTCTGAGTTCGCTCCCGGTCAAAAATACTCCGCCGGAGGCCATGATGCCCCGGCGAACAAAATCGGGAAGGTCAAAAACAAGGACGGTGCCGACAGGGATTCGTTCTCGCCGTTGCACTTCACGTACATATTCCCCTTGAAAAAAGGCGAGATGCGAACCGACGGTGAAGTCCCAACGGAAATCCGCGCCGCTGCGCGTCCGTAGTCCCTGTGTGGCGAGAGTGCCACTCGGAAGGACATTGGGTGGCAGGTTACTTCCCCCGAAAATAAAAGTGGATTCGGTGGGAAGGACGGGTCGTGTTTCGGCGCCTCGAAGATTGAGCGGTTGCTTGCCAAGTTGCAAACTCCCCGCGAGACTGAGGCCCGATCCGGCGTTAATGGCAACTCTCCCGGCGAAATCCATCGCTCCATTGTCGTTAAGCGCATTGGCTAAATTGATGCCATTTCCATTGATAATCGCCGCATCCCACTTAAGCCGGTCGCCGAGAGCGAGCCCGCCGAAACCAATCCCGATGTTTCGAGCCGTTGTAATAGAATTCAGATTCGATTTCTCAATAAAATCAAGCGTCAGCCTGGAATAGATAAACGATTCGCGCCCAAAAGGAGTTTTGAATTGACCGGCTCGGATGAAGAAGTGTTTGCCCAGGCCGGTATAATCAACATAGGCATTTTGCAAAAGGGCCTGCCCGCCTGTCAGATCGAATCCAAAATTATACTTAAATGCTTGGAAGACAGTCCCCATAAATTCAGGGCGAATCCGGCGAATAGAGAAGGTAGTATTTTCACTCGCGCTTCTCGGATATACGACCCATTGCGTGTGAAGGCCTGTCAGGACCTGAAGTGAAAACTTGTTGTCGGAGGTTCGAACCTGTAATCCGTCACCGCTATAACTGACGCTCGCCGATGGTTGCTTTTTTGTTTCCTTCTGCTTAGGCGCCGCGGACTCTGTGGAGGAAGGCTGCGGTTCGGCGATTGTAACGGCGGGCCTAGAAAGGTCATCCAGGCGCTTCTGAATCGCCTGCAGTTGCGTCTGAAGCGCGGACATCTGATTTCGCAACGCATTGATTTCGGCGTCTCGATCCGGCGTCGCCCATGCCATCCAAGGAAAACAGGCGGCAAAAAAGACCGTCAAATAAACATATGGAATTTGTCTGCACGTTGATAAAAAGGATGCACGGTGCATAGGATGTATTTCCTCCCTCACACTGGCACAAAAACACGAAGGAACACAAAAGAGTCGTTTGTGATTCTTTGTTCCTTCGTGTCTTTGTGGTGAAATATTTTTGGTTGCGGCTCTGCTGCGCTGTGTTCTCGGTGTCTCTTCCAGCGTGAATCTCTCGATCTTGATCAGGACGCGTTGGATCGTCCAAGCGTCGTTGTCGGTTGCCCCTTCGAGAAGGTTATAGGTAAAGTGTCCTTGGACGCGATTCTGGAGATGGATTTGGTTGTTCCCGTCTCCCATCTTGAGGCCGTCCCCGACCTCGTATGGGGACCGCGAGCCGTTTTCCTCGGCGCTGAGGGTGCGGCCTGCGAGGAACAAGCTCGGCTCGATTAAGACCGCCGTGATCTTTGTGACTTTGGTTTCACTCGCTTCCCCTTTTAATTTTTTACTCCGTCGAAACGATAGGGCAGCCACTCCGACACGCTCTTCTGGCCATCGCGGTCCCTGGCCGATCCGTCCCACACCGCGACTGCGAGCTTCCCAGCGGTGCGCAGGTCGGCGTCGCCGCCGTAGCGAGTCTCGATGTCCCGCACGAAGACGACCCTCCAGCGGCCGTCGCGCCAAGCGCCGGTGCCGCTGACGTTCTGTTCCGCCGCCGGCTGCGGCGTCAGGGAACCGGGGCCAATCGCGTTCAAGTCCTCGATCGGCGAGCTGCGTTTGGCGGCGGCCATCGCGTTGCCCACCGCACCGGCGCGGACAGCGGTCGCTTTGCCGGCGATCTGGCTCGACAGCTCGAGCTGCCAGTCAGCTTTCCAGTGCCAGATGTTGACCGGCCCCGAGTGCATCCCCATACCGTAAAAGCTCCGCTCGGCCGCGCCCTCGCCCTGTTGGAGCGGAAACTCCAGCGCCACGCCGTCGCGGAAGTCCTCGATGCGCAGCGGCCGGGCATCCTGGGACGAATCGCGCCATTCGACGCGCACTGCCAGCCGCTTGCCGTCGCTCACGGCACGAACCTCCGCGGCATCCGGCGCCGCGTCGCGCGCGTACAGAGCCCGCAGCAGAACGGTCGCCGGCGTCGCGCGGTCGAAAATCGTGTCATCGGGGGTTACGCTGGGCGGCAGTTGCTCGCGAGCTATCACCAGCTCGCGGCTCGGCGCCGGCGGCGGCGCGCCGGACTTGCCGAGCTCCTGGACGAAGCAAGCCAGCGCCCACAGATCCTCGTCCGGGTAGGAGCCCTGGTAGGCGGGCATCGGCGTACCGCTCAGGCCGGTCGAGAACGTCCGGTAAATGTCCTCGAGCTTGCTGCCGCCCTTCATGCGGCCGCCGTGGGTGAAATCGTACGCGCGGATCGGATCGCCACGGTCGTCCTTGAGGGTCGTCGACGATGGACCATCGCCCTTGCCGCCCTCGCCGTGGCACTTGGCGCAGCCCGCCTTGACGTACACCTGTGCCCCCCTGTCGGTGAGGGAGGCGCAGCTCGGGGCTTTCCCGATGGCGATCGGCGCCGCCGGCGTGCGCTCCTTCCACTCATTGGAGAATGTCTTGATGTGGGCAATCACCGCGCGCCGCTCGGCGTCGGTCAGTTGAGCCCACGACGGCATCGACGTGCCCGGGACGCCGTTATCGAGCGTGCGGAGCAGGTCGGCGTCGGTCGGCAACTCGCCCGACGGTGTCGAGCGGAACTTGAACACCGCGCGCGTGAAGTCGCGTGGCCGCGGCGATAACAAATATGCGATGCTGCCCTTGCCGTTGCCGCGGTCGCCGTGGCAAACGGCGCATTGCGCTTGGTATATCGCCTTGCCGGCGGCGACGGTAGCAGCAGTCTCACTGCTCTGTCGCGCCGCGCGCCGCGCCACCATGACCGCCACACCCGCGGCGACAAGCACCAGCACCGTGACGGTAAGCGCGATCCTGCGTCTCATGGCACCAAACCTCCGCTGTTCAGAATGGCGAGCCGCTCGGTTCCTTCGGTCACCGCCTTCTGCAAGTAGTCGCGATGGTTGAGGAGCAAAACCTCCAGGCATGCGCCGGCCCTGGTGTAGAACAGCTCCCGCGTCGCGCCAGGCAGGCGTCGATTGACGAGCGGGAACCAGGCCCCAAGGTGTCGCTCAAGGAAATCCCGCTGGGCAAGCCGGAGAGCCTGCAGCTTCGCCTCCGTTCCGTCAGCCTTGGTTTCCTCCTCAGCCAGGTAAGCCATGAGCTCCAACTCCACACACAGGTGATCGGGATACTCTCGCGGTTCCTCGCACAGGTGCACGCCGAGGTGATCGTAAAACCTCATCAGGTCCATAAAGAGCGCCTGCCGCGTTCCGTCTTGCACGATCAACCCCTCGTGCAGGGGACAAGCCGGGGCCACATCGAACGCATTGATGTACTCCGGCTCAACTTCTTCCCACGGTAGGGAGAAGCGCAGATCCTCGTTCAAGGCCACGCAGAACGGCAACCGCGAGAACACTCCCCGGAGCCACGCCTGCGACGCTTCCGAGGCAAGGAGATCGTAGAAATCCTTGCTCGGATACGAAAAGGCCTGAGCGGCGAACATGTACGCTTGTGCGACGGGGTTCACGAGCTCCATTCACTTGCCCCCTTCATTGCCGGCGGCGGTGTCCTTGGAAGGAGGAACAAACTGCGTAGCCACCGGCTGCACCTCTTCGGGAAGCCGGAAGGGCGCCCCGCCAACGTTGAGCTGGAATCGATCCGCTGTGTCGAAACCGATGAGGATCTCGCACAGCTCCGACCGTTCGCCTCGCCGCACCCTCTCCTTCTCGGCGGTCAGCGTATCGAGGGCCTTTTTTACATTTTCCACGCCACCGAAAAGGCGGCCAAGATACTCGATGGGGATCCGGCGCTCCTTGAGCACTTCGCCTTTCGGGCCGAACTTGAACGACCCGATCGGGGGCACGTAGAAAACGTTGGGCCCGGTGCCGTACTCCGGGTGGAGGGGGAGGGCGACCTTCCAATCGTGGATGAGTTTGCGGACGGCGCTCTTGGGATCGTCCTTCCACCCGAGGAATCGTATACGGCCCGGGCACTGCCAGAAGCAAGCCGGCGGTACCCCCTTCTCCACTCTCGGGTAGCATAGGAGGCACTTCTCGGACTTGCCCGTGGCAGGGTTGAAGAACACCTTTTTGTAGGGACAGGCGGTCACGCAGTGCCGATAGCCGCGGCACCGCTCCTGGTCAATCAGTACGATGCCGTCTTGTTTCCGCTTGTAGATGGCTTTGCGCGGACATGCCGCAAGACAGGCCGGCGTCGTGCAATGGTTGCAAATCCGGGGCATGCTGAAGACCCAGTGATTGGGCCAATCGCCGGCGCCCTGGTCTTCCTCCCAGTTTGGGCCCCACTTGGGACGGACTTCCTTCCCTTGCCAGAGCGGGGCTACCCTCCTGGCGCGCGGATCATCGAAGGTCTGCCCCGGTTCGTAGACGCCCCCGTAGTCGTATTCCCAGGGAAGGCCGTAGTGGTCTTCCATCGTCGGGAGCGCTCCAAGCTGTACTTCTCCCCTGCTCTTGACGGCGCCGTCCGTGTGGCCCACTTCCAGGACGACGTCGGCGAAGCCTCCGCCCAGCACGTCGCCGGCGCCGTCGGCCGTCTGGTTCGTTCCGGCTCCCCACCCCTTCGGAAAGCCGTGACCCGGCATCGATTCCACGTTGTTCCAGTACATGTAGTCGCGGCCGTTCCGGTTCGTCCACATGAGCTTGCACGCCACGCTGCACGTGTGGCATTCAAGACACTTGTTCAGGTCGAACACTGCGGCCAGTTGTCGGCCCTCAAGCTCCGGCATGGCTCACACTCCCTCCGCTTTCTCGATATCCACGCCCGTCTCGTAATAAATGCGGTTGCTGGTGTGGTTGCCCGAGAAGGCGTAGTGACCCTTGGTCGCACCCGCGAGCTCCAGCGGGTTCAGGAATTCGCAGTTAAGATTGTTGTAGTGGGTCCAGTTCTTACACATATAATGTTCCCATCCATGCTCCGTGAAGACCATGTAGGGGGGAAGCCCCGGCCACGACTTGGCCCGCGCGTACCACTCGCCCATGTGGTTGTAGACGCGCACCATGTCCATGTCCTCGATGCCCCTCTCCTTCATGACCTTGGGATTGAGGTATAGGTACACATCACCGCGCTGGAGGCGCATCAGCCACCGGTTGTTCCGGTAGGCCGAGTGGATGCCCCACTTGGTGTGGGGGTAGTTCATGACGAACGGGTAGGCACTTCCGTTCGGCCGACGCGGCGACTGGGGCCCGCCCCGCCACTTGTCCGTGTACTGGGGCCTGGGCGTCGCCATGGCGAACTTGAGGTAGTAGTCGTGGTCCACGTAGAACTGGAAGCGGCCCGTGTTAGTTTTGGCCGGTTTCTTGTCGACAACCTGGTAGCGCAGAGAGCGAGCGGGGGCGTCGTCCTCGTAGTTGCCGTACTTGGCCGCGCCTCCGAACTTTACGTAGCCGTCCCGAACGAGTTTCTCGTGCCCTTCTTTTCCGATGCCCTTGGACTTCTCGTTGTGCCACTGGACGGCTTTCTCGTCCGTGTCAAGCGCGCCGTTGAGGATGTACTCGTCGTAGATCGTGTCCAGGTCGATGGTCCTTTTGACTGTCTTCTGTCCGTTCCAGTACTCGAAGACGGTGCGCTTGAGGCCCCGCGCCCGCGCCTTCTCCTGAATGGCCTTGCATAGTCCCATATAGATCTGCCAGTCTGACTTGCGCTCGTACATCGGGGGAACGGCGCGCCCGAACAGGGTGAGGAAGGGGTTCGTGGTCGTTTCCCGAAGGTCCCAGCGCTCGTAGTCGGTGGCAGCGGCGAGAACGTAGTCGCACGACTGCATGGAAGACGTCATACGGATGTCGGCGCCGATGAGGAGCTCCACCTGGGGGAGGAACTTCTCGCGGAACCACTGCTGGCCCACCTTGTTGCGGTAATTGTTGCAGGAGTGCCAGAGGGCGATCTTGGGAGGTCGCATGTCGGGAAGGTACTTTTTCGCCAGCGCGTCCTTCAGGTAGACCTCCATGTCGTTCGCGTCGAAGCCGATCTGCTCCTTGAGCGGAGCCTTGGCGAAGTATTGCTTCGTGCGCTCCAGCCCCTTCCCGTAGACGAACTCGTAGGCAAGACCCACGGTAATCGGCTTTTTCCCGCCCTTCTTGGCCTCGATGCCCAACTCCGCGACCGCGGGCTGGTCGGGGTAATGGAGACCCCCGTCCGTCCTGCCGCCCTCGAGTTTCATTCCCTCGTAGGTCTGGTGGTAGGCCCCGCTGCCCCCGAGCTGCCCGGTCAGGACGAGGATGAGGATCTTGAGCCGCTCGGACTGGTGGCCGTCGTAGTGCTTCTGACAGTTGTACCCGTTGGTGATGTGCAGGGACTTGGACTCATAGATCCAGTCCACCATGGTCCGGATCACGGACGGGTGGAGGCCGGTGGCCTCTCGTACCAGGTCGCTGTCGAGTGGATATTTTTTGAGACCGATCTTGACAAGCTCGAAAACAGTCGTGCACTTTGCCGTGCGGCCATCGGCAAGGGTGACGGTAAACTGCCCCTCGAGGGCGGGCAAGTAGCCGAGCTTGGCGATGTCCAGGGTCTTGCGGTCCGCGGAGCTCTCGAGGCAACCCGGCGCCTCGACCGCCTGGCTGGTCTTGGTGTCCCAGAAGTAGTACTGGAGTTCTTTCCCATCGCGCTTCACATCCTTCTGGGTCAGGAACTTCTGGGTGTCCAGCCGCACCAGGAAAGGCAGGTCCGACTGCTCCTTCATGAACTCCTCGTCATACCTCTTCTCCTTGATGATCGTGTGGCAAATGGCAGCGGCGAGGGCAGCGTCGCCTGCCATCCGTATGGGAACGAAAAGGTCGGCGGCCTGCGCCGCGGTGACGTTGTGGTTCGGGTCCACGACGATGACGCGCGCACCGTTGTACTTCGCCTCCGTTGCGAAATGCGCATCCGGCATGCGCATGGCGATGAAGTTCTGCGTCCAGGAGATGAGGAGATCAGCGGTGAACCAGTCATCCAGGTTAGAGCCGACGCGCCCGATGAGGACCGTGTGCCCGGCGGGGTAGGCATCGCCTACCATCGCCGACACGGGGATGATCTGTCCGCCCAGGAGCCCCGTGAAGCGCTCAGAGCCGCCCTTGCTGAGCTGCGAAAAAGGCCGCGAGGTCGTAACCAGCGCACCGGGGTCCCGCGCAGTGATGTCAATGATCTTTTCCGCGATCTCGTTGAACGCTTCATCCCAACTGATCCGCTTCCACTTTCGTTCGCCTCGCTCGCCGGCTCGTTTGAGAGGGTACCGGAGGAAATCGGCCTGTAGTCTCCAGTCGGAGTATAGGCAACCCTTCTGGCAGCCACGGGGCGAGAAGGAAGGGATTCGGCCGAAGGGGCCGTAGCGTACGTATTCTCCCCGATCTTTGCCCATGATCGCATAAGTGTACTTGCCGGGAGTGTGTTTGCCATAGGCGGGGTAGGTCGCCGTCTGTTCCTCCCGCAGCGGAATTCCGCTTTTGGAATAGACCTTCCATGAACACTTGCCGACGCATCCCACGCTGTGGGTCGCGTACTGCACCCGATCCCAGACCCATTCCTTCCGGTAAAGGTCTTCCCATCGCTGGTAGTCCCACTCGGCGCCCTGCCAAGGGGGTTCCTGCGAAGGGACGATGAACCTAAACACCGCATAACCCACGGCCCCAACTGCCGCACCTCCGGCGGTCATCAGGAATCCACGCCGCGTGATTAGGCGCCGCGGGTCTTGCTCATTTTGCTGTGTCATGGTCCTCCGTCCGCTGCCGATAGAGGGCAGCCGTCACTGGCGTTGGCATCGCAAGCTATCCGGAGCCGCGCCGGCGGCGACTTGTCGGACAAGCCGAGGCTCGGGCAAGAACCGTGCCACGACAGGCATGGGACGGCCGACGACGGATTCGACTTTGCAATCAGTTGTTTATCTGACCATTGGCGCGACGCCGGCGGCGTCGGTTTCGCACGTGTGCAAGGAAGTCCTGGTGATCCCTCTTGCGCCGCTGCGAGACGCATCGTGAGCGCCCGCTATTCCGGACTACGGTCAACCGTGGAGAGCTTGCGGTAGAGCGTGGCGGGATCAATCCCGAGGCGCCGCGCCGCCTCTTCCTTATTGCCTCCGACGGCGTCGAGCACATGCCGAATGTGCTCCTGCTCGTAGACTCGCAACGCCGCGCGCAGGTCGTCGGCCACCACACGCTTCGGCCCCTTGCCCGAAAGCCTTTCCGGCAAGTGCTCCACGGCGATCATTCCGTCCTGCGTCAAGATGGCGGCACGCTCGATGACATTCTGGACCTCGCGCACATTGCCGGGCCACTGGTAGGCGAGAAGGAGCTGCATGGCGGCGCGATCGATGATGCGAATCTCGCGCTTCAGGTCCGCGCTGAACTTGCGACGGAAGTGCTCGGCGAGGAGCGGTATATCCTCCCTGCGTTCTCTCAGTGGTGGGAGGTGCAACTCTATGACGGAGAGGCGAAAGAAAAGATCTTCTCGAAAGGTTCCCGCCTTCACGCACTCGGCGAGGTTGCGGTTGGTAGAGGCGACAATGCGCGTGTCTACGGTTCTCGGCTGAGTTGCGCCGAGAGGCAAGACCTGCTTCTGTTCCACAACGCGCAGGAGCTTCGCCTGCGTTTCGATACTCATCTCGCTTATTTCGTCGAGGAAGAGAGTCCCGTCCTTGGCGGCCTCAACGAGACCGATCCGGTCTCGCACCGCTCCAGTGAACGCCCCGCGCAAGTGCCCGAACAGCTCGCCCTCCAACAAGGAATGAGGCAGAGCTGCACAGTTGACGGCAACGAACCGCTCCTCCCGACATGGACTGGCCTGATGAAGCAGCCGTGCAACAACTTCCTTACCGGTCCCCGTCTCGCCCGTGATAAGCACGGTCGTCCGTGTCGGTGCAACACGCTTGATGAGCTCGTACACTTGAGCCATTGCCCGACTCTTCCCAACGAGCCCAGTGACCTCGGTTGTGCGGACGAGCTCCCGGCGAAGCGCACGCAGCTTCGCGAGCGCCTCCTGGTGATCCAGGAACCGGCGTACTTTGCGGTCGACCTCGTCGGCGTTCAGGGGTTTGAGGAGATAATCCACGGCTCCTGCCCGAAACGCTTCCATTGCCGTCTCGAGTGAACCAAAGGCCGTCATCACAAAAACACCTACCTCCGGCTTCCCTCCGATCTCTCGCAGCAGCGCCAAGGCGCCCCCTCCAGGCATAACAACGTCGCAAAGAACCACGCTCGAGCCCAGCGCCTGCACGGTCTTAACGGCAGTCTCGATGTCACCGGTCGTGCGGCACTCGAAACCGCGACGACGAAGGAGTCTCGCCAGGTCTTCTCGAAAAGGTTCCTCGTCATCTACGATGAGCAGATTCGGCTTCATGTTCACTCTTCACCGTCAGTGGGTTCTGGCTCGGCTCGACCTTAGCTAAGGTGTGCCGTGGCCGGCAAAACAATCTCGAACCGGCTGCCTTGTCCGGGTTGCCCGTCCCCGCGCATGGCTCCCCCAAGCTCGCAGACGATTTTGTGACTGAGGAACAAGCCGAGGCCGGTTCCTCCTTTCTTGGTGGTGAAAAAAGGCCGAAAGAGGTTTGTCTTCGCTTCCTCGCTCAGGCCGCACCCCGAATCGGCGAACTCCACCCGAACCTTGTTTGCGCTGGCCTGGACGCGAATGCCAAGGCGTCCCCCGCCCGGCATGGCCTCCAGACCATTCAAAGCGACGTTGAGAAACACCTGGCTGAGCTGGTCGGTGGATGCCTTCACCCACGGCAGAACGTCCGGCGACTGTAACTCAATGAGAACATCTCGGGCGCGGGGGTCCATTCGGATCATGGAGATGATCTGAACGAGCACGTCCCCCGGATTGCAGATAGACGAAGACGGAGCGGGCGCGGCAAAGCGCGTGACGCTGTGGACGAGGCGGCGGATTCGCTCGATCTGCTCTCGCAGAAGTTGTGCGCTCTCACGCGCGAACACCGCGCCACCCTCCTCTTCTTCCATGAGCTGAAGCCGCGTCACCATCGAAGCGATCGGGTTGCCGATCTCATGCGCCAACGCAGTCGCCATGCGCCCGAGGGCCGCCATCTTTGTGGCGTGGAGGACCTCCGCCTCCATGGCCTTCTGGTCCGTGACATCGTGCACGAGCTCCAACACCTGCGGCGACTTTCCGCTGTCCATTTGCAAGGGAATCGCCTGGATGCGGAGGATGCGGCCACGACCGTCGGGAAGAGGGTGGGGTGTTTCTATGGCAACGGATTCTCCGCTGCGAAGCGCCCGTGCCGTGGCGCATTCCCGGCATGCCGCGCGGGTGTTCGTCGCGTGTGGAAAAAGTGGACAGGCGTCGGGCTGCGCGCCTTCACCGTCTGGAAACTTGAACCACTGGCGGGCCAGCTGATTACACCAGATCAGGCGATGATCATTCGACCACAGGAGCAAAGCCGCGCCCATCGAGTTGACGACCGCCGTAAGCCTTTGCTCCGATGATCCGAGTTTTTCCGCCGAGCGCAAGAGATCGAGATCCCGAAGCTGCAGTTGTTCGCGCAGCAATACCGCAAAGTAGGCGGTGACCCAGAACACGAGGAGGCAGGACGTCACCTTGCCGAGCACGAAGGGCATGTAGACCGCGGCATAGTCCCTCGCACCGGCCTGAGCCGAGTAGGGAAATAGGGCGATCGGATAATGAGGCAGGAGCCCCGTTGCTTCCGCAACAGCCATGGCGGCGAGCAGTAATGAAGCCCATGCCACAATCGCATAGGCCGTGCGCGCCTGAAAGAGGATCGCGGCGATTACGATATGGAATATAAAGACGCGGGAGAACGGATTCTCGATGCCGCCGGAGAAGTGCAGGAGCCCCGTTAGAAACACGAGGTCCAAGCCGACTTGAAGAATGAGGAAACGATCGAGACGTCGCACCCGCCGAAGCGCGAGAGAGAAGGCCAGATTGCTCAAAGCAAGTCCAGCGATCGTTCCAAGCAGGGGCGCAAGGACATCGGTAGGGAGGAGGTCGAAGTACCGAACTCCCAACAACGTCGCGAGGAGCGTCACGATCACGACAGCCCAGCGCATGGTAATGAACCAACGAGCGTTCTGCCGAAGCGTCGCTTCGATATGCGATGCGGGTGACGTGAGACGCGGGGCAATCTCCTGGGACGGGAAAATGCGCGGCGCCCACCGCAGCAGGAACCATCCGACCACGAGGCCCACTAGCATCGAGGTTCCAAGTCCTCGAACCAGGTGGAGCACCCGGAGGAGATCGGAGTTCGCATCGCGCAACCACAGCCGCTCAACGACTTCATAGCCGCCGAAGATGCCGATGATGCCCAAGCCGCAAAGCAACGCGAGCCAGCCGACTGCCTGCGGTTTCGATTCCTGGTCCGATCCTTTGCCTGTTCTGTTCATAAAGAACGAGTTTTAACAACCTAATCGTGTAGTTTTCCACTGGTCGTTGGGTAGATAGGAAATCGCTTTGAAACCGTTCACGGGGATCGGGGGTCAGGGATCAGAGACTGAGTGCCCGGGGTGCCGATGACTGTTAGGAATTATCGTGATTTAGAGATTGGGTAGTGGGGCGGATGCTTAACGGATTGCGGAAGTCATTGAAAAAGAAATCCAACCAATATCGCCCGATCCCCGACCCCTGACCCCCGTGAACGGTTACATCGCTTTTTTCCCGCGGGAGTACTATAGCATATTCGAGGACGGAAAAGCAGAAAAATTTGGACGTGCGCTGGGAGAAGTTGCACGGGTCCCGACATGTCGGGATTGCCGAGGGCCCGGCCGGTCGGACGCGGTGCGGACCGCCCCCTTTTTCCGCCCGCCGCTCTATTTTGGCCGGCATGCGATAGACCCGGACCGTGAAGCGGCACCGAGCATCTGAATGCTGAAAAGCATTCAGAATAAATCTTGCCATCCCGCTAAGGCGGGAACACAAAGGCACTCAGCTCACAAAACCATTACCAGAAAATTCCCAGGGTTGATTCAAACCACCAACAAATTTGACGCACATCCGTTTACTGAGCACTCATCTTCTATTTCCTTTTCCACGGTAACTAAATTGTGAAAGGAAACGGCTGGTGCAATCATGCCCGCTTGTTAGTATTCGTTTCGCTCACGTTCTAAATTTGAGGCTCCAACACATCGGCGCAGCCGCGCGATTTCCGACTCCAAACCAGCGGCGCCCAGCCGCGAGTCATACTAAGCGACATATTCAGCGGCGTTCATGCATGACCCTGTACGGGCTAGCCCGAGTTTACTACCCCGGCGTTTGAAGTCCCACTAGGTTTCCGCTCGAAAAACCGCGAACAGGGCGTCTTTCCGTCTCATGGAGGATACGCCAAATAGTGCTTAAAATGTATGACCTAAATGAGGAAGAATCGTAACTGTTCTCGGGGTTCACTGAGACCGCACCAGAGACCCCCAGCGGAAGCTGGGGGAGACTCAGGCCCGGCCTACTCCGGCGACGCCCCACTCCCCCAACCCCCTCTCCCCGCCGGGCGGGGAGAGGGGCCAGGGGGTGAGGGGCTTGATCTAGGCTGGAGCTTGAAGCTCCCCCGGCTTCCGCCGGGGGTATCCACCCCCCGTGAACGGATACGAAGAATCTTATTAGGGCATACACCTCATACCCTATGAAACCCGCTGCAGAACGGCATTCCCGCATCAATTCGCCTATCAGGGTGGTAAACTCGGGCTAGAAGACAAGTATCTTATCTGCGTCCTGCGTCCACGCGGCGAGTTCTTCCATTGAGCTTCGGCGAGCGCTTTCCAGCAGAGACTCGGCTTTGAGTCCGCGGGCATCCATACAGGACCCGCACACGCCGATCTTCGCACCCTTGATCGCCAGAGTCTTCAACATCCGCTCGATGTTGTAGTACCCATAGGGTGTCGTTTGCCCAACAACAGCACAACCCACGCCATCACCGATCAGAAAAACAGAGACGTAAGTGGCTTCGGCCTTTGCCATCGAACTCGCCAGCCGCAATCCGTTATAACTGCGTTCCGTCCCGTAGGGCGGATCGTTTAGAATAACCAGATACTTCATACGGCTACTTCCTTTCCGCGCGTTGTTGTCCGCTACCATCCGAAATGCAACGGAGGCCAATCGTGGCGAATCCGGGCAAGGTAGTACTTCTCAAAAACCAGTTTCAGGTACCGCGCCCACTTTCCTTTCTTGTGGATCACTTTGTTACGCGGCGGCAGAAATGGATCCGCGTACAGATAGAACGCCGTGTCGCCCGCATCGGCGATACAAGTCGCCGGAAGCGCGAGCCCGTCTACCTTGGTACCACCGTGTAGCTCGGCCACGATGTTGTGTACCGCCGCGTGAGCCATCAGTTCGGTCATGTGACCGGTCTTGGGAACTGCCACAGGGACTAGAGTTTTACCCGGAGGAGGAATGGCGACTGCGACACCGACCGCGTAAATGTTTTCGAACTTTGGGCTCGTCAGTTGTGACGTGACCGAAACAAATCCTCTCGGATTGGCCAGCCCCTCGACCCCACGGACGAACCCGGCGCCAAGAAAGGCGGGGATCACCAGCGAGAAGTCGAAGCGGCGCTCGCACCCGTCCTGGAGTACCAATCGGTCTGGACGGGCCTCAACGATCTTCGCGTCGACGATTGGCTCAATATCGCGGTCGGCAAATTCATCCTCGATCATCCGCGGAGCCATGCCGATGCCACCTACTCCGAAATGACCCAGGAACGGTTCGGGTGTGATGAAGCTGAGCGTGAATTGATGACGCTGCTTCGCCTTCCTGAGCACGGTGTCGATCATCATGGCGATCTCGTAGGCAGGACCAATGCAGCTCGCTCCGGCCGTCGCGCCGACGACAATGCGTCCTGACTCGCCGGCAATGACACGCGCCAGCGCCTGGCGAGCGCAGACCGCCTCCTCGACGGTGAAGGTCGATTGAATATGTCCTGCGGCGGGACCCAGGCCGGGCACCGCCGCCCAGTCCAGCTCGGCGCCCGAAGCGATCAGCAATATGTCGTAAGGAAACGTTGCGGACTCGGTACGGACTTCACCCTTATCCGGGTACAGCTCGCGGACCTCGCCGTGAACGAAGCGGACGCCGCGGCGGGTGAGCGTAGAATCGAGCGGCACCTGAAGCCGTGCAGGGTCGCGCCATCCAAGAATCACCCACGGCAGCGAAGGAAGGAAGGTGAACGCCGCGTCCCTGGAGATCAACGTGATCTCAGCTTGATCGCCCAGCCGCCGACGGAGAGCGTAAGCCGCGTTGATCCCGCCAAACGATCCCCCGACGATCACGATCTTCTTATGGCTGGAACTCATATTCATCGCATCTCCATGCTTCGTTAGCGAGTTGGTTCTTTACTCGCGCCGATTAGAAATCGTAGCGGACTCGGAAGAATACGTTATCGCTTCTGTTCAACTGTCCGAAGAAGGTCGTCTCGCTTTTTCCGCCGAAGATGTTGGCGCCCGCGGAGACGCCCAGGTTGTCGGTGAGTTTGTGTGAGACCTCAGGCTGGAGGAAGTAGTCGTTGTCTGTGGGGCTGTAAGCCGCAAACAGCGATAGCGTCCACGTCTGATACTTCAGCATTCTGGTCAACCGGGCCGAGACCACGCCGCGAAACCGGTCCTGTTGCGGCATCCCGGCTGGGAGTGAATCGCGATAGGCCCGATAGTCGTTCATGATCTCCCCATAAACCTGAACCCCGGCCGTGAAGTCCTGGGCCAGTTCGCGTTGGTATCCGGCGAGCACACGCCATTGCGAGTTCGGGATGGCAGCATCGCGGCCACTCCGGTCTTGCCGCGAGTCGTAGTAGCCTGCCTCGAGACTGAAAACGCCTTCGAAAAAACCCCGCTGTGCGCTTAAGCCATATACGGAGAGCTCCGGATAGAATCGTGTTGCGGTGGTTGGGGCGGCCAGGTTGTCGAGTCGCGCACCCGGAGAGCGCCAGTAACCTCGATAGGCGTAAACTGAAACGTCGTACTCGGCCAGCTTTCGATAAACTCGCAGAGCCACTTCGGTGTTTGCGGCGCCGACGGCGGGCTTCTCTTCACGCTGGTTCCGGACCGTGGCGAACGGATCGAAAAAGAAAAACCTCTTGGCTGACGGCAAGCTATCAGGCGTGAAGAAAGGAACTGCGACGATCTCGGCATTGAGGCTGCTTCCAGAATAACGGATACGCGCCCCATCGACGCCCCGCTTCAGGTACTCCATCGGCCGGCCCGAAAAGAACGACTCCCAATCCTTGGGAAAGACGTCGTTGACGAAGAAGAGATCGCCGACGCCCCAGGTGATAATCTGGCGGCCCAGGCGAAGATCAAGAGGTCCTCGGCTATAGCCTGCATACCCTTCGCGAAGCTCGCCGGCGAATCTCTTTGCGATGGCATCGTAGAAGGTGTCGCCCTTCGTCACGAAGTAACCCTTGCCTGACCGGGTCGCCCCGCTGATATCGAGACGCAGCCGCCCCTCACCTAGCACGAAGTTCCCGCCCTCTCCTTTAAACGGGCGCTCGCCGGTAGTACGCACCGCGACATCACCCAGCAGGAACCCGTGAATCTCGACAGGAATCTTCTTCTCCTTTCCTGTCTGCGCCGAGTTCGCAACGTCAGACGTGGGCGCGGCTGGCCCGTCCTGCGCCATAGAAGCGGAAGCAATTAAACAGGTAAGCGCCACTGATAGCAGTAAGAAAGTAGCTTTCATTTTATCCATTGCTGTGGTGGGTTCTGCAGCGAGCGCTCGCTGAAGATGCCGTCGTCAAGCCCTATATCATAAGCCACACGGGTTATGGTCACATCGGTCCGGTGGCCGCTTTTCACGTTTTTCATGGTTCGTTTCGTCGCCGTTTGATAGCTCTTTTTTCCGCCTTGTCCGGCAACGTTCTCGATTTTGTCTGCCGTGAAGAGGCGAGCGAGTTGGTTCTGCGCGTCGTAGTATTCTTCCTTCAGCGGCAGGAACGTTTTTTTGTCGATCCAGGCCAGTTTCTTGGTGTACTCCGTCGCCGCCTTGGGCACGCTCTGGATGACGTAGCAATCCGCATCGCCCAGTCTTTCCTCGCGCAGCAGGGTATGAGTGTCCGCAGGCACATCCCGGCCTGAGATGTCCTCGTAGGTGAAGTCCGATCCGACAAAACTCGACCGGCTATCTTTGGCGGCGACCCTTCGTACCATGTTCACAGCCGGGATGAAGATCCACCGGTCATCGTCCTTCTCCGGATACTTCCAAACCAGGAACGCCATGCGGCGAACGTCGCCGGGCTCGTGAAAGTATAGGAAGTATTTCTGATTGGCGGTCCCGGGATCGTTCCTCCGTAGCATTGTAAGCACGCGCGTTCGCTTCTTTCCGTCCGCCGTGATGAGTTCCATCGTCACGTTGGACTTCATATCGTTCCCGGAGTAGTAGAACGCCTCTTGCGATTTCTGGACGATTTCTGTTGCGGCCGGCTTGTTCTGAGCAAAGGCGTGAATGCAGGGAAGGACCGGCATAAGAAGCATGAACGATAATGTCGTATATCTCATAGTAGTTTTCCTTTCAGTAAGACTCGGTGGAAAAGGTGAATGAGACCGGGAAGGTAAATGACGCTCATCAGCGCAGAAAGCAGCATGATGGCAACCATGAAGACCCCCACGGTGATGTAAGGCGTGAGATCGGCGAAGACCATAACGGCAAAACCCAGGGCAAAGAGGATGGCGTTGAAGAATATTCCCTTACCCGGCCGCGCAACTGTCCACACCAGAGCCTCGCGCAAGTTCGGATGTTCCCGATAGCGCTGCTGGAAACGGCCCACGAAGTGTATGGCAAAATCGATGGCCATGCCTAAAGAGAGCGTCGAAAGGACCGCGACGGGCATGTCGAAGTCTTTGCCCACCAGGCCTACCACGCCATAGATGAGGGCGATGGTGAACAGCAGCGGAAGGAAGGTGAGGATGCCCCAGAAGAGCGAGCGCGTCTGTACTACGAGCAGGATCAGGACAAGCACCAGACCTGCGAGGAAGCTCTCGAGCATTCCCCACAAAACCTCGTCGCTCCACACGAGGTTGAAGTAAGCAACGCCTGCAGGCCGGACCTTTGCTCCGCCCGGCAAGGGATGCGCCGCCAGGTAAGCCTCTGTCCGCCCGATCACGTCGCGCATCACGCCGGCGTCCCAGCTTTTCAACTGAAGCAGGAGGTTGGCCTTCTGGAAGGGATAATCCACGACGTTGTCCAGATCGCTCGGCCTGGCGGAAGTTCCAAAGAGGAAAAGGTACTGCCCCACCTCTTCCGCCGAATCGGGGATGCGCTCGAAGGCCGGATCGTCGTTGTGGAGCACCCGGTTGATTCGCCTCACGTAGTCCACTACTGAAAAGGTCTTTCCCACGCGCGGGTCCTTCTCCAGTTCACGCTGAAGACCCTCGATGCCGCGCAGCATCACCGGGTCTTTCATGGCGTCCTCATTTTCACTCTGGCTGACGAGGTAGGCCGTGGAGGTACCACCGAGGCGTTCATTCATGATCCGGTCTGCCGTTCGCACGGCGCTCTCAGTTTTGAACCAATGGACCATGTTGTTGTTGACTCGTATGCGGGAGAGTCCGATGCCTGCGACCAAAAAAAACGCACCGCCTATTAGAGCAATCATCCCGGCGCGGCGCACGCAGACTTCTCCGAGGCGCGCTAAGCTTGACGGGTGAGTTGCATGGCTCTCGTCCAGGCTGCGCGCGGCTTTTGGTATGCGCTCCTCTCGAATCAGTATGAGAATCGCCGGCACCAGCGTGAAGCTCATCAGCAGGATCACCAGAGTTCCGAAACCGACGACGAGGCCGAAGATCTTGACGGGGACAATAGTCGCGGTCGCCAGCGAGGCGAACCCGACGGCCGTGGCCACGTCGGAGTAGAAGATCGGCTTCCCTACAGTGGCCATCGTGTCGAGCAGCGCCCGTCGCTTGTCCCGCATCTCGCCGAACCGGAAGGCAAACTCGTTGAAGATATGCACGCTGTCGGTGGCAATGGCCATGAGGAAGACCGGGCTCATCGAACTCATGATGTGGACCGGGTATCTTAGGCCGATCAGCAGCCCCATGGACCATATGATGCTCACTAGGGCCACGGACATGTTCGCCACGACCATCGGCACGCTGCGGAACATGAGCCAGAGAGCAATGCACATCACCAGGCCGGCAATGGGCGAGAACAATCCCATCTGGCGGAACATCTCTGCGCCAAACGTATCCCGCGCAATGGGATCACCTGCCAGCAGGTACTGGTCGTCGCCGGGGTCCGGCGGGAGGAGCTTACGGATCTCATCAGCGATCAGTTTGCCGTTGGCCGTCGGCTCGATCGGAACGTAAATCGCGGTAGCCGTTCCATCAGGAGAGACGATGCGGTTGATGAACAGCGGATTTTCCAGGAGGGTCCTGCGCAAGGCCTCCAGGTCGGCCGCCGACTCCGGGATACGTTCCAGCACGGGACGGACCGCCAGATCGCTGCCCTGAGCCGTGACGTTATCAATGGTCGTGAAGCTCATCACGTCGCGCGCGATGACGCCAGGCATCTTCTGGATTTCACGGGTCAGCTCAGCGATTCGCGAGAGGGTAGTTCGGTTGACGATGCCCTGCTTGTTGACGATACCGAGCGCGATGACGTCTGCGTGCAGGGCAAATTCTCTCTCAACCTGATCGTTATATTGACGCACCGGGGAGGTCACCGGCAGCATGTGCTTGGGATCGGTATCGATGGTGATCTTGGGAAACTGCGCGGCGAACGCTACTGTTGCAACCACAGTCAGTCCGATCACCCACCAGGGATGTGTGACCGAAAAGTTAGTCAACCGCTTGATTGATCTGTCGAGCATAAGTCCCTCTTAGTAAGCTTTCATCGCAAGGTCACCGGCCGTTTTTGCAGCCGCCTCATGGTTTTCGCCCGTTCTCGCCCCAGGTGCCTGGAGAGGATGCCTTCTTGGCTCATCTGTTCGTACAGTACGTCCCGTATGAGATCGAACGCTCTGAGCATCCTTGCGTTGGCGAGGCGGTAGAAGACCTGGTTTCCCTGTTTGCGGGATACGAGCACACGCTGCCTCTTCATCATCAGAAGGTGAGGCGAGACGGTGCCGATCGCGCGCCCGAGTTTATCGGCTAAGGCAGCCACGGTCATTTCCGTATCGCGCAGAACGTTCAGTATCATCAGACGCGTCGGATTTGAGAAAACTTTGCACATCTCGGCGTGGCGCTCGTAAAGCGCCCTGGACAAGTCGTCGGCCGCCTCTGGCCTTTGAGAAGGCATCGCTTACCTCCGTAATCTATAAATCAAGTAATCTACGGATATATAGAATACTCAGATATCATTGGTTGTCAATGACCTGTTGTCAGCGGCGAGGAAAGTCGGCGTCTCGGGGTAACGGACGCCTACTGTGACTCAGTTGTGACTGGAGAGTTTTGAGCATTTGTAATTCCAATTCGACTAAAGCGTTGGCAGCGGATAGCCAGTCCCCCCTGCGGCACAATTGCCGGTCGGTTTTTCAAGTTCGAGCCTCAACGCAAATCAGATACTCTTGGCAAATGGCCCGAATAACTTTGACATTTTGGGCCTACTGAATTATAATCTAAGAAATTGACGGGAGGTGGGGTATGGAATTCATTATTGGTGAACGTGTCGTATATCCGAACCACGGTGTAGGGATTGTTGAGGAATTAACACGGCGTTACATTTCAGGGCAGCCCGAAGAATTCATTCTATTAAGAATCCAGTCGACCAACTCACTAGTTCTGGTTCCTACCTCAAACGTCGAGAGTGTTGGCCTTAGAAAGGTCATTAACAAGTCGGATGTCGGCCAGCTCTTTCGACTTTTGAAAGGTGGGTTCCGGGAGCCTCCAAATGATTGGAAAGATCGTTACAAAGAAAATTGCGAAAAGATGAGAAGCGGCTCGATCTATCAGGTCGCGGAGGTACTTAAGAACTTAGTGTATCTCAGCTTTCGCAAATCGCTCTCCTTTCGAGAAAAAAGAATGCTGGAAAAGGCCAAGCAATTGGTCATTGGTGAAATAGCCATCGTACGAAACGAAACTGAAGACCGCGTGGAAAACTTGATCGACAAAGCGTTGGGCGAGGCTTGCCATCGCAGACGCGGCTCCGCGTAAAGCTAATTGTGCACACGCCAATCACCTTTCTTTGTCGGACCGAGATGAGAAGAAATGGCTCGTCGGGATAAACCGATAACAGATGTCGGTCAACCGTTACTCCTGTGGCTCATCGAATTTCGTCTGATGTCATGAGCCCATGTATTCCACGGTCATCCTCATTACGATCTCCCTAATTCTTATCTTTTTTGATTTCTGTTCTCTTCGCCATCGCAAAGACCTCTCTCATGCCTTCAAACCTGGTCGCCATACATCGACTCGCAAAAAAATACTTCGCCGCCGTACAACTTGTTAAGGATCACATTCTACAGCCGGGCCGATGCCTGGATACATCTTATAAGTCGTGGACCCTATTCTGAACATTGATCTCACCATTCTTCTCCCTTGAAAATACCTGGGAGCGCCGGCTTCCAGCCGGCCTCATCCGAGCCCGCGCACGGGTCTGCCGGCAAGATGCCGGCGCTCCCAGGGCGTCGTTCTGATTTTCATTGTTCGTGGTGCCCCCACCAAGGGGCATGAAGCTCGGCCACCCGCCCGCTACCGCAGGCGGTTCTGTTTTTCATTCGTCGGAGTGCCCCACCAGGGGCATGAACAACTCCTTAGATAACATAAGAATGTCTCTCTTCCGCGGAGTTGTATCCCCGCCAAGCCGAGCGGTCGGAATCGCTGAGGGCCGGAGCTTCGGCAGGGCCAAAAAATTCTAGAGGGCCTCCTGCTTCTTATCGAACTCTTCCCTGCTTAGAATCTTGATCGGCTCGAGTTTTTTGCCTTTTAAGCTGGTGTTGATCCCATCTAATTCTTTGCCGATGATGGCTTCAAACGCCCCATTAGATTTTTCAATTTCCTGCTCTAGCGAAGCCAGGCGCGATAGCTGAGAGCGTGTGGGTCTTCCACCGTAGTTGCTGATGGCGCCATAGAGATCTACTACATGCTCCCGCAATTGCTCCTCCCCGGTGATCGCCGTGCCTTCTTTGCTGGCCGCCAGGGTCTTGCGCAGCGCGTCCAGTTTCCCCGCAAAAGCCGCGAGCGTCGAGGCCAGTTTGTCGCCAGACGGCAGCTTGCGGTTGCGCGCCTGGTCGCGCGCATCGGTCACCGCCGCGGCGATAAAGGCCAACCGTTCCTGCATACGATAGAGTTTCATGACGGCCTCACGCTGCACGGTGCGGTCCTCCGTCGAATGCGGTAACCTGGGATCGGCAATAAGCCGTAGGCTGCCCGTGTAAGTCTCACTTCCCTTCAGAAGTTTAACGGTGTAAGTTCCCTCCGGCGCCATCGGCCCGAATAGAGCCCGCGCCGCCAAGGTAGGCGCCGGCGGAACCTTGGGAGGTTTCAAACGCATCTGCCAGGACACTCGATTGATCCCGCGGCGCTTGCCGCCCGGTAGTGTGGCGATCAGTTTACTCTCAGTATCATAGATCTCCAATTTGAGGTCGCCAAATATGTGGCGGTCTTTTAGGTAATATGTGATCGTGGCGGTTTCGCTCGGATTGGGACCTACATACTCCGCGTCGCCGGGGAACTCCTGCGCCCCCGCGGGGATGATGATTCGGGAAGGGCGGGCTTCCAAGATGTACGCGGTCGCCTCCAACACCTTGGACGTGATCTGGCGCAAGGGCGTGATGTCGTCGATGATCATAAGTCCGCGGCCGTGGGTCGCTAGAATCATATCCGATGCGCGCGGGTGTATGACGAGGTCGCGAATCGCCACATTCGGCAGCTTGCCCGTGAATTGCGCCCATTGCTCACCGCCATCGACCGAAAGAAAAAGGCCGAACTCCGTACCCAGAAACAACAACTCGGAGTTGACCGGATCCTGCCGGATGACATGGGCGTATCCGGAGAGGGTTTCCGTCGCCAATGATTTCCATGTCTTGCCGAAATCCATGGTCTTGAAGACATAGACTTTCATGTCGCCGGTATGGTGGCCGTCAAATACCGCATAGGCTGTGGCGAGGTCTTGCCTCCCCGCTTCCACACCGGTACACCAGGTGTTGGCCGGTAGGCCGGAAATATTCTTGATTACGTTGGTCCAGGTTTTTCCGCCGTCGCGAGTGACCTGTAGATTTCCGTCATCCGTGCCCACCCATATGACCTTTTCGTCTCGCAGAGACTCGCTGATCGTAAAAATCGTGCAATGATTTTCTGCCGTAGAATTATCTGTGGTCAGGCCGCCCGATTCTTCCTGTTTCTGCTTTTCGGGATCGTCGGTGGTGAGATCCCCGGAGATCCGTTCCCATGATTCGCCTTTGTCGGAGGAGCGAAATAAAAATTGGCCGCCCACATACATCACACGAGGATTGCTCGGGCTGAAGGCGATCGGCGTGTTCCAGTTAAACCGCAGTTTGGGCTCGCCCGCCGAGGGGAACGGTCTTATCTCCTTGGTTTCACGGGTTGACTTATGGTGTCGAATCAGCCGCCCGCCTTGCGATTCCGCATAGATGATATCTTTGTCGGTCGGGTCTGGAAAAACATAAAACCCGTCGCCGAACCCTACATTGCGCCAATCCTTGTTGGTAATGCCATTCGGACTCTGCGAGGGGCCCACCCAGGAGCCATTATCTTGCAGTCCGCCATAGACGCGATAAGGATCCTCGAGATCGAAGGCCACGTGATAAAACTGGGACACCGGCAAATTGTTCAAGTACATCCAGGTATTGCCTTGGTCGTGCGAAACGTAAATTCCGCCATCGGTGCCCAAGAGCATTTCCATGGGATTATGCGGATGGATCCACAGGGCATGGGCATCGGAATGCACACGTCCCCCTTCGCCCGAGAACGGCGAGGTGAACGAGCGGCCGCCGTCGTGGCTGACCGAGAGCGAGTAACCCGGCTTGTAAACCCGATTGTAATCTTTGGGATCGACGACCAGATGGCTGAAATAAAAGGGACGCGCCTTCACATTGAACGATGAATTAACCTCGGTCCAATTCTCCCCGAGATCATCGGAGCGAAACAAGGCGGTCTTCTTGGATTCGACATTGGCATAGATCACGCTGGGCCTGGAAGCAGCCACGGCGATGGCGATGCGACCCAGCGGCCCCTCCGGCAGTCCGCGGGCGAGTTTCTTCCACGTCTTGCCGCCGTCCGTGCTCTTGTGCAGACCGCTGCCGGCTCCCCCGGAGGAAAAGAAATAGGCCTGGCGACGAAACTGCCACAGCGCGGCATATACTATGTTTGGATCTTGGGAGTCGATGGCCAGGTCACTGCCCCCGATGTTCGGACCCATATAGAGGATGCGCTTCCAAGTCTTACCGCCATCTTTGGTCTGATAGACGCCACGCTCTTCGCTGTCATCCCACAGGTGGCCCGGCACCGCCACATAAACCGTATCAGAATTGTTGGGATGCACCACAATGCGGCTGATCCGCTCGGACTGCTCTAACCCGACTCGCAGCCAGGTTTCTCCGGCATCGCTGCTTTTGTACAGACCGGTTCCCACAGAGGCGCTATTGCGCGTGCACGACTCGCCAGTGCCCACCCAGATCGTCTCCGGATGGGACTGGTCGATGGCGATGGCGCCGATCGACATCGTGTGCTTGTCAAATATCGGCTTGAACGTTGTGCCGGCATTGGTCGACTTCCAAACCCCGCCAGTGGCCGTTCCGACATAGATCACCCGCGGGTCCGAACTGACGGCATCAATGGCCATGATCCGACCGCCCATAACCGCCGGGCCTATGCTGCGCGCCTCGATGGCGCCAAAGACGCTGGAATCGATTTTAATCGCGCCGTGCAGTCGTATCCCGGAAAAAAGCGCGGCGGTCAATACGATTGGCAAAGCAATCGTCCACTTGTTCATGCGCATGGGAATCTCCCTCTTTAACAGTTGGTACTGTTTTAACGGTTTAAACTATTAGTAACTGTTCACGGGGGTCGGGGTCAGTGATCAGGGGCCAAGGGCCCGGTGATACTGATGACTGTTAGGAATTATCGTGATTTAGAGATTGGATATTGGGGCGGATGCTTAACGGATTGCGGAAGTCTTTGGAAAAGAACTCCAAGCAATATCGCCCGACCCCCGACCCCTGTGAACAGTGACAACTATTAGAAGGATATCTATCCTTAGCCTATCCCAAATCCAAGTCGCACTCTGCCCAGCCGTCTTCTAATTCGGAAATCTGAACAGAGGCGGCTGGCTATTTATCCGTCTTAGCCGGCGGCTTCTCGGGACTTTTGGCAGGCATCGTGAAAATGGCGTCCTCTGCCGGGTTATCCAGCTCCACTTTGACGATACTGACTTGTGCGACCGGCTGCCCCTTGCTTTTTCTCTCGATGGAATGCGGGATCATTAAGCCATTAACCGGTTTGTAGTCGCCATAAAAGATATCTACCTCCACATCACCCGCCGGGCGCTTCAACTTAACGGTTTGTTTTAACTGAATGAAATTTTGACTGTCGAGATAGATATATTGAAGGTCGCCGCTCTTCAATGTGAGCTTTAATTTGTAAACGGGCGTGCCCTCCATATCTTCCTTGCCGATCAGCTCCACTTTATGGCCCTTGTCTTTATAATCGACCAGAGGCCCATCCATGTCGGCCTGCTGCATAACGCTGGTCGCCTCTTGCTGCGGCATTTTTTCGGCGTCGGTAGATCCCATAAAGGGCATGATCCACCACGCTGTCTCGCCGTCAAAGCCTTGCACCATGGTCTTCCCCTGAATCGTCATTTCCACGCGAAGTTTATTCGGTCGCTTGGATTGCAGGTTCAGCGGCGCGTCCATGCCTTGGGTAATTATCTTTCCGGTCATTCTCATGGATTTAACGGCTTTAAGCTTGTCCAATCCGCCGCGTGCCTGATTATTCTTGCTGATCACTTCGTCCACGGTCTGCGCGGGTGATTCTAAAGCCAGCAGGCCCGCCGCCAATAGTCCAAAAATTGCTATTCGCTTCGACATGTCGCTTCCTCCTTAATTGAACCCGGGCTGAATGCCAAGGGTGTATGCTATCCTTTTGATATGGAAGAGATGCTTGTTCAACTCAAAGCGGCATCGTAGCAGTTTTGTCGGATGATGTCAAAAGAGAATGGACAGTATGGCGGTTGGATAGGCTGGTCCATCCTATAAACTAGGATCTCTCCACAGAGTGGAGTTTAACACCGTTCATCCTTTTCTGAATTTGTTGCATCTTGATGAAAGGTAGGAGAAAATAAACATATGTGGAAAACCTATATAACCGGGATGGTCTGGTTGATCACCTTGGGCATGGTCGTGGCTGGGCAGACGGCGAGCAGCGGCTCCAGTGAGATTGATTACCAGAAAATGGGCGATTCCCTGCTCAGAGCCATACTAAGAGGCGCCCTCGATGACTATAGACCCATTCTTACCGAGTCCGCCACCGGCACGCTGACCCGAGAGACCGTCGCCAAAATAGGCGCCGAGCTTACCGCACGCTATGGTCAATTACTCCACCTCGGCGCCGGTGAACATCAAAAGACAGATCAATTCCACCGGGTGCTCTTCCAGTGCACATTTGCCAAGGGCGCAACGACGATGATCATCGTACTGGAAAACGAAACCAAGGTGGCGGGCATTATCTTCCCGGATGTACCGCTCCCCAAACCCAACCGGCAACCTCCCGCGACTCCTCGGCCGGCCGTGGCCGACCGCTCCCAGCCGGCGATTAAGAGCCATTTGCGACTACCCTTCACCGGTAAATGGAAGGTCGTTAACAGCGGCAAAGACAGCGGACGCAATCGCCACGCCTCGAGCCGCGCCGAACGCTTTGGCTATGATTTCATATTGGTTGGGATTGATGACCGGTCCTTCCGTACCACCGGCAAGAAGAGTGAGGATTATTACGCCTATGAGAAGGAAGCGCTGGCCCCGGCCGCCGGTGTGATCGTCCAAGTGATTAACGGCATCGAAGACAATCTTATCGGTCAGACCAATCTTTACAATCCGCTGGGAAACCTGGTGGTCATCGATCATCAAAACGGCGAATTCAGCGTACTGGCGCACCTGGCCAAAGGTTCCTTACGAGTCAAGGAGCGGCAAAAAGTCAAGGCAGGCGACCCCTTAGCGCTTTGTGGGAATTCCGGGGATTCGCCGGAACCGCACCTCCATTACCACTTGCAGGACCACGCCCGCCTAAGCCAGGCCAACGGACTCCAGATTATTTTCGAGAACTACTACAGCGGCAACAAGCCCGTCGAGAAAGGCATCCCCGAGCTCAATGAACTCGTCGCCAACTAACAAAGTCTCCGCTCTTATGCCGACGAGGAAGCCGTACACTTTAAACTCATCCATCACTCTTCCCTGTGGTTGATCTTTCCGGATTGCGCTGTAGGATCTCATGGACGGACACAAAGGTTAGTACCTTGGTTTGTTCATAGTCAGACCGATTATAGTCAATGGCCATTCAGTCCTGAAGCGCTACGGCGGCTTGCGACTATAAGCCGAATTCGTTATTCTATACCGCTTAAAGCTATCACTCGACGGTTATCAAAGGTTGGCATGACCGGTAGAATCATTTCCGTCCCCATGGATCCCCCCGTGGCCTTTCCACGGATTCCGGCCAAGCCACGGTTCCGTATTCATCGTACAGGGGGCTTGGGCATTCCGGCGGTACGGATAGCGATCTGTGAGATAGCCACAAAAGTGGAATTTGTTTCGCCGTAAACGGATTTGTGTGAGTATGAAATTCGATCATAAGGATCATTATTTGGCAGGGGCTGGTGTTACTAATCCCTGGAGTTTGGACATTGGCCGCAGTACTCGCGGCGCGGCACTATAGCTTGAAGCTTGTTCTCGTAGCTCCGAAGGAGCGAGCTATAATAGCCAGGGGCAAGCGCAGCGCAGCCCCTGGTATGTGACATGGCCGAAGCTGTGCGCCCTGAAAGGGCGCGCTACCCTTCTGCTCGATGACTACGTATGGAAGACAATGAAGGCGGCCTATAAATTGATCTTCATTAGTGCGCCCTTTCAGGGCTGGCGAGCTTGGAATGCTCTCTTTCCAGGGGCTGCGCTCCGCTTAGCCCCTGGCTATTATAGCTCGCTCCTTTGGAGCTTTGGATTGTAAGCGGCACTCCACTCCATACCAAATGTCCAAACTCTAGGACCCCGCGGGGCTGGATTTTGGAATCCGTGCGTTTCTTATGAACGAACTTCAGGGGTGACTATGATTTCTTGACCTTGCCCGGCTTTGTCCGGGTTATATTTTTACCCTGCGCATGAGCGGCGCTTTTTGTTTTTAAGGGCGCCAAGGCAACATTCTTCGGTAATAGGCGGCCCGTATGATTTTCGAACCGTTTGAATTGGAGCGCTGGCAATCGCACTGGGAACATTCGGTCCACTTCAACTTGTCAGAAAGTGGCGTGCACTCCATGCCCGTCGATGCGTTGGTGGAAAGCTCGGATATTTTGGATCAAGTTCTCAACCAGCCTTTGGCCTATGCTCCCACCAATGGTAGCGAGGCCTTGCGGGCGCAGATCGCCGGCCTCTATACAGGCGCGCAGCCTGAAAATGTTTTAGTCACGACCGGATGCGCTGAGGCCAACTTCCTTACGGTCACCACGCTGACCGACAAACGGGACCATGCCGTTGTCATGATGCCGAATTACATGCAAGTATGGGGTCTGCTCAGTCGTTTGGGGGCTCGCCCCAAGCCCTGGCGCCTCCAGCAAAAGCTTCGTTGGGCGCCAAATCCGGAGGACCTTAGTAAATTAATTACTGATCGGACCCGGCTCATTGCCGTTTGTAACCCGAACAACCCCACCGGCGCGATTTTAGATAAGGAGATCATGGTTGAGATATGCCGAGCGGCCGCCCGCGTGGGCGCATGGATCCTCGCGGATGAAATTTATCACGGGACCGAGCGCAATGGCAAAGCGGCCCCTTCCTTTTGGGGACTCTATGACAAAGTCATTGTGACCAACGGCCTCTCTAAGGCCTATGGTTTGCCCGGCCTCCGTATCGGATGGATGGTGGCGCCCAAAGACCACATTGAAACCTGCTGGGGTCAGAAGGATTATACCAGCATCAGCCCAAGCATACTGAGCGATCGCCTCGCCCGTCTAGCGTTGGCCGAGCGAAAGCGGGCGCAGATATTGGAGCGCACCAGCGCCATCCTTAATAATAATTACGCGCTCTTAAAAGCGTGGCTCGCCGGTCATACGGAGCTATTGCAGTGCGTGTTGCCCCTGGCCGGCGCCAGCGCCTGGATACGGTATAACACCGCCATTCCATCGGCCGATTTGGCGCGGCGACTTCTGCAAGAGAAAAGCCTGCTGGTGGTTCCGGGCGCTCACTTTCTGATGGAGGGGTTCCTGCGTGTCGGATTTGGGTGCCCACAGCCACAGCTCAAGACCGCGCTTGAGATCTTGTGGCAGTTCTTCTTGGATTTAAACGGAGGGCATCAGGATGCCGTAGCGCATCCGGTTCCGTGAATAATATCGCCTTCTTCTTTTAGCGCACGCGTTGGAAGCGAAATGAGCGCAGAACCGCGGAGTAAGGCACCCCTGAGAGCCAGGCCTCTTGCCGGCAAAGGCCCCTGGGGATAGCCGACGTCCCGGCTGGAAGCCGGCGCTCCAAGGAAGGGTGCGTGCCATTGCAACTCTGTAGACACCATGGAAGATTTTGTTTTAACGGCGTTAGCCGAAGAATTAAAACCGCAGCTCGTCGGATATTCGCTGGAAGCCGTCCACCAAATCGGTATGACCGAATTCATATTCAGCGTGGCACGTGGCGCCGGCCGCGTTACTCGTCTATTGGTTTCTTTGGATCAATCTGGACCCAGGATCTATCGGGTCGGCGCCGACTGGCGGAGCGATTCCCCCCCGCAGGAAACCTCGTTTTCGGCGCGCCTGATGAATGCCTTGGCCGACCACGAAGTGGTCAGTCTCGAAAAGCTCCCGTTTGATCGCGTCCTGAAAATTAGCTGGGTTAATCCATTTCAGCGAGAGCTAGGCGCCTCTTCCCTTTATATTGAGCTCATCAGCCAAGGGCCAAACGTCTTCCTGGTGGATTGCGCAGGAATTGTGCAGGAGGCTTTTCATTCTGATTTTGACCGGAAGCGCGCCCTAACCCTCAACGCGCTTTACGGCCACCGCCCGCAACCCCTAAAACTCGATCCGCGCGCCTGCACAGAAATGGAGTTCTACGAAGCCATGGGCGACATGGGACGGCCCTGTGCCGTGTGGCTAAAAGCGCTAACCACCGCTTTCCTTGGCGTAAGTCCCACGTTGGCCAAGGAAGCGGTCTTCCGCGCCGGCGAAGATCGCCGGCTGCTCTTTCGCTCTTTCCGAGAAGTCATCGTGGAAGGCTATGAGCAATCTCCGCATCCTTGCCTTTTTGTCGCGCCTGGATTAACGGAGGATCTTGGCGAAGAACGTCTGTCATCGCGGAACATGCTCGTGTCTACCATCGCCGTGCGCCATTTATCAGCATGGCGGGCCGACCCATTCCCTACCGTCAATGATGCGGTACGGGTGTACTACGAGCGACTGGCCGAGGAAAGGGCCTACCGCGCGCTGCGTCTCCAACTGCTGCCGCCGCTCAGCCGGCAGCGCGCCAAGTTGGAGCGATTGTTGGCGCACTTTACGGCGAGCCGCGCGGATTTTAACGCCTCCGAAATTCTAAGAATCAAGGGCGAATTGTTGTTGGCTAATCTGCATCGCCTGCGGAGTCAATGGCACATTGACCCGCGCGGAGAGCCCTTAACGATTACCCTTGAGAATTATTACGAGACGCCGCCGAGCGCTGTGGAAGTGACGGTCGATCCCAAAGTGTCCTTGCAGGCCAACGCCGATCGTTACTTCAAGCAGTATCGCAAAGCCAAGCGCGGTTGGCAAATCTTGGAAAAAAAGATTCCGGCCACGCACTCTCAACTCAAGCGTCTGAGCGAAGCGGCAGAGGCCATCGGCAAGGCCAAGACGCTGCCGGCGTTGCAAGCGGTGGCCGCAACGTGCCGATGGGAAAAGCCGATTCGGCGTCAGCGCATCGAGATACGGAAATCTAAGCGAAAGGTCGAGGAAATTGCCGTGCGCCGCTTCGTCACCTCCGATACGCTGGAGGTTCTGGTGGGACATACCGCCCGCGAGAACGATGAATTGACCTTTCGCGTGGCGGCCCCGCACGACGTGTGGATGCATACTGCCGATTATCCCGGTTCTCACGTCGTCATTCGCAATCCGAAAAAGAGTTCAGTTCCGGAGCGGTCGATTCGGGAAGCGGCTCAAATTGCCGCTTATTACAGCCAGGCGCGCAATAATGGAAAGGTGACCGTCCATCATACGCTGCGCAAATTTGTCCACAAGCCGCGTCATGCCGCGCACGGGCTGGTAACCCTATCGCAGTTTAAGTCGATTACTGTAGCGCCCAAGAAAACCATCACTCCGGCGGAACCTACATAATGATGCGCTAGACGTAAGGCCTGGTTACATAGTACATCGTTTCATAAATTCATTAACGTATTTTTCAAATGGGTGGCGCAGACCTTTATGTCTGCGACTGGAGTTTGGACATTTGCCGCAACCGCGCGACGCTCCGCCATAGCCCGAAGCTTGTTCTCTTAGCTCCGCAGGAGCGTCATATAATAGCCAGGGGCAGAGTCCCGCTACTGCGGGATCGCCCCTGGTATGAAAGACTATAGAAGTAATAAGCCCTGAAAGGGCGCGATACCCATCGGCGAAACTACCGACCTCCATCCCGGACATAACGCTCATCCAACCTGACCCCGTTTTTCCAGCACAAGACGCGCAGCTCATACAGAAACTAGTGGCGCAGGTGTACGTATTGATCGTCGTTAGTGCGCCCTTTCAGGGCTGGCGTGCTTAGGACGCTTTCTTTCCAGGGGCGGCGCTGCGCTTGCCCCTGGCTATTTTATCTCGCTCCTGCGGAGCTTTGGATTGTATGCGGTACTCCACTCACAACCAAATGCCCAATCTCTAGGCGCAGACCTTTATGTCTGCGATTAACTGATTAGTTCCATCGACGAAGACCTGAAGGTCTTCGTCACCCAGTGACGATAATACGTTAGCGTAATAATGAATCAGAATACTAAGTCAACAGCTAAGGACGCCTCCTTTTTGTCAAGCGCGACGGCCGGCGCGGCGGAACTAAAAAATAGAGCAGGATGATGGCGATGGTTAAAAGAGTGGTAGGCACAGCAATCCAAATCATCGGCACGTCAATATAAATCAAGCGCTCGCCATAGTGCGGGATAAAGCCGCCCAGGTAAGTCAGCGCCGGATCGTGATGGGCTCGGAGCCATTTTTCAAGATCCGTCAATGGGCAGTTCCGCCCTGACCACTCTAGGCTCACGACGATAACTATACCAGCCATATGAATTGTTCGCAGCCAGAAGGAGCCAATGATGCGCCAACCCCGCCACCATCCCATGAGAATGATCAAGAAGCCGATGATCACAAAGGTCACCCATAGGACGTGCAGTGCCACAACGAAATCAGCCAGTAATCGGTAGATCATAGTCCTATACGGTGACACCATGATTTGTTGTCGGAGTCTTAGCCGGTTATTCCACGTCGGCGCCGGCGCTGCGCTGGGATAAGGCGAGAGTGAAGAGAAGTGCGAAGATCGTATCCGCTCATTTTTCTTTTCTCTATTCTCACGGCGGCTTCCGCGCAAAGTCACGGTAATTCAGCCAGCCGGACCGTTTCCAGGTGGGGATTGTCGCAGGCCCGCCGGCCCACTTTCGCCATGGGGTACCAGCGGCCGTTAACTTTGACTCGAACAATGTCCGCGGTAAAGTCCGTGTTGGTTCCACAGTGGTCGCAGTTAGACAAGAGATAAGTTCCTACCCCATATATGTCCACGGGTGTGTTCAGCTCTTCGAATCGTTGGATCTTTTCCGGATTAAATCCGCCGCTCACCACAATCTTGATTTCTCGGCAGTACGTTTTGGCGAGACCAATAAATTCAAAGGGCAAGTCCCATCCTTCGTAGGCGGTGTCGAGAGCCTGGCGAACTACCATCACCAAACGGGGATTTACACCGCAGTCCAATTTCTTGTCGCCGATCGGCGGCAAGCTGATGTCCCGTACATTCCCGGAAGTGTCTAGCCGCACCGCGAAAAGCTTGAACCGCTTGGCTTCTTCGTGCCGATTGGACATGACCAACTCGGCGTATTTAAGAAACAAGCGTTGGGCGGACTGCAACGAATCGCCGACGGAATCGTTCTTAAAATCCACCAGGGCGATGCGAGGGATTTCCGGTGGGCGTGTCGCGGCAAACGCCATCATGGCTTCCGCCGTGTCGCCGAGAAAGCAAGCAATGGCGGCGTGGGCCACCGTGCCGCCACCGGCGCCTCCCCACCAATCCCCCTGCGCATCCGTGGAAACAAACGATCCCAGCGATTGACCGTAAGTATGGTTGAACAACTCTACGGCGATCCGGTAGGCGTAGCCGTCCGCGGCTTGGACCTCATGGGCGTCAAATCGCGCTGGGAAGAACAGGACCGGCTTACCGCGCGCGGCGCGCAAGACCTCGTAGACATTGGTCGCCACGCGCGTGCCGCGCGAAAGCGCCCCAAGCACCGGCGTTTCCAACATAGCAAAATCAACGTAACGGCCTCGCACTTTGAGCACCGGAAAAACGCGCGTGGTTTCGCCTTCGTAAGGGGCCTGTACACCGTCATGCACCGCCTCAACTTCGATGGTATCGGCCTTGTTAATGAACTGCCCGTTCTGGTCGAAATACCCGGAGCACAATTTTAGAATGGCTAATGCCTTATCCACGCCGGCCACGACGGCAAAAGGCCGCCGCCGCGTAAAAAACTGCATTTCGACCTCACTATTGCCGACATCCATCTGAGACAAGTCCACCTCGACATCCGACAGGTCCGGGCATTTTCCGCCAAAGCGATAGCCTTGATTGGCCAAGTCCGAAAGGATTGCCACAATATTGCTGAAATACTTATCCGAGTACCAACCGGAGCACATGCGCGGGCCATCCAGCTTAAAGCCGGTGGTCGGCAGCCGCTTCTTATCAAATACGCTCATTAGCCCTCTTGCACTTTATGATTGTCTTGTCATTTCGTTCACGATCAATAGACTTTTCAACTCCAGCGACTCGCTGTGGCCTTCACAGCGCATCTAGGAAATGTTTTTTCGTAACTGTTCCGGGGGTGTCTGCACTGATACAGAACCGGAGCGGTAGCGACCGGGTCTATGCATCAGAAGCCTCGTACCCGGTCGCTACCGCTCCCGGTTCTGTATCGACTGGCTGCCCAAAGGCGCGGGTGGTTGAGCGCAGCGATACCATCCGTTTTTCGATCGGTGACAGGTGGTGTCGCGGCGCTCGGCCGTCGGCTAATGGCTTGACCGGGCAAGCTGAATAGTTGCTTACCTTTTATAAAGGCCATGGCGCTCGATGTAAGCGATGACGCCCGTGGGGATAAGCCCTCCCAAGTTCTTTCCTTTTGCAATCAGGTCGCGCACGGTGGAACTGGATACATCGGTTTGATAATTGGAGTGCACCACGCGCATGCCGTTCGGCAAAGGGTCAGGTAGTTGGCAACCCAATCGAGGCAAGACCAGGAATGGTGTGGACGCCAGCAGTTCCAGGCCGCGCTGCCAACTCGGGATCTGTTCGATCAAGTCGGCGCCAATGATGACTAAGAAAGTATGATCGGAATGTCGTCTCTGAAGTTCTTCGACTAAATCGATCGTAGTGGACGGAGTGTCGGGCTTATCCAGCTCGGTCGTGTCGATACGCACCGGCGCGCCGGCTCCAAAGTTCTCCGCCCGCATAATCTCAACCATCCTCCGGCGATGTTCCGCCGAGGCCATGGTTTGCTTGAAACGATGACGGCCGGTAGGCGCCAGCCAGACTTCATCAACCCATACGGAGTTGATCACCGCGGTGATGTTCAAGATATGCCCGATATGAGGCGGATCAAACGATCCACCAAACAACCCAATTGCTTTCATCGTAGTATTGCAGCGGACTTCCGTTTCCCCTCTGAAAATAAACACGGCGAAACAGAACCGGGAGCGGTAGCGACTGGGTGAAAAACGGCCTTGGCCTACCCGGCTCGGTCACCCGCCCGCTACCGCAGGCGGTTCTGTTTTCATTCTTCGTGGCGCCCCAAACGGGGCATGAACAACTCTCTTGTTCCTTCAAGTGGACTCCGGTCGCCCCTGTCTCCAACTGTATTTTTGCGCGATGGGCATACGGCGGCCCACGCCAAAGGCCTTTGAGGTGATGCGCAACCCGGGCGCCGCCTGTTTGCGTTTGTATTCGTTGGCATCGACGCGTCGTATGACATCTTCGACCATCGTACGGGCGTAGCCGGCGGCCACGATGTCGCCAATGCTTTTTAATTCTTCAATGTACATCCTTAGTATTCCATCAAGAATGTCGTAGGGGGGTAAGCTGTCCTGATCGCACTGGTTCGGACGCAGCTCGGCGGACGGCGGCTTGGTGAGGCTGGCCTGGGGAATCAGCTCGCCGTTTCGATTGACGTAGCGCGCCAATTGATAGACCATGGTTTTGGGAACATCTGAAATGACCGCCAGCCCCCCGGACATATCGCCGTAAAGCGTGCAGTAGCCGGTGGCCAACTCGGACTTGTTCCCGGTGCTGAGCACCAAATAGCCAAACTTGTTGGAGAGCGCCATCAGCAGCGTGCCGCGTATACGCGCTTGCAGATTCTCTTCCGTAACGTCCTCCCCGCGGCCGCTGAACGCGGGTCGCAAAGTATTTTTATAGCTTTGGAAGATTTCGGTGACGGGGAGGGTCAGGCACTCAACGCCCAGATTCTTGGCTAGGACGGCGGCATCGGCCGTGCTGCCCGGCGACGAGTAGGGCGAAGGCATGGCTACTGCCAGCACGTTTTCCGATCCCAACGCCGCTACCGCCAGCGCCGCGGTCAGCGCCGAGTCAATTCCTCCGGAGACGCCTAAGACAACTTTGCGGAAACCGCACTTGCGTACGTAGTCGCGTAGGCCCAGCACCAGCGCCTTATACACGTCTTCCAATTCATGAATGCTCGCATCGGGAATCGTCTTGGTGAGTCGGGCTGTGTCGATAATCACCAAATCTTCGGCGAAACGTTCGGCGTGGGCGATAAGTTGCGCTTGATCATTGAGCGCGACACTGCCGCCGTCAAAAATGATGTCGTCATTGCCGCCCACCTGATTTATGTAAAGCAAAGGTAATCGGAATTTCCGCGCGGTATGTTTGAGCATACGCCATTTGAGATTTTGTCTTCCGATGGCGAAGGGAGAAGCTGAGAGATTAATCAGCAAATTTGCTCCGCCTTGCGCCAGGGTTTCCACGGGATCGCTCGGATAAAGCGGCTCCGGCCAAAAATCCCGGTCATTCCACATGTCCTCGCAGATGGTAATCCCCAGCCGATAATCCTGAAAGTCAAAAACGGAAATGGCGGCGGCGGGCTCGAAATAGCGCGCTTCATCAAAGACGTCGTAGGTAGGCAGAAGCGACTTGTGCTGAATGAATACCACACGACCCTGATGGAGCAAGGCGGCGGCATCAAACACGCGCTTTCCCTTTTTCATGTGGTTGCGATCAACAAAACCGACCAGCATCGCCGGCGTGGTTACCGTCTGCCGCGCCAGCTCGTCGAGGGCTTTAAGGTTGCTTTCAATAAACGCATCAATGTCAAGCAGGTCTTTGGGGGGATAGCCCACGAGCGATAGCTCGGGAAACACGATAAGATCGGCACCGTGTCGACCGGCCTCCGTCGCATAGTCGCTCATCTTGGCCACGTTGCCGAGTATGTCCCCAACGGTGGGATTGATCTGGCCCATGGCAATCTTCATTGGCCGCTCCTATGGTTGGCATGCCTACTTTGCGAGGCGACGGGTTTATTGCAGGGAATCGCTCTCGAGCGCCTAGTCGTCGCCACCCGCCAATTCCTCGGCGGATGTAGCTCCGATAATTTCCGCGGTCTTTATCAGTTGCGCGCCACGCGCTACCATCGCTTGCACGGCTTGTTGGCCGCTTTCAGGATTTACCGGACGAATCGCGTCTTCAACTAACCGGACCCGGTAACCTCGATCCAGCAAACCGGTCACCGCCGCTTTCACACAATAATCCGTGGCGACTCCGTACACGACAGCGTCTCGGCAAGCCTCATGGGATAATATCAAATCGGCATTGGGATTGCTAAAGAGGTCGAAGGCCTGCTTTTCAAATATCAACCCTTTTTTTTCTCGAAGGGCCTCCACAACATTTTGCGAAAGCAGCGAATGACTGGGAATGCCGGTCATGCCTCCTGGGATAATCGTCTCGGGAATTTTCTGTTGGCCCAAGGTGCCTTTGATACAATGCGGGGGGAACTGAGCAAATTCCGGGTCCTGCAGATCGTGCGCATCGCAGGAGGCAAATATGCGCACGGCGGGATGGCAGGCCGCATAGGCGGAAAGTCCGGCCAGGTTTCTTCGAATGGACTCGGCGCCAGGCACATACAACCTGCCATCGAGCTGCATGAAGTCCACCTGAGTGTCAATGTCAAAGAATATTTGCGGCCGCATGGTGAGGCTCCTTCACTTAGTGTAAATCGGACACTATTATAATGATCGTCGTTTGAGGTTGTCAAGGCGCAAGCATCGTTGCTGAGATTCGATCATAAGCCAATCAGACGATATCGGAGCCGGCCCCGCACGGGGGCTCTGGAGTTTGGACATTGGCCACAGCCCTGCGCCATCCTCTAGTGTAGTGTCCCGTAAATAGCTAGACATATCACTCTTCCCGTTTACGGCGGGAGGGCTGCGTGCAACCCGGCTGGATGGACTCCAGTTTCGCCCTGGCTCGCTCGATCTTTCGCAGGATGTCTTCCAACTGGGCCGTCCAGACAAACGGCTGCGGATCGGCATTCCAGGCGGCCAGAAAGTCTTCGATCGCCTGCCCCAAAGCCGGTACGCTGAAAAAAGCGCCGCGCCGGACCGCTTTTTCCGTTAACTCCCTAAACCAGCGCTCCACCAATCCCGACAAAGGTCGGGATCGAACTGGTGGGAATGAAGTGGGGGACAA
>JACOSC010000289.1 GCA_016179055.1 Acidobacteriota bacterium
AGCCGCGGTTGCGCAAGGTCAAGGGCCATCGCCACCTGAAGGCGCTGCGTCAAGCGATGCACGAGTCGAATATGGCAAAGGCGCGTAGAAAGGCGGCTTAGGGGTCATGCTGAAATTTCAACTAAAAAAGGGCTTGACTCCGTTGCGTTAATCGGCTGAACGTAGATTCATAGGTGTATCCGGTAACATTCCCCATAGGATCGGTGACACCGGTGACATTTCCAAGCGCGTCGTAGCCGAAGCTTGTTCTTCTATCCAGGGGATCGGTGGCGCCCAGCAGCAGGTTGGTCCCCGTTTGTCTTTCCCATGCGGTCACGCCTCCGAGGGCATCCGTTATTCCGGTTAGATATTGATCCCCGTTAAATCGAAACGCGGTCCTATTTCCCAGCGCGTCCGTGACCTGGGTCGATCCGGCAGAGTAAGCGTACGTTCGACGTATATTTCCTATAAATGTTTGAAGCGTGGCGCGGTTTTGGCTATCATAAGTATTCATCAACGTTATTCCACGACCATCAGCCAAGGTGATCATCCGCCCTTGCGCATCGTAAGTGAAAATAAATTCGCCAATGGGACGAGTCACCCTAACCAGGCTTCCACCCGTATAGGCATAAGTCACTTTTCTCCCCGCCGGATCCGTGATCGACGTTATGCGATTCGATGAATCATAATCCAACGAGAAACTTCTCCCGGCCGGTTCCGTGATGCGAACGATTTTTCCTCCGGAATCTCTCGTCAAGACGATGCTATTGGCATTGGGATCCGAGATTCTGGCCAATCTCCCATTTTGGTCGAATTGAAATATCTTCCCGTGTCGAAATCTCAATGCGGCGGTTCGATCGGCGCCGATCGTAATCCGAGCCCCCCGCAAGAAGGGCCTATCGAAATTAACAAAGGTTGAATCGGCTTGTCTGAGAAAGACTTGTTCGCTGCCATCGGGGTTAAACAAAGTCAATCGGTCGGCGGCCATAGTGATTGAATACTCGTAGTTTAAAAATGTGCCTGATCCGAAGGCGCCTGAAACGCGGCTCGAAGCGTTATAGACGCGCCGTATGAGGACAGGAATCCTTGCCGGCAGCCGGAGGTCTTCTTGGATATACAAGAATATCCCGCTGGCTAAATCTACAAAGGCGTCCTCTATACGCGGCGCGTCGCGATCCCTCCCTACGCGGTCCATGGAGGGGGCCAAGTCATCCCATCCGGAGGACTGACAGCGGCCGATAGAACCCCAATCGAGGAAAGAAGTAAAAGGACTAAAAGGTGGAGAAGTCTTAAGTTAATTCCAGGCGATCTCATCATGTTCTTGTCTCCTTTTTGTCGTGGCCTCCCCCTGGGACGGCTTAGAAATATGGACGGCGAATGCTCTTATGGGTAGACAGCTAGTATGAGAACCAACTATCAAACGGAGGCATTCCCATGAACATAATTGCAGAAAGATTATATTACCGATCGCTCACTAATAGATAGGAATATGCTTCCTAACCCGAGAGTGTAAGAGTATCAATATTGATAGTGTGAGTCAAGTGAAATATTGTGGATCTGGGTACTGCCTCAGTTCTGAGTGGCACGGGCGTCTCGCCCTTGTGCTCTGGTCAGGCCGGGCACGGGCGGGACGCCCGTGCCACTTGGCTTTGCCCCCAATAACTGAGAAGGTGTGAAAAAATTGATTTTTTTAAAAACCCTCTACGCAGAATCAATAAGTTTCAGACAAAAAAATCGAGCATTATGAATATCTTCACACCTTCTGAGGCATTACGAATCTGGAAGTTAGAAGCCCTGTCATCGACCGCAGCCGATGACTTCTTCGCCGTCCGCCGCTGCTGCCGGTACGAGTTTGGCCGCAGTGGATTATTCCGGAACCAGCAGCAGGAATGGGATGAACGACATGTTTGGGATTGATGAGGAAGCGCGGTTGCAACCTCGCGGGGGTTCGAATCCCAACAGGATTCTGTTGCAAATTGGTCACCGTGGCATGTATAGGCCACGGTCCCACGGTTCGAATCCCAACGGGATTCTGTCTCAAAGCCCAGGGTTGCGAGGAACGAGCTACCCTGGGAAAAGGTCGGCAGACATTCGCAACCCCAACGGGGTTGCGTCTCGGCGAACCTGCGCTCGGTCGTGCCGCAACCCCTTGGGGGTTGCAACCATTTCGCATCGCGTTCCCAGGGTTGGCCGCGTCCCGCGGCCAACCCGGGGCTTTGTTCCGCAATCCCGTTGGGATTGTTTTCGCGCCCTGCCGCACATCGCGACGGAGTAAAGGCCAAATATTTATTACCCATTTAATCAGGTAGTAGTCGATTTGTCCGACCTAGTCTCTTGCCCGATCCCTCCGTCACTCATTATACTGTCAGCTTTGAATGGGGCGGATCTGACGACCGACTTTTGTTGAAACTCGCTCCGCCGTTGAATCGACGAAGAGGCACTCATGAACTGGTTGGATGCGCGTAAGCGAATATATTACATTATCAGTTTTATTCTGGTTCTGCTTTTCATAGTGCTGATCTATTCGCAGGCGCCCAAATTCCGGCTCGTTAGCCCGCGGCTACCCACCGAGCTGAGCCAGGTGCCTTATTACGCCTGGTGCTCTTTTTATCGAATGCTGATTGCGTATGCGTTGGCGCTGGCTTTTGCTCTGAGTTATGGGTATGTCGCGGCGACCAACCCGCGGGCCGAAAAGCTGATGCTTCCGGCGCTCGATATTTTCCAGTCCATCCCCGTATTGGGATTGTTCCCGGCCGCCATATACTTCTTCATACAATTTCTTCATGGTCGCATCGGCGTCGAGCTCGCCATCATATCCTTGATTTTTACCAGCCAAGCCTGGAACATGGCGTTCGGCGTATACGAGTCACTCACCACATTGCCGGAGGATTCGAAGGAAGCGGTGACTTCCTACGGCGTGCGCGGTTGGCTCAAGTTTAGGGAATTTCTGTTCCCGGCGTGTATTCCAAAATTGGTTTACAACAGTATTATGTCCTGGGCCGGCGGATGGTACGCGCTCACCGCGTGTGAGATTCTTACGTTAGGCCGCGACAAGTATAAGCTGCCGGGGCTGGGGAGCTTCCTAGCCACCGCGGCAGAGACGGGCAAGGTGGAGCTCGTGCTGGTCGGACTCGGCGCCTTGATCACGATCATTGTGTGCATGGATATATTTCTCTGGCGGCCCCTTTCGGTATGGGCCGAGAAATTCCGTTACGAGCTCGCCGTCTCCACAACGAGCCCGGAAGGCTCGCGCGTCCTGGATTGGATACGGGATCAAACCTTATTGACCCGCTGGGCGCGCAGAGTCGGCCGGCCCATCGATGCTATCTTTGACCGATTAAGCCACTTTCTGATCTTGGACTCTCAGAAATCCGTAGCGGCCAAGGCGCGCTTGCTGACCTGGATAAAGCGTTTGGCGCTTTGGCTCTTTATCCTCATGGTCGCTTATGGGTCCTGGCGCGCCACGAGAACGCTGATCTACACTCTCCGGAAACCCTGGCCTGATCAGGCGGTTCTGATTCCTGCCGCCATTCTGGCTTCAGGCTTACGAATGAGTGTCGCGTACGTTTTGGCGTTGGCCTGGACGCTGCCGCTCGCCATATGGGTGGGCCAGCGCGAGCGGCTGGCCAAGATTGCCACGCCTTTGGCCGAGATCGGTGTGTCGATTCCAGCGCCGGCATTTTATCCACTCTTGGTGCCTCTGATCCCTTACACAACGATGAACGTTCCAGCCACGCTGATTATACTCACCGGCATGCAAGGGTATTTGTTGTTCAATCTGATCGCCGGGGTTCGCAACATCCCAGGCGATCTGAAAGAGGTCGTACAATCCTTCGGTCTCGGTAAGCTCAATCGGTGGCGACAACTCATCATTCCGGCCATCGTCCCCTCGTTGATCACGGGGAGCATCACGGCGTGGGGCGGCGGTTGGAACGCCATCATTTTCTCGGAGTACATGGAGTACAAAGAAGTAACTCATTCCGTTTTAGGCATTGGCGCCCTCCTGGACGAAGCTGTGTACAAGACTGGCGATACCACTATGATTTTGTTATCTTTGCTCTCTATGGTTACCGTCATCGTCCTGATCAATCGGCTTTTTTGGCGAAGATTGTATTTCCAGGCTATGGCCAAGTATAAGATCGAGTACTAAGCGCTATGGCTATATTGGAACTGGACCACGTCACCAAGAGTTACCCGCATAGTAAAGGCAATCTGATCGCTTTGCGTCGCGTATCGTTTGGCATCAACGAGGGCGAATGTGTTGCGCTGGTGGGCCCCTCAGGGTGTGGGAAGAGTACCCTGCTGCGGATCATGGCTGGGCTGGTTCCGCAGTCCAGCGGGCAGGTGCTTTACAAGGGCCGGCCTTTGAACGGGATCAACCTGGAAGCGGCCATGGTCTTTCAGTCATTTGCCTTGCTCCCCTGGATGACCGTTTTAGAAAATGTGCAACTGGGTCTGCGGGCCCGCCAATTAACCCCGGAAATCTGTTTGAAAAAAGCGACTTTCTATATAGACAAAGTGGGTTTGGACGGCTTCGAAGAGGCGTATCCGCGCGAGCTCTCGGGCGGCATGAAGCAGCGAGTAGGACTGGCACGCGCTTTGGCGATTGAGCCCAAGATTTTGATCTTGGATGAGCCCTTCTCGGCCCTGGATGCTTTAACGGCGATCACCATGCGCGCGGAATTTCTCGATATATGGGAGGATCGCGAAGTTCCGGTCAATACCATCGTCATTGTCACCCACATAATTGAAGAAGCCGTCGAACTGGCCGATCGGGTAATTGTTTTATCGGCGCGTCCGGGAACCCTGGTTGAGGATATTAAGGTCAACATGGAGCGGCCGCGGTATAAGAAGTCCCCGGCGTTCAACGAATATGTTGACAAGATCTTTTCACTTATTGCGTAATGGGAGGCGCTTTGTATGGACGTTGAGCCCTTACCGCAAAGCGGTATCAATCGAATTCTTGGCCTGATGGAATTGCTGCACCAGCGGGGCGGCAAGGAAGACATCTATAAGCTGGGTCGCGAGCTTAATTACGAGCTCGGCGATCTGCTTCTGGTCATCAAGGGCGGGGAGATGCTGGGATTTCTCGATACGCCCAGCGGCGACGTGACCCTTGAGCGCCTAGGGGAGGAAATGCTCAAGGGCAATAGCAATGTTAAGAAGCAATTGTTCAAAGAGCAGTTGAAAAAGCTCCGCATCTTCCAGCATTTTACGCGCCTGCTCGAGCAAGCTGAGGAGAAGCGTCTGGAGAAAGACGCCATTCTCGAGGAGCTCGCCCGCATTTTGCCGCAAGAGCAGCCTCAGCATATTTTCAAAACTCTGGTAAATTGGAGTCGCTATGCGGAGCTGTTCGGCTATAATCCCGACCGGGAGGAACTCTACCTCGACCAAGTGTAAACCGCCGGCTGATAGTTGGTTTTGAAATCATGGTCACATTGGCGACCCCAGTGCAATACCTTAAGGGAATTGGGCCGCGTCGCGGTGAACTGCTGGCGGCCGAAGGTATACAAACCGCAGAAGACCTGCTGTATTATAAGCCGTTTCGCTATGAAGATCGCACGCATTTCAAGACCATAGCCTCGTTACGCGACGGCGATATCGCGGTTATCTGCGGCCGGATTATCGTGGCGGGGCTCCACACGACATCCAAGAGCGGTTTTCAAATCTACGAGCTTAATGTACGCGACGAGACCGGCGCGGTCAACATCAAATTCTTTAACCAACCTTATTTAAAAAAAATTCTCCTACGGGACTTGGTCGTCATCTTCTATGGACAGGCACGGGTGGATAGTTTCCGGTTTCCGGCGCTCTGCCTAATCAATCCAGAATTTGAGATTATCGAAGACAGCCCGGATAGTGGTCTGCATATTGGTCGCGTCGTGCCGGTTTACCGTAAGGTCGGGGAGATGACCCCGAAAATCCTTCGCCGAGTTATCTACACGGTAATCGAAAACCTGGAAGACGAGGTCGCAGACACCCTGCCGCCCTACCTGGTTCATAAATACAATTTTCTCTCCAGGCAAACAGCCTTAACGCAAGTTCATTTTCCGGATATTCCGTCTACGGATCCTGCCGCGCGTAGTCGCGCGCTCGAGGAGCTATGTAACCAACGGTCACCGGCCCACCAGCGTTTGATCTTCGATGAATTTTTTCAGTTGCAAGTGGGCCTGCTCCACCGCAAGCGTCTGCGCGAAAAGGCAGTGCGGCAGCGGTCTTATCACATCGATGACCATGTGCGCAATGTAGTCAGAAGCATTTTGACTTTTCATCCTACGACGGCGCAGAAGCGCGTGCTGCGTGAGATCGTGGATGACTTGCGTTCTGCGCGGCCGCTCAATCGACTGGTGCAGGGCGATGTCGGCTGTGGAAAAACCATTGTAGCCCTGCAGGCTATTATCATCGCCATAGAAAACGGCTACCAAGCGGCCCTCATGGCGCCCACCGAGATTCTGGCCGAGCAACATTACTTGACGATAAGGCGCTTCCTGGCCTCCACGGGTTATCGCGTGGGGTTGCTGACGGCCGGCGTGAAAAAACGCCTTAAGGAAGAATTGCGCGGCCAAATTGCCGACGGGACTATTCAATTGGTTATCGGCACGCATGCCATCCTTCAGGAAGAGGTGGTCTTTAAGAATCTCGGCTTCGTGGTGATTGATGAGCAGCACCGTTTTGGCGTATTACAACGGTCAACCTTGATGAAGAAGACGGCGGCGCCGGACACTCTGGTCATGACGGCCACGCCCATTCCCCGCTCACTGGCCTTGACGATTTATGGCGATCTTGACCTATCCATCATTGACGAGTTGCCGCCCGGGAGAAGACCGATCCGAACGCTCTTGCGAGCCGACGACGAGCGCGCCGAGGTCTACGAGCTAATACGGCAAACGGTAGAGCGAAAAGAACAAGTATATGTGGTCTATCCGCTGGTGGAAGAGTCGGAGAAGGTTGATTTGAAGGCGGCCAAACAGATGGCCGAACATTTGGCGCAAGCGATATTCCCACAACTGCGAATAGGATTGTTGCACGGCCGTATGAAGGGAATGGAAAAGGATGAGGTGATGCGCCGCTTTGTCGAAGGAGATTTGGATATTTTGGTGGCGACCACCGTCATCGAAGTCGGTATCGACGTGGCACGCGCTACATTGATGGTGATCGAACATGCCGAACGTTTCGGCTTAGCGCAATTGCACCAATTACGGGGGCGCGTGGGACGCGGCGCCGCGGCATCGACCTGCGCGCTGTTGATTGATCGAGCGACGGCGCCCGACACGCGCAAGCGACTGGCCATCATGGCCGAGAGCAACGACGGTTTTAAAATTGCCGAGCTGGATTTGGAGCTACGAGGGCCGGGTGAATTCGCCGGCACGCGGCAGTCGGGCATCCCGGAGTTTCGCTTTGGTAACATTGTGCGCGATCGCCAACTGCTTGAGCTCGCGCGCGAGGAAGCGGCACAGTTTTTGGATCGCATGGCGCGTGCGCCCGAGCCGGCTCTGGTCCAGGTGTATAAGGCCATTCGGCAGACCTGGGAGAAGTGGTTCGGGTTAATAGATGTTGGATAAGGCCGCGGCGGCCTTGCCGAAAGTCTGTCTTGCCTGATCAAGAGCAACCCGCCATAAGAGCCAAAGTAATCAGCAATGGAACGGCGCAACCATCGTTCAGCCTCCCACGCCTAAAGACACCCAGCCGATGCGGCACCGAGAGCGGTAGCGACCGGGTAAGCTCCGTATGGCACACTGAAGGGTGGACATTTGCTGCAGGCCACTGGACGTCCCGCCATAGTTCGAAGCTTGTTCTCGTAGCTCTGAAGGAGCGGGCTATAATAGCCAGGGGCAAGCGCAGCCCCTGGTATGTAAGACTATGGAAAATATAAGCCCTGAAAGGGCGGGATACCTTTCGGCGAAGCTACCAACCGCAATCCCAGGCTTAATGCTCATCCAACCCGACCTCTTTTTTCCGGCACCAGACACGTAGCTCAGCCTGAAACGAGCGGCGCTGGTGTAGGAATTGATCTCCCTTAGTGCGCCCTTTCAGGGCTGGCGTGCTGGGACGCTTTTTTTCCAGGGGCTGCGCTGTACGCTTGCCCCTGGCTATTATAGCCCGCTCCTGCGGAGCTTTGGGTGGTAAGCGGTACTCCGCTCCACTTAATATCCAAACTCCGTAGCGCCGTATGGCACATAGACCCGGTCGCTACCGCTCCCGATTCTGTACCAGTGCAGACCGCTAAACAAGTACGAATTTTTTTCTTGTCTTAATTCTTGGAGGTGTACTGCTTCAGCGCCGAAAGAAATCCCGCCGCTTCGCCAGGAATTGAAACGCCTTGCCCATTCAATATATCGGGGGCGGCCATATCCTTTTTGTAAATAGTCCGGTTGGCATCCTTGTCGGCAGCGACGACGGTTCCGTCCAGAGCCACACCGGCAAAAAGGCCGCGGCTGCGAGAATAAGCCAAAATCTCGGCTCGCAGCAAGATGTCCGTGGCGGCTTCGGCGCGCCGGCCGACCGGGCCGCCGGCGACGGAAGCATCGGCGCCCAGTTTAAATTTATCCTTGAGCAGGCTGTCTATGCCGCGCCGTTTCATGATTAAAAGCACAATGTCGATGGCTTGGCCACCGATCTGCGCGCCAAAGCTGCCGCCGGTTAATCTAATGAAGGCCGGCGGCCCCCAACTGCCTCGACGCGGGCTACGGCAACTTACCACGCCTTTTCCATACTCGCCGCCCCATACAAATCCGCCCTTAATGACGTGTGGTATCACGGCCACACACTCGGCGCGATCCAGCAGGTTTTGCGGTATCGCGGCATCCGGCGCCGACATGATCTCTTTGAAAACGGCGCCGGACTCCTTGAGACGTTTTGCCTCTTTCTTTTCGCCGAAAAGGGTCGAGAACGTCAGTATCATGGACAAGAGAATTCCCGGAATAACAAGCCTGATGCGCATAGAATGCCCTCCGAATTAGTTGAAAATCTGGTTGCCCCCCTAATCTCATTGGTCAAACGGAATATTTATTCCCAATAATAAGGACGAAGCCGGGTAAAATTGATTACAGCAATATTGTTTTTCTCAAGATACTTGGTCAAGGATAATTCATCAGTAAGAACTAGGTATTTGTCCTTAACCAAATTTATAATTCCGCAATCCGTGAGACCAAATTCGTGAAAATAATTAAGGACACAGATTTTTTTTACTCTCAATGTAGAGTTCCTCTGAATGCGCTATATAGTTTGCGAATGTATTGTAATATCCAAGTCGGACTTCACCCCAGAGCTTATTTGAGAGATTGCTTACTTCGGTAAGAATATTGGGTGTCGTAACGACTTTTTGAAATGGTTGTAAAATGTCAGACAGAATTTCGAAGTCTCTCTCGCTGAATTTCTCTGTACGTGGGAACTTTTTAATCCGAGTGTGATCATATTTTCCCATGAGGTAAAGCAGCAGCACATTGGTGTCAACAAGAATTCCTTTATTTTTGTAACGAACTATTAGCTCATGAATGTGATCCATCATTGCTTACACGTCCCTTATCTTCATCGACTTTACAGCTCCAGTTTCCGCATGAATCTGAAAAATTTTATATTTTGTTGTGGATTTGATGGCGCCAAGTATCTGGTCAGGTTCCCGATAGCTGAGCGTAATGAACCAATAGTCGTTATCGTCCGATAATACTACTTCCTCTAGTTGAACACTGGATACGCTTTGACTTGCATACAACCTTTTAAAATACTCAAGCGCACGGTTTAGGGCTTCTTCTACGGCTATTCTCTTGGTGGTTTCTCTTTTTACCGTATCCACCGAAGTCCGTTTTCTTTCGGCCATGTTATTTCCCCTTTACTGCTTATAATCCTTTTTCGTACATCTTTCTAGTTTAACGAAGCCAAGGATATGTCGCCAGAAAATCTTTTATTTCTTGTGGATGGGTGTACGTCAAATTTGTTGGTGGTTTACATCAGCCAGGGAGATTTTCTGATGATGGTTTTGTATAGTAATCGTAGGATTCATTTAACCACGAAGACACAAAGATGAAAACGTTTGCGCCGGTACCACGTGAAACGGAGAGGGTTGCCAAAGTAATTATGGCAACCTCAGCCTGCCTTTAAGAGCAAGTATTTTTCTTCTGCGACGGCCCCCATAAGCTCGGCCAGTTTTTCCAGCGAGGCGCCCGATTCACCACGTTCATAGCGGCTGTAGGCATTAGGGGACGCCGACTCTAGCCGCTTCGCGGCATCACGCAAAGTGAGTTTCTTGGAAACCCGCTTCTGCCGTAGCATAAATGAAAGTAGCGTGCCAAAATCCTTGGCGCTTACCGCAAATGTGTCCTTTCCGGTTAACTCGACTTTAACCCGAAAGCCCTTCTGACCGACCGCCTCTTCGATAGCGGACCAGATCATTTGCAGCGCATTCTTTTTCGACGTTCCCTGCGAGTAGATTTCAAGCAAGGGTACTCCGACGGCCCAGTACTTCTCCTTGCCCTTTGGTTTGTGAATCAGTCCTTCAATGGCCAGCCTCATTTCTTGACTCCCTTTCCCGGGTTCTGCTGCGCGAGCTTTAGGATTCCGCGAGCAGTCCACTCGTTAATTTCCAAATGACGCGCCACCATCGTGACCTGTTTACCGTTGGTCATTTATCATGCTTCGTGCCACCGGCGCGCCACCAGCCCAGATCTTCAAGGCGCTTCTCAAGGCCGCGCTTTTTCACTCCCCAAGTGTACACTAATACGTGTACAAAAGCAAGTCCATGATTTCTGCGGGAACGCACCCAAACTTATGCACTATAAACCGAAGGCTGGACAAACCGGCCGCGTAGCGGCCTAATGACTTTAGCCGTGCCTTTCAAGGCACGGTAGGTCAGGCGGCGGAAATCCTTTTCGTCCCGACGCTGTCGGGACGATTGAGTCGAATCCACGGGACAGGTATGAGTATAACGCCATGAGCGCTCGATTCAATCGTCGCTGACGCGACGGGGCTACCGCGGCCACCATCGGGCCCGTGCCCTAAAGGACACGGCTAAAGTCATTAGGCCGCTACGCGGCCGGTTCATACAGCCTTCCGGTCGGTGCCATAATCTGTGTTGGGACAAGCACGGATTCGCGGGGCTATTACTTGGCGGTTCTTCTGGCCTGTCCCCAATGGGTTACCCCAAGTTATTGGGAGCATACATCTATTAACCGGGTTGGTTCCGGCTCGTCCGGTGTAAGGTTACCGGAGTAAAGGGGCATATTTCTCTTCTATTTTTTCTCGCACGCGTTAGCGCATTAAACAAGACAACCAGCTTTACACTTCACGGCCTACTGTGCTAGCCTTCTACTGGTACGACTTGCGAGGAGCCTCCTATGAGTAGAAAATACGGACAGAAAGGTTACATGAGCGGTTCGGAAGAGACCAAGCCGCGGCCGATCAAGAAAGCGAGCGACGGTGCGAGAACTGTGCGATCGCCGACCATGCCGGGTTTCCGCGAAGTCTTTCGTTGTGCGCTGTGCGGGACCTCGATTCGCGTTCAAATTGGGGTCACCGAAGAGAGTCAATGCCCGAAGTGCAAATCCGACTTGCACTCCTGCAAGAACTGCTTGCATTTCGATCCCAGTCGCCACCTCGAGTGCACGCAAGCCATTCCGGCGCGGATCGTCAAGAAAGACTTGCGTAATGCCTGCGCCTTATTCACCGTGCGTAAGAGTGTGGAAAAGGAAGCCAGCGAATCGCTCTCCAAAATCGAAGATGCCCGCGCGGCCTTTGACCGGCTGTTTAGAAAGTAATCGCCCGCCGCGGATTTGAAGCGCTCTGCCTGATTGCACAAGTTGCCTATCCACTCACGCCGACTCTGAGAATGGAACTCTGGTTAGTTAGACCGTGACTGCGTTCATTGCATTAACAACCGGCATGCGATAGTATTGGGCCATGTGGGCGCGATCTTATTAATCCGCTTCAGAAAGCGCGCGGAAGATCATCCGCCCAATCCAGAGGGAGAAATAATTGTGCGAATGGCTGTGGGCGCCGATCACGCCGGCTATGCCTTGAAGGAAGCCGTCAAGAAAAGTTTGCAGGAATTGGCGGTTGAGGTGATCGACGTCGGTACCTTTTCGGTAGAATCCGTTGACTATCCGGACTATGCGGCGCAGGTCGCCCTACGAGTAGCGCGGGGCGCCTGTGAGCGCGGACTTTTGATCTGCGGCACCGGCATCGGCATGGCCATAGCCGCCAACAAGGTTCCCGGCGCCCGCGCCGCTCTATGCTATAACACGGAAACCGCCCGTTTAAGCCGGGCGCATAACGAGGCTAATATATTAGTGCTGGGTGGTCGCATGACCTCCGCCGCAGAAGCCAAAGAAATCATCAAGGTATGGCTCGCAACTCCCTTCGAAGGCGGGCGCCATCAAACACGCCTGAACAAGATTTCCGCCCTGGAGAAGGGCTTTGGTGCAGCGTCTTCCACGTAAGCGCGAGCGGCCAGGGACGCGTAGCCGGTAACCAGCCTTATTGACGTTGTCCGCCGGGCAGCCAAGAGAGAGTTGAGCATGCCCCGTGGGCGCCGTTGTGCGATGGATGAAAGTAGGTGGGAAGGCCCTTAGTTCCGCCTTCCGTATTTTCTGGGGAGTCCCTCATGCGCCCTGTGGGCGTACCACAACGTACGAAAATAGCAACGACACCCCTGGGAGCGCCCCGACTACCGTCGGGGCAAGGGTGGACGCGGTCCGCGACGGGACTCGCCGGCAGGGATGCCGGCGCTCCCAGGTATTTTAGGGGGGTTGATCATTATGGATATGAGCAGACCGTTACACGAGGTTGATCCTGAAGTAGCCCAAGCCATTTATCAGGAAACGGAACGCCAAGCCGGCACCCTCGAGCTTATCGCTTCTGAAAACTTTGTCAGCGAAGCGGTGCTCGAGGCCATGGGCTCGGTCATGACTAATAAATACGCCGAAGGTTTGCCCGGAAAACGCTACTACGGCGGTTGCCAATATGTCGATGTTACTGAGAGCTTAGCCATATCAAGGGTCAAGAAACTGTTTGGCGCCGAGCACGCTAATGTCCAGCCGCATTCCGGCGCGCAAGCCAATACGGCCGTGTATATGGCGGTACTGAATCCCGGTGATACGATTCTCGGCATGAATCTGGCCCATGGCGGCCACCTTACACACGGGCACCCTCTCAATTTCTCCGGAATAATGTACAAGGTCGAAGCCTATGGCGTTCGTAAGGATACCGAGCGGATTGACTACGATGAACTGGAAACTACCGCGCTGCGCGTTAAGCCGCGCATGATCGTATGCGGCGCCAGCGCCTATCCTCGCATCATTGACTTTGAGCGCATTGCGGAGATTGCACAGAAAGTCGGCGCATACACCATGGCCGATATTGCCCATATCGCCGGGCTGGTGATCGCCGATCTCCATCCCAGTCCCGTTCCGCACATGGATTTCGTGACGACCACTACGCATAAAACGTTGCGCGGTCCGCGTGGCGGTTTGATTCTCTGCAAAGAAAGATTAGCCAAGGAACTGGATCGGGCCGTGTTTCCCGGCCATCAAGGCGGTCCGCTGGAGCATATCATTGCGGCCAAAGCGGTGTGTTTTAAAGAAGCGCTGCAACCGGAGTTCAAGAATTACCAACGGTGCATTGTCGCCAATGCGCGCACGCTGGCCAACACCCTTAGCCAGGCCGGCTATCGCCTAGTATCCGGCGGGACGGATAACCATTTAATGTTGGTAGACGTATTCTGCAAAGGTATCACGGGGAAAGTCGCCGAAAAAGCGCTGGAACAAGCCAACATCACGGTTAATAAGAACGCCATCCCCTTTGATTCCAACCCGCCCATGGTGGCGAGCGGCATACGGATCGGAACGCCGGCCGTTACCACGCGCGGAATGGGCGAGGCGGAGATGATTAAGATCGGGAATCTGATTTCCCGAGCCTTACAGCACGTCGACGACGATTTGGCCCTCGCGCAAATCCGCGCCGAGGTCTTGGGATTGACCAGGAAGTTTCCGTTGTACTCGGTACGGCTCGCCAAGCACTGAATGAAGAACTCCGCGAGACCCAGGCGCCGTTCTGATGGCGCAGGCCTCAACCTCCTCGGCGATTTTATGATAAGGGATTGGCTTACGGCCAATGACGGTAAGGGCATTTCGTTTGGCCGCGCATTGGCCAACAGGGCAGTAAGCGAATGCCTGAGAAGCCTTAGCCAACCAAACGCGGCCGCCGAGCGATTCGATCAAGCCAGTATGGCCTTGCCGGCCTCATCGTTCCGCATTCATCGCTATGGAAGACATCTTTGGTTCTGACGGTTTAATTGCTCAGCATCACACGGCCTACGAATATCGGCCCCAACAGATTCGTATGGCCAGAGCCATCGAGAGCGCTATAGAGAATAAGCGCCATCTTTGCGTCGAAGCCGGCACGGGCACGGGCAAAACTCTGGCCTATCTGTTTGCCGCGTTGCGCGGCGGCCACCGCGTGATCGTCTCCACCGGAACCAAGAACCTGCAAGAGCAAGTCTTCTTTAAGGACATACCATTCGTTGAAAAAGCCCTGGGGAGAAAATTGGCCGTTTCCTATATGAAAGGCCGCAGCAACTATGTTTGTCTGGAAAAGCTGGATCGCGCGGCTCGCCTGCCGAAGCTCTATGGTTTCACCGATGGCCCTGAGCTCGCCCAAATATTGGCGTGGGCCAAAGAGACCCAAACGGGAGATCGCGCCGATCTGAGCGTCCTTTCGGAGGAGCTGCCGATCTGGAAGCAACTGGACGCGCGGCGAGAGACCTGCACGGGTCAGAAATGTCCCCAGTTTAACGATTGTTTTGTCACGCGTGCGCGGCAGCAGGCTGCCAAATCCGATCTGGTGATAGTCAACCACCATCTGTTTTTTGCCAACCTGGCCTTGAAAGAATGGCGAGACGGGACGGTGCTGCCGGAATTTCGAATCGTCATATTTGACGAAGCGCACGTGCTGGAAGAAATCGCAACACAATATTTCGGCATCAGCATCAGCAACTATAAAATTGAGGAGTTGGCGCGCGATACGGAGCGGACTCTGAAGGAAGCGAAGCGGTTCGAGAGCCGCATTAACGAAACGCTGGGCCTATTGCTTCTGCGCTGCGAAAAATTTTTCATGGCGCTACGGCGCGAGGATGGGCGGTTCGCGTTGCGCAGAAGCAGGAGCCGGCCTGAACCTACGGGAGACGTCATGGCAACCGTGACCGCGGCGGAGGGCGACGAGCCCACCACGGCGATCGCCGATGACAGCTTCCGCGAGGCCGGGTCGTCGGCCGCCGATACCGGAAATTCTTTACGGGAAAGCTACGTCAGCCTCTATACCGTTTTGCAAATTCTGGAATCGGCCCTGGCCACCCTGCCGGAGCCGCCGGACGAGATTGCACCTTTGCGTACGCGAGCGGCCGAAATTAAAACGGAGTTGGCGACCGCCATGGAATCGAACGATCCGGCGTTCGTTTATTGGTATGAAGTCCGTGGACGCGGGATATTTCTCCAAGCTTCTCCCATCGATCTGGCGCCCATCTTATCCGAAAAGTTATTTGCGTGTCTTGACACCGTCGTACTTACCTCAGCCACGTTAACCACGGCCGGCCAATTTAATTACATTAGAAGCCGTCTTGGCCTGCAGGAGTGCGACGAGCTGGCGCTCGGCAGCAATTTTGATTACGAAAGCCAAGCGATCCTTTATCTGCCGCCGCATATGCCGGACCCGCGGGCGCCGGAATTTACCGAGCCGGCCGCCGCGGAAATCCAAAAGATTCTGCAGGCCACGGAGGGGAGAGCCTTTGTCTTGTTCACCAGCTTCAATCAAATGAAACAGGTCTATGAGCGTTTAAAAGAGCTATTGCCTTACCCCGTCATGATGCAGGGGGAAATGAGCCGCCGCGGTCTCTTGGAAAAATTTAAGAGCCTACCTCATGCGGTTCTCTTTGCCACCTCAAGCTTCTGGCAAGGTGTCGACGTGCCGGGGGAGGCGCTTTCTTGTGTCATTATCGACAAGCTGCCCTTTGCCGTGCCTGGCGACCCGCTAGTGGCGGCTCGCATGAACTACATCAAACAGCAGGGCGGAAATTCTTTTTATGATTATCAGGTGCCGGAAGCTATTATAGCGCTCCGGCAAGGGCTGGGCCGCCTGATTCGCAGCAAAACGGATCGCGGTGTGCTGTCGGTGCTGGATCGGCGATTAGTAACCCGATCCTACGGCCGCCTCTTCTTGCGCAGCTTGCCCGAAAGCCCGATTACTGATAAAATTTCGGACTTGCGAAGCTTTTTAAACAGATAGCGTCGAGGTAAGTCCGTCCTGTGGATCAGGCCGGAGCGCGCCTCGCCGCTTCGAAGATGGGAGGAGTTTAATGATGTTCACGAAATCATTACGAACACTATTCTCGTGTGGCCTTATAACCGTTGGCCTGATCATGACCTTTTTCGCCGCGCCGGTGTTGTCCCAGAACCGCGCCATACGCGGCAAGGTCCTCGATGATAAGGGCCAGCCCCTGCCGGACGTAAAGATCGATATCAACGGCATGGATATGAAAAGAAACTATAGCACCAAGACCGACAAGAAAGGGGAGTATTATCATGGCGGCCTGCAATCGGGGGTTTATCATATCATCGCCCAAAAGGAAGGCTTTGTTCCTGACGAAATGAAGGGCATTAGGCCCCCGGCCGGCGGCGATAGTGAAGTTAATTTCAAATTAAACCCGGGCAGCGGGAAGCTGGCCAGTCAATATACCAAAGAAGAGCTGGAGAAAATGCAAAAAGAAGTGGAGGAGGCCAAGTTGCAGGCTAAATCCGTAGGGGAAGCTAAATTGCTCTTTGACGAAGGCATCAAACTGAGCAGCGCCAAACAGTATCCCGAAGCGATTGCGCAATTCAAGCAGGCGCTGGCCAAGGGGCTGGATCCAAAAAACACTGCGGTGGTGTGGGCTAATCTTGCCGATGCGCAAAGTAAACAGGCCGACCTGCTTACCCTGAAGGGACAGCGGTCGGAAGCGCAACAGAACCTGACGGAAGCCATCACTGCTTTCAACCAAGCCATAATCTTGGATTCGGCCAACGCAGGTTATTATCAAAATCTGGCGGTAGCTCTTGGAAAAATGGGAAAGATCGATGAGGCGAAGCAGGCCATTGAAAAGGCCAATGCGCTTGATCCAACCAAAGCCGGGTTGAACTATTTCAACTTGGGAGCCAACATGGTCAACAGCGGGCGACCCCTTGAGGCGATCGCCGCCTTCCAACTGGCCACCAAAACGAATCCGCCGCACGAGGAAGCCTTCTATCAACTAGGCGTCTCTATGCTGAGCGATCCGGCTTTGCTGGCCAATCCTACCAAATCCAAAGATATCATTGACGTGCTGCAAGAGTATCTGAAGATAGGAAAAAACGACGGTAATAAACAAGCGGCCAAGGACATTATTTCTATGTTGGAAAAGTCGATAAAAGACGCCGAGGCCGCCACCAAGAAGAGCGCCCCTACCGGTAAGGCCGGTAAATCAAAGAAGGGTTCATAGTACGCACCCTGTGTGATTTCGGTACGATGCAAGCTCCGTAGATAATGCCAAATGGCATCTCCATACCATTTGTCACTATCTTCATTTGTGCCAAATGTCAATTATTTGAACACATTTATTGGTTAATTGCCATTTGGCACAAATATAGGAGCGACATGTTTATAGCAGAGGCTGCTACTTTAAGACCCAAGCCCCGTAGGGGCGACATGTGAGCCATCACGGCCGACCACATGCCGCTCCTACGGAGCTTGAGGCCTCCTTCTGCGAAAACTTAGCTATAAACATGCCGCCCCTACGGGGCTGATACTTATCCTGATCTGATGATAAGTTCCATCTAGCCGAGTACATCATAAGGAAATCACACCCCTACGCACGTCGCGTGGAGAATCGAGAGCCCCAAGTTTCACAGAGTAAATTATGGGCTCTCGACGCTCCGCACTCATCCGGCGCTCGCGCCGCCGCGGCCGAGAGTCTAATCGGCGGGTTCACCCCCTAGCTTGCGCCTTCGGGTTTAAGCCAGTCTCGGGCGCGGTTGACGGCTCGTTGCCATCCCGCATAGCCTCGCTCGCGCTCGGCCTCGGAGGTTGCCGGTTCGAACGTTCTTTCGGCCTTCCAATTTTGTGCCAACTCGTCGACGCTTTTCCATAACCCCACGGCCAATCCGGCCAGATAACCGGCGCCGAGGGCTGTGGTTTCCGTAACGGCCGGCCGCACCACCGGCTTGCCGAGGATATCGGCCTGGATCTGCATCAAGAGTGCATTGCTCGTGGCGCCGCCATCGACTCGCAATTCGGCCAGCGGAATGCCGGATTCTTTTTCCATCAGCGCAATCACATCTCGTGATTGATAGGCCATGGATTCCAGCGTTGCCCGTACGATGTGGGTGCGGTTGGTTCCCCGTGAAACCAAGAGCCTGGCACCTCTCCCCAGGTTAGTCCATGCCAGGGGCCACGGTTAATAAAGGGCGGTCACGGAGATTTTGGTACCAGCCAATCTTCCATGCGCAGCTCTATAATGCGGGCAAAATGCTGTGTGTTGTTTGTTACCAAGGTCAGGTCGTTCACAATGGAGATAGCGGCGATAAGAATGTCAGCATCTTCCAATAACTGACCGCTCTTCTTGAGGTCGGCGTAGATTTCCGCGGCTTTGTTCAGCGCGTTCTGGTCCAGCATGACTATTCCGCGTATCTGGCAGAAGTTGTTAAGCTAAGCGAGTTGTCTACGCATTCCGGCAGCCAGCAAACCGCGCTTGATCTCGTAGTAACTTATGGCGTTGAAGACGACCGGGTAGCCGACTTGGAGGGTGGCTTCTACCTTTTGGATCACCGCGGCATTCCGTTTCAATAGTGCGGTGATTATATTGGTATCGAGCGTATAGCCGTTCATAGATCAGGCTGTCGCCCCGCAAACAGGGACCGGCGTTGTACCGCTTCGTCGAATCTCTGCCGCGCTTCCTCGCTCGCGTCGGAAAAAGCATCCACGAACAGGTGTAACGCGCTAAGGCTGCGCTGGATTTCCTCCGGAGTAAGCTTGGGAGGAATTTCTACTATAACCCGTTCCCCCTCGGTAAGCTCCACGGGGTCCAATGGGCGGAAAACGCCGTTCTCATAAACGGCTTGAATGGTCTTGCCCATCATGGCTACCTCCTCCTTGCGGGTTTTGATTCCGGTTCCTAGTATATCATAAATCGACCGGCCACCCCCTTAGGAGCCATCCAAAAATAAGTTGATACACCTGGAATAGAGCTGGTCAAATTGGAGTCCTCGTGGTAAAGCAGGCTGGGAGACCTTATCGAAAGGTGGATCCAGCCGATGATCGAGGAGGATTGGCAAGACGCTAGGAAGGACCCGTGGCTCTATGGGCGGGTAAAAGAAGAAAAGAAAAAGATGATCCGAGAGGAGTATGACCGGTTGAGACCTCATATGAATGAGCGTGTCCGATGACTGTAGGTGGCCAACGAGGCCATATCCCTCCGTGAACTCTGTGCCTCTGTGGTTAGAGGGAGAGGCCATGTCGGAGGGGGTTCCTAATCGTCAAACGCCCGCATGAATAAATGGCGAAACCCGACCTCCAAAAAATATTTTGCCCGTTTCAACACAATTTCATCTTGCCAGATACCAATCGTCTCTACTTCTTTGGTGATATCGGGAGCTATACTTTGAACGGTCACAAAGTAACAGAACCGGGAGCGGTAGCGACCGGGTTGGCCCGTTGTGAAAGGGTTCACCACCCGGTCGCTACCGCTCCCGGTTCTGTAAGAGTGGGGCCCCCTAAAATGATAGTTTATGCCCGCTCGCAGTATATATAGATTTACAAAAGTGATCTTTACGGCAGATAACACACGCCCCACGACAGACGGCGGAAGGAACAGAGCGCGCGGCAAAAGGAAGTTGAAGCCCGCCGCCCGTCGTGGGGCATGGCGTCAAAAATCTTGCCGCCGCGTGGCTTTTTTGTTGTTGACCCCCCCGACTATGATAGACTCCTCCCCGTGAGGAAGATTGGATTTCCAATCTATTATTATATTTTTGTAACTGCTCAGCCGTTATGGTCCCGTAGGGACCACTGACTGTAGGCAGGTCCTTTAGGGCCTGCCGATGGTGGCCGAGCAGGCTCCCCGTCGCGTAGCGACGGTTGAATCCTGGCCGTGCTCTTGTC